>JBMUCX010000060.1:0-17684 GCA_049458915.1 Ilumatobacteraceae bacterium
GTCACCGGAACGCTCATCGCTTCGCTGCGCCGTTTGATCGACGAGATCGATGCGATCGACGACGGGGCCATCCGCGACGTCGTCGCACGATTGCTCATCGCGATCGGCCTCGACCAGGACGAGGCCGAGGCACTCGCTGCTGCCGCCGACCGCGCTGAGCAGCCCGAAGCCCTCGTCAATCCGAGTTGATCCGGCTCATCGGCCGACCTCACTGCAGGCCCCGCGTTCTACCCTACGAACCATGAGCGGAATCCGACGACTCAACCACGCCGTGCTCTACGTGAGCGATGCTCGCCGGAGCGCCGCCTTCTACTGCGGTGTCCTCGACTTCACCATCGTGCAGGAGGTTGCCGACGGACGAGCCGTCTTCGTTCGCGCTCCGGGCAGCGACAACCACCACGACCTCGGCCTTTTCAGCATCGGTGACGCCCCCACGGCCAAGGGCATCGGGCTCTACCACCTCGCCTGGCAGGTCGACACGATCGACGAACTCGCCGCACTGCGCGCCCGCCTCACCGACGTCGGTTCACTCGCCGGGGAGAGCGACCACGGAGTGTCGAAGAGCATCTACGCCCGCGACCCCGACGGCATCGAGTTCGAGGTCATGTGGATGGTGCCGGAGTCCGATTGGGGCGACCACGCCACCGATGCCATCGTCGCCCCCTTGGACATCGGCGCCGAGATCGCGCGCTGGTCCGGGGTCACGACCCGGGTCTGACCGACGATCCGATCCGCCTCCTCGGACGAGGCGACGAACGGGCGGCGAACCGCTCACCCGTCGGAGGCGGTGGTCCGGGGACGGGTTCCGATCGCACCGCACGACCGCCGGCTCCCACCACCTTCATCGACCGTCCTGAACTTCTCGATGCCAGGTTGTGGGTCGAACAGACGTTCGATACGCTTCACGGTCCGACTTCTCCGATCCGCCACCGGCAACCGCCACCACGAGATCGGAACCACACATGACCAGCCCACCGGACACCGTGTACACCACGGTCCGAGACACCGACCCGTCGACACTCGACGCCGACGGACTCGCCCGACTCACCGCCGACATCGCCCGGCTCAAGGCGTGGTGCGATGCCCGCCAAGTCGTCGTGTCCCGATGCCAGCGATCACTCGCCGAGCAGGGACGCGCCGCAGCCCCGTCGCACACCCTGACCCGCCACGGTCGCCAGTCGGGACGTGATGCCGCCGCGGCTGCCGAGCGGGAGACCGTCTGCACGACGATGCCCGGCTTCGAATCGGCCCTCACCGAAGGAGCCGTGACATCCGGACACGTCGACGCCGTCGCCGCCGCAACACGCAACCTCGACGACGAGGCCCGAGCCGAGTTCACGGCCAACGCCTCCGATCTGCTCGAAGCCGCGACCATCCAGTCGGTCGACGCCTTCCAGCGGGCCTGCCGCGACCTCGCACGCGACATCCGCAACCGCCACGACGCCCGCTCCGAGGCCGCCGAACTCGAGCGGCAGCGAGCCGCCTCGAAGATCACCCGTTGGACCGATCGATCGACCGGCATGCACAAGACGCTGATCGAACTCGATCCGGTGTCCGACCGCGAACTCTGGACCGCGATCCAGCGACAGCGCGACGTCATCCGCACCCGTGACAACGGCACCGGCACGCCGCCGACTCGATCGTGGAATCGGCTCACCGTCGACGCGATGCTCGACCTCGTGACATCCAGCGGTGGCGAGCGTCGAGTTCCGTCGATATCCGTCCACATCGACCTCGACCGACTCACGATGGACGCCCCCGGACTCTGCGAGACCGACGACGGCACACCGGTCCCGGTCGAAACCATCCGCCGACTCGCGTGCGAAGGCGACCTGATCCCGGTCGTCCTCGACGGGCGCGGTGTCGTCCTCGACCAGGGACGCGCCAAACGCCTCGCCACCGCCGAGCAACGAACCGCACTCGAAGCGATGAACCGCACCTGTAGCCACCCCGACTGCACGGTCGGCATCGACGACTGCCGAATCCACCACGTCGACCCCTGGGGAGACGGCGGCACGACCGATCTCGACCGGCTCGCACCGCTCTGCGAACACCACCACCACCTCGTCCACGAGGGTGGATGGTCGTTCGACATCGCTCCCGATCGAACCGGCACCTGGATCCGCCCCGACGGCACCGTCTACTGGACCGGTCCGACCAACGACCGGCACCTCACACCGACCTGACCGGACCCCGACCATCGGCATCGACGACCCGCCGCCGCGACCCCGTGGCGTCCCTCGCCGACCCGTTCACGAGCACCTGGTTCGGCTCGAGGGTCGACCTCACGGCAATCGTCCGTCCTCGCGCGTCCGGCCGACCGCTGCAGGTGCACCTCGCCCGGAAACACGGCAAGATCTCCGAGGTACTTTTCACGACCTGCTGACCGTCAGCGCCCCGTCACGACCGAAGGAATCCACGATGTCCCAACCCGTCGCCATCGTCACCGCCGCCGGGAGCGGCATGGGTGCCGCCACCGTTCGCCGACTCGCCGCCGACGGATATGCAGTCGGCGTGCTCTCCTCGTCCGGCAAGGGCCAGGCGCTCGCCGAGGAACTCGGTGGCATCGGAGTCACCGGTTCGAACCGCTCCGAGGACGATCTCCGCCGACTCGTCGATGGCGTCGTCGACCGATGGGGCCGGGTCGACGCCCTGGTCAACAGCGCCGGCCACGGACCTCGCAAACAGATCGTCGAGATCACCGATGACGACTGGCACACCGGCATGGAGGTGTACCTCCTCAACGTCATCCGCCCGACCAGGCTGGTGACCCCGATCATGCAGGCACAGGGCGGAGGTTCCATCGTCAACATCTCGACCGCCTGGGCGATGGAACCGATCGCCCAGTTCCCCACGTCGGCCGTGTTCCGCTCCGGGCTCGCAGCGTTCACCAAGATCTACGCCGACCAGTACGCCGCCGAGAACATCCGGATGAACAACGTCCTCCCCGGCTGGATCGACAGCCTTCCGGCCACCGACGAGCGCCGCGACACCGTTCCGATGAAGCGCTACGGAACGACCGACGAGATCGCAGCGACGATCGCCTTCCTCGTCTCCGAAGGCGCTGGCTACATCACCGGCCAGAACATCCGGGTCGACGGCGGCGTCACCCACTCGGTCTGACGACCACTCGATCCGACGACCACTCGATCCGACTGGAGAGCGACATGCCCGACCCGACCACGCGCGCCGAGGCGACCGAACTGTCCCGACCGCCCGAGGCCGACGTCCCCGTCGGCGTCGACGCGCCGATCGTCGAGGTGATGGCGACGATGCGGGCGATGCGACGACTCTCCCCCGATCCGATCCCACGAGACGCCGTCGAACGGATCGTCCGAGCGGCGACCTGGGCCCCGAGTGGCTCCGACGGGCAGCACTACGCCTTCGTCGCCGTGACCGACAGGGAGGTCATGGCACGACTCGCCGAACTCTGGCGCGAGGTCGTCGACACCTACGCAACGCTCGCCGGCACGCTCGTCCCCGGACTCGACGACGACCGGCACTCCCGGATGGCCGACGCCATCCGATACCAGGCCGATCACTTCCACGAGACCCCGCTCGTCATCGCCGCCTGCTACCGGAAGTCGACCCCGAGCGCGTCGAGCCTCCTCGACCTGCGACGGGGCGTGACGCTCGCCCGCCGACTCGGCGCCCGTCGCCTCGCCAGACTGGGTCGCGCTGCGGTCACCTCCAGCGGCATGGCCGAAGCATCGAGCATCTATCCCGCCGTGCAGAACCTCCTCCTGGCGGCGCGAGCCGAAGGCCTCGGCGCCACGTTGACCGTCTGGCACCTGTTCGACGAGCAGCGGTTCCGCAAGGTGCTCGGTGTCCCGGACGACCACGGGATCTACGCCATCATCCCGATCGGTCGCCCACTCGGCCGGTTCGGTCCGGTTCGACGCCGCCCGGTCGACGAGGTACTGCACTGGGAACACTGGTGACGATCATCCACAGCGGACATCGGGCCCGAACCAGTCCTCCGTCATCCTGACGTCGTCGACCCGGACGGCCCTGACGACACTCGGGATCGGACCAGGCCTCGGACGCCCTGGCGAACCAACGCCTCCACCAGACGAGCCACGTCCACCTCCTGCACCGCGCACCCGCGCTCGATCGCGAGGTGAGCCGCCGTCCCGGTCGCCTGCCCCATCGCCATGCACTGGGGCATCCCACGAACCGAAGCGAACGCGACGGGGTCCGCCGACACGATTCGACCGGCGAACATGAGGTTGGTGACGACTCGTGGCACGAGCGACCGGAACGGGATCGTGTAATGGTCGCCGGAGGCGACGCTCGCATCGTGGGTCATCTCCCCCGACCCCCGCATCACGTCATCGACCGGGTTGTCGCAGCACACGATCGCATCGTCGAACTTCGTCCCCCGGGCGAGGTCGTCGCCGGTGAGCCGGTACACGCCTTCGAGTTTGCGCGTCTCGCGAACCCCGACGGTCGGCGACACCTGAGCCATGTGCGCCGTCCCGAAGCCGGGAACCTCCGCTCGGAGGAACTCGGCGACCTGCGCACAACGTCGGCGTCCCTCCTGCGTCGCCCGGGCGATTGCCTCGGGATCGGTGCCGTCGACCCCCCGGACGTGCACCGAGTTGCAGAACACCGTTCCCCGATGGAAGCCACGCATCAGGTAGAGCTGGGCGAGGTCGGGATGCAAGCGCCCATCGGCGACGCCGAGGGCGGCGAACCTCGTGAAGTAGGGATCCGACTCGGCGAATGCGGCCTCGTCATCGACTCCGACCATGAAGAACGAGATCGTGACCCCCATCATGTTCCCGGCACCATCGCCGACGGTGAACGGGACACCTGCACGGGCCGACAGGTCCCCGTCGCCCGAGCAGTCGATCACGACCCGAGGCCGCACGGTGAACGGCCCCCGCCGATCGAAGCACTCGACCGCAGTGATCGTCGGACCGTCCATCACCGGAACCGCCGCCGTCGCCCCGAGCCGCAGCCGGACACCTGCCTCCTCGAGCATCTCGAACATGGTGAGCGTGGCGACGTCGTGGTCGTAGACGATCTCGGGTCCGAAGTTCGCAAGAGCGCACGGGCGCTTCTCCGCGGCCGGCGGATCCATCGCAGCGAGCCGATCGGTGAGTTCCTCGATCAACCCTCCGATGATCCGGTCAGCCGGATACGCGCCGCCCCAGGGCATTCCCGGGCAGAACGCCATCACACCACCGATCTTGGAGGTCGCCTCGACGAGCACGACATCCAGTCCGAGTCGCCCCGCAGCGACGGCCGCCCCGAACCCGGCCGTTCCTCCCCCGACGACCAGCACATCGCACGACACGACGGAGGGAACGTCGCCAAGAAGATCGGCGACCCCACCACCCGCCTCGCCGTCGCCGCGATCGACGACGCCGGACTGCTCCGAGTACTTGCCCGACGATCCCTGCGCCATGAGCGGCTCAGTCTCGCGCACTGCGACGTGGGAGCGACGAGCACCGTGACATCCAGCACCGTGACATCCAGCAACGTGCGGATGCCGCTGTCACCACATTCGGGCGCGAGTCCGGTATGGTGACCCCGCTGTGCCGATTCTGGCACTGCGCCGCTGGCCACATCCCCTCTGGGTCGATGCCCGCCCGGCGGACTTCACAGAGAGATTCCTCACGTGGCCCACGCCCGCACCATGTCCCCCTCCACGGGGTTCGCCGATCTCGGCGTACTCCCCGAACTCTGCGACGTCCTCGCTCGTGACGGCATCGACGCGCCGTTCCCGATCCAGACGTCCACCCTGCCCGACTCACTGGCCGGACGCGACGTCCTCGGACGTGGCCGCACCGGCTCGGGAAAGACCCTCGCCTTCGGCCTCGCCGTCGTCGGTCGACTCGCCGAGAGCGGCACGCGCCGAACGGCCGGCCGGCCGCGCGCCCTCGTCCTGGCACCCACCCGCGAGCTCGCACTCCAGATCGACCGCACGCTCTCTCCACTCGCAGCGGCGCTGGAGATGACCACGACCACCGTGTTCGGTGGCGTCGGCCAGAATCCGCAGGTCGCCGCTCTTCGCCGCGGTGTCGACATCGTGATCGCGTGCCCCGGACGACTCGAGGACCTCATCGGACAGGGCCATTGCAAGCTCGACCGTGTCGAGATCAGCGTCCTCGACGAAGCGGACCACATGGCCGACCTCGGATTCCTCCCGGGCGTGAAGCGACTGCTCGACGCCGTGCCGTCGACGACACAGCACCTCTTGTTCTCGGCGACGCTCGACAACGGCATCGCCGTACTCGTGAAGCGTTACCTGCACGACCCGGTCACCCACTCGGTCGACTCCGAACAGTCCCCGGTCGCCACGATGACGCACCACGTGTTGCATCTCACCGACAGCGACCGCCTCCCGGTCATCATCGACCTGGCATCGGCTCCAGGACGAACGATCCTGTTCACCCGAACCAAGCACCGGGCCAAGCAGTTGGCCAAGGTCCTGAACGCGAACGGGGTCGCCGCCGTCGAGATGCACGGCAACTTGTCGCAGAACGCCCGGACCCGGAACCTCGCTGCGTTCTCCGACGGCACCGCCACCGCACTCGTCGCGACCGACATCGCCGCACGGGGTATCCACGTCGACGACGTCGCTCTGGTCGTCCACGCCGACCCACCGATCGAGCACAAGGCCTACCTCCACCGGAGCGGACGCACCGCACGAGCCGGGAGCGACGGTGTCGTCGTCACACTCGCGCTCGACAACCAGCGCGGTGAGGTCATGACGCTCATGCGGAAGGCCGGGATCCGCCCGACGATCACCACGGCCGGTCCGGCCTCGCCGGTCCTCCTCGACATCGCGCCGGGCGAGCGCCATCGCGCATCCGGACCCGTGCAGCCCGTGGCGGCACCCGACCAGCCAGCACCCGCCCGACGCCAGACCGCAGGCGGTGATCGCCAGCGCTCACGTTCTCGGACCGGGCCAGCGAACGGCCCCCACGCCGGGCGCCCGGCCGGACGCCGCAACCGGAACCGTCGACCGGCCCGAACCCAGGGATGAGCACGGTCACCCCGCTCACGCTGGCCGACACGCTTCCCGCGATCCGGTCACGCACGGCGGTGCTCGTCCTGGCCGGAGCGCTCGTCACCGCGGCAGCCGCCCAGGTGCAGATCCCGCTCGGGTTCACCCCGGTGCCGATCTCCGGGCAGACGTTCGCCGTACTGCTCGTCGCATCGACCCTGGGTGCTCGTCGTGCCGTGGCGAGCCAATCGCTGTATTGGCTGCTCGGCGCGATCGGGTTGCCGTTCTACGCCGGAGGTCAAGGCGGCTGGACGGCGGCGACCGGATCGACGTTCGGATACTTCGTCGGGTTCGTGGTGGCTGCCGCACTCGTCGGCTCACTCGCGGAGCGCGGACACGACCGGACCCTGCTCGGCTCGGCGGCAGCGATGGGGATCGGCACGATCGCGATCTACGTGTTCGGCATCACCTGGTTGGCCCGCGACCTCGACGTTCCGCTCTTCAGCGGTGACGGGAACGACGCCTTCTCGTACGGACTCGCTCCCTTCCTGATCGGCGATCTCGTCAAGTTGATCCTCGCCGCCGTGTCGACTCCGGCGGCTTGGCGCATGATCGAGCGTCGTTTCGAGAACTGAATCGCTGCACGTACATCGCACGACCCGGCGGCGGCCCGACCGGGTGACTCGGTCACCAGTCGCTCGATCGCGGCCGTCACGGACGGATCGCACGCCCCAGCGTGATCCATGTCCACGGCTTCGGACCGCGGACGTGAAACGACTCGACCGACTCGATGCCGAATCCGGCGATCTCGACGAGGTCGGCAGGACGTCTGGTCAGGTGGCAACCGCCGGCCAGGCGCCGCTCGATCGGGTCGAGTCGCCGCTGCCAGCGGGCCACCCCGGCCTCGGGGGACAAGCCGTGCTCCAGGAAGTGGAACCGGCCACCCGGCCGGACGACCCGGAGCAACTCGGCCAGAGCCTGCTCGACGTCCGGAACCGTGCACAGTGTGAACGTCGACAGCGCAGCGTCACACGAGGCATCGCCGAGCGGGAGCGAGGCACCGTCGACTCCGACGTACTCCACCGCGATCGACGACTCGGCGACCCGATCTGCGGCGAGACGGCGCGCCGTGGCCGACGGCTCGACCGCCAGCACTCGCTCGACACCGTGCCCGTAGGCCGACAGATTCGAACCCGACCCGAATCCGATTTCGACGACGGTCCCGGTGAGACCCGCCACCACGAGCTCCCTCCACTGCCGGAGCTCGGCCGTGCCACACGCCCGGTCCACCAACCGGGGAAGGATCTGATCCTCGTACCAACCCACACGGTAAGCTTGCACCGCGGGACGTCGTCCGCCGCCGACGCAACTCGTGGAAATCATCACGCCGAAACCGTCACGCCGACACCTCTGGTTCGACGTGTCCCGGCGAGATGACATCGGGAACCACGAGTACCGGGGAGCCGCTTCGGGGCAACGGCCTCGAAAAAGCCGTCAAGAAAAACTTAAGGTCTCGTCGGAACCGCCGATGAACACACCGGAAGTCCCACTCAAACTGGAGCGTCGAGCAGTGTCTGCAACAACAGCCACCTTTCAGCGGAAGCCTCTGATCATCAGCGGCAACAGCATGTCGTCCGGCGACATGTCCACGAACTTCAAGGCTGACAGTCCCGAGAACCTGCTGCGGACGTACCTCGTTTGGGTGCGTGAGATGCGTGGACAGCGCCGCGACCCGGCCATCCACCTCCGCAGCGAAGACATCACCGTCATCGCCTCCCACCTCGGTGTCGACGAAGAACTCGTCCTGGGTGGGCTCCTCGACCTCATGGGTCAGACCCGGACGCAGCGCTCCACCGCCATGGCGCTCCTGGCCGCTGGTGCGCTGACCATCGTGCTGTCCGGAACCGTCGTCAACACGCTGTCCGATGACGGAATCTCCGTCGGTCTGGGCCGCCTGGTCGACGCCGTGCAGTCCGTCGTCGGAATCGGTGATTCGACCGCCGGCCCGGCTGTCGTCGCCGATCCCGCAATCGCCGTTCCGACGATCGCTGCTCCGACGCTGACAGCGCAGGAGCTGCAGACCGAAGCCGCCATCATGGACCCCAGCGTGCCGCTCGTCCAGAGCACGATCACGCTCGATCCGGTCATCTCGACCCAGGAGCCCACCAGCGTCGGCGTGGGCTCGGACGGCGCCTCGGTGGCCGTCGCAGCGCCCCTCGCTCCCCCGGCCGTCGCCGATGAGCCGATCGCGACGGGCACCGCTTCCGATGGATCGACCGTCGGTGTCGCAGCACCCCTCGCCCCGCCGGTCGCCGTCGACGAGCCGAGCAGCACCGGTGTCCTCTCCGACGGCACCACGGTGGGAGTCGCAGCGCCCCTCGCTCCCCCGGTCGTCGATGCCGAGCCGAGCAACACCGGCGTCGCCTCCGACGGATCGACCGTCGGTCTCGTCGCCCCGCCGCTGCCCGTCTCCGGCGACTGATCCGGACCGGTCAGCGTCTCGACGGGAGGCGGCTCGCTGCGAGCGCTCCGACCATCGACACGAGCGCCGAGAGCACGAACACCCAGGTGAACGATCCGGTCAGATCGGCGATCGCTCCGCCGATCTGCGGCGACACCATCTGGGCGACGCCGAAGGCGAGGGTCGTCGCACTGAACGCCGGCCCGTAGGTCGACGAATCGGTGTGGTCCACCACGTGGGCGATGATGAGGGCCGGAGCCCCGGAGAAGACGAGGCCGACACCGACGGCGGCGATCGCCACCCAGGGTTGCCGCCCGGTCAACACCAGGAGCGCACACACGGCGAACACGATGAACGCCGTCGTCAGCATCGAACGCCGTCCGATGCGGTCCGACAACTGTCCGAGCGTCAGGCCACCGAGCATCGCTGCCACGCCGATCAATGAAAACGCAGCGGCAGCGCTCGACGTCGAGTAGCCGGCGTCGTCCTCCAGGCGTGCGACCACGAATCCGAGCACGAGGATGTACGAAAAGCCGTAGGCGGCGTATGCACCGGTGGCCGGGACCCATGCTCGCACCGTTCGCAACGCCCGGAATCCGCCGAAACCCCCGGCGAGCGCCGGCCGATCTCCGAGCGCCCTGAGGAACACCGCCGCACCGGCGAGCACCACCAGTGCGATGCCGAACTCGATCCGGTACAGGGTCTGCCACGCCCGCCCCGATTCGTCACGGCCCTGCAGCCACGACGCCATCGTTCCTGCGAACACGATGCCGGCACCGATTCCCGAGCCGACCATCCCGACCGCCATCCCACGGCGCTCGGGCGGCAGCACGCGTGCGGCGATGGCCGGTGCCGGGATCCAGATCACCGCACCGCCGATTCCCATTGCGAACAGCGCGATCCCCATCGTCGGTCCGGACTCGGCGAACGAGGCCAACCCGAGCGCCGTCGTCGAGATGACGAGGCCGGTCCGCACGAGTCCGACCAGGGTGAGTCTCGACGACAGCCAGGACACGGCGAGCGTGCCGAGCATGTAGGCGGTGACGTTGAGGGTGCCGAAGAACCCGGCGATCGTGTTCGAACCGCCGAGCAGGTCGTCGCGGGCTCCGGGCAGCACGACGCCCCAGGTGAACCGACCGAAGGCCTGAGCGACGCACGCCGAGGCCATCACCACGGCGATGACGACCCAGACGAGTTGGACTCGTGTCGGGTCTGGCTGGCGGTTCACCTGGTCGGTCACCCGGCGAGACTACGGGTGCGGTCGGTTCCCGGCGCGCATCGGTCCGGTGTCGAAACGCACCCTCCGGCCGGGGATCGGACGATCCCCGTGCCGGTCGGTCGCGGTCAGGCCGACCGGGGACTCGGCGTGAAGCGGACCGGCAGCCGCTTGATCCCCGTCACCAGCGGGATCCCCGCCGACTGGAGCGGTACTGCGGGTCCGACGACGTCGAGATCAGGGAGCCGCCGGAAGAGTTCGCGGAAGACGACGGCGAGTTCGCGCCGGGCCAGGTGCGCTCCGAGGCAGAAGTGCGGCCCGGGCCCCCCGAAGCCGACGTGGGCATTCGGCTGGCGTCGGACGTCGAAGCGCTCGGGGTCGTCGAAGCGGCGCGGATCACGGTTGGCGGCGTTGTAGAACATCACGAGCCGGTCGCCCTCGGCGATGTCATGACCGCCGAACGACACGTCGCGGGTGGCGGTCCGACGCATGAACGTCACCGGCGAGGCGACGCGGACGATCTCTTCGACCGCCGTCGGGGTCACGCCGTCCACGTCCGCCTGCCAGATCGCCCGCTGCTCCGGATTCCGCGAGAGCAGATCGATCCCGTGGCTGATCGCCGTCCGCGTGGTGTCGTTACCGGCGACGGCGAGCAGGACGAAGAACGAGGTGATCTCGGACGGTGTCAGCAGGTCCTCGTCGAGATCGTTGTGGACGAGTTTCGAGGTGAGGTCGTCGGTCGGGTTCGATCGACGCTCCTCGATCAGCTCACCCATCAGTCCGGCGAGTGCCATCCCGGCCTCGATGAACTTCTCGATCCCGCCGTCTTCACCCATGAACTCCGGATCACCGCCGCCGAGGATCACGTTCGTGGCATCGAGCACGGTCCGGAACTCACTCCGCGGGATCCCCATCATGTCGCAGATCACGAGCAGAGGGAACGGCTGCGCCAGCACCTCGACCAGATCGGCCTCTCCACGCTCGCAGAACCCGTCGATCACCTCGGTGCAGATCGTCTCCACCGAGTCGAGGACGCCCGCGAGCTCGGTCGGCGTGAACGTCTTCGCCACGATCCGCCGCTGATGAGCGTGTCGCGGATTGTCCATGTTGATGAACCCGCCGAAGAACTCGAGCATCTCGAGCGGTAGATCGAACAGCGATGTCGCACCCCGCCCGGAGCAGAAGTCGTCGGGGTGTTTGCTGATGTGGACGACCTCGTCGTACCTGGTCACCGCGTGCACCTGTTCGATCGCACCAGCCAGCGGATTTTCGACCGTCACCGGCAAGATGGCGCCGAGTTCACGGATCTCGGCGAACTCGGTCATCCGGTCGTCGAGCGGCTGATGCCAGAAGGTCGGGTCGGCGAGTCGGTCGGCGCGCTGGTCGGTCGGCATGTTCATCGGTCTCTCCGGGGTAGCGAGGTGGGCGCCGTCAGTCCGGCTGTCGTGCTGGCGGTCATTCTGATGGCGAGTCGGCGGCGCTGCGCACTCGGGCCAGCACGTCGACCGTCTCGAGCGCCGCGAGCGCCGCCTCGGCTCCCTTGTTACCGGCCTTCGAGCCGGCCCGTTCGAGAGCCTGATCCATCGTGTCGACGGTGATGATCCCGTTCGTCACGACCACATCGCTGTCGAGCGCCAGGCGAGCCAGGCCGGCCGCACTCTGATTCGAGATCACCTCGAAGTGATACGTCGCACCGCGCATCACCGCGCCGAGTCCGACGACGGCGTCGTACCGACCACTCCCGGCGGCAACCTTGGCCGCCGCGGGGATCTCCCACGCTCCCGGCACCCAGACGGTGTCGATGTCATCGGGAGCGACACCGTGGCGGACCAGG
This sequence comes from Ilumatobacteraceae bacterium, assembly GCA_049458915.1. Classification (GTDB taxonomy): domain Bacteria; phylum Actinomycetota; class Acidimicrobiia; order Acidimicrobiales; family Ilumatobacteraceae; genus Ilumatobacter. The sequence continues at coordinate 12,470 of JBMUCX010000060.1, forward strand.
ATGTCCCTGGCCCCCTCCTCGAGGCGACCGACGACGAGATCGTTGAATCGACTGCACACGAGGGCGAACCTGCGGCCCGACCCGTCGAGATGTCCGTGGAACGTGGTCATGATGGCTCCTGTTCGTCGATGCCCGGTGTTGCGCTGTCCGGGCCCGGGATGAGATGGCCCATACGATCCCGCTTGGTCGCGAGGTAGCGCTCGGCCTCCGGATGGACCGGGACGTTGATCGGTACCCGCTCGGTGATCGTCAAACCGTAGCCCTCCAAGCCGCCGTACTTCGACGGGTTGTTGGTGAGCAGGCGGATCGTCGACAAGCCGAGATCGGCGAGGATCTGCGCTCCGATCCCGTATTCGCGGCTGTCGACCGGCAATCCGAGCTGCAAGTTCGCGTCGAGGGTGTCGGCACCGGCGTCCTGCAACTCGTAGGCCCGCAGCTTGTGCGTGATCCCGATACCGCGCCCCTCGTGACCTCGGAGGTAGACGATCACCCCGGCGCCCTCGCCATCGACCCGACGCATCGCCTCGGCGAGTTGCTCTCCACAATCGCACTTCACGCTCGAGAAGACGTCGCCGGTGATGCACTCGCTGTGAACGCGCACGAGAACATCCGCACGTCCCTCGACGTCACCCTTGACGAACGCGAGGTGGGTGTCGCCCGGATCGAGCGTGCTCTCGAACGCATGGCACCGGAATTCGCCGAACTGGGTCGGAACCCGCGCCGAAGCCGCTCGAACGACGAGCTTCTCCGTCCGCCGGCGATAGCGGATCAGATCGGCGATCGACACGAGCAGGAGCCCGTGCTCGTCGGCGAATGCTCGGAGATCGGGCACCCGCGCCATGCCACCACCGTCGAGCACGACCTCGCACAGCACACCGGCCGGCGCTCGACCCGCCAAGCGCGCCAGGTCGACCGACGCCTCGGTGTGGCCGGCGCGTTTGAGCGTGCCGCCGGGGCGGGCCCGGAGCGGAAAGATGTGGCCGGGTCGGTTGAACGCTGCGGCGCCGATCGTCGGGTCGGCGAGCGCCTGCAGGGTGTGGGCACGGTCCGCGGCCGAGATCCCGGTGGACGTCCCCATGGCGAGATCGACCGTCACGGTGAACGCCGTCCCCTGGGCCTCGGTGTTCCCCGCAGGTGGAACCATCAGCGGCAACTGGAGTTGGTCGCAGCGCTCACCGGTGAGACCGACACAGATCACACCCGACGTGTGTCGGACGAAGAACGCGATCCGCTCCGGCGTGGCCAGATCGGCCGCCATGATGAGATCACCCTCGTTCTCCCGGTCTTCGTCATCGGCGACGACGACGATCTCACCGCGCCCGATGGCGGCGATGGCGTCCTCGACCGGGTCGAACACGCTCGCTTGCTGGTTCGACGATGGGGTCATGCGGGTCCTCCGGTCGGTGGCACGGGTGTCAACGCCGCCAGGTGCGGGGCCACCAGACGCTCCAGGTACTTGGCGACGACGTCGACCTCGATGTTGACGAGATCACCCGGCCGGCGCTCCCCGAGCGTGGTCACCGCCGCCGTGTGCGGGATGATCGCCACGGTGAATCCGTCGGAGAGGGGTTCGACCACCGTCAGGCTGACACCGTCGACGGTCACCGATCCCTTCTCGACGAGATATCGGGTCAGGTGAGCCGGCACCCGCACCCGGAGGTCGGGAACGGGATCGACGATCTCGCCGACGGCATCGACGTGCCCCTGGACCAAGTGTCCACCGAGCCTGGTCTCGACCCGGACCGCACGCTCCAGATTGACCGGATCGCCGGGCCGTGCCGACGCCAGACTCGTCCGGCGCACCGTTTCGTCGGACACGTCGGCGATCCACCATCCGGGGCCGTGCTCGACGACCGTCAGACAGCAGCCGTTGACGGCGATCGAGTCACCGAGCGCCACGTCCTCGAGCACCACCGAGGCACCGACCCGCAGCCGTCCCTGCTCGAAGGATTCGATCCGACCGAGTTCCTCAACGATCCCTGTGAACATCACACCTCTCCTCGTGAGCATGCTGCCCGGCCGAGCGGTACGACGTCGACCCGGAGATCGTCACCCACCCGTCGGACACCGACGAACCGGCCGCGCCAGAGATCGTCGATCGTCGGCACGGTCGGCCCGCCCAGCATCGGGAACTGATCGCGGCCGCCGAACAGAGCAGGTGCGACGTAGACGACGTACCGGTCGACCAGGCCCTGTCCGTGGAAGTTGCGCACGACCGTCGACCCGCCCTCGATCATCACCTGCAGCACACCGTCGGCACCGAGATGGTCGAGGAGGTCCGCCTCGTCGCCCGTCCACTCGAGACAGGGATGGACCTTCGCCCCAGCCGGCGCTCTGCCGAGCACCACCCGCCGGGGGTCCCGGCCCTCGACGAGTCGGACGGTCAGCGAGGGATCATCGGCACGCACCGTGCCGGCCCCGACGACGATGGCGTCGCTCTCGGCCCGAAGGCGATGGGCATCCGTTCTGGCCGCCGTCCCGGTGATCCACTGCGACGAGCCATCAGGAGCGGCGATCCCGCCGTCGAGCGTCGCTGCGAGCTTGCAGACCACGTACGGCCGCCCGGTCCGACGATGGTGGAGGTAGGGGCCGAGCTGCTCTTCGACCGCCGCTGCGTCCGCTCCGGCTCCGTCGAGGACGTCGACGTCGAGGCCCGCCGCGCGCAGCGCCGCCACGCCGCGACCCGACACGCGGACATCGGGATCGAGCACTCCGACGACCACCCGGGAGACGCCCGCCGCCACCACCGCTTCGACACACGGCGGGGTACGTCCGTGGTGGGAACAGGGCTCCAGCGTCACCACGAGCGTCGACCCTCGCGCACGCTCGCCGGCCTCGTCGAGGGCGACGATCTCTGCGTGTCGGCCGCCGGGAGGCTCGGTCGCACCGACGCCGACGACCTCCCCGCCGTGCACCAGCACCGCCCCGACCCATGGATTCGGCGGCGTGGAGGCGCGCACGGTCGCTGCGCGCTCCATCGCCAGGATCATGGCGTCACGTTCGTCGACGGCGGACATCCGGATCGGAGGGTACGGGACCGGATGGAGGATCGACCAACCCGCCACCGGCAGAACGCCTCAGCGCAAGCCCAACCCGAGCACGGACTCGAGGTCGGCGATCGCCTGGTCGGGGCCGAGCACCTTGATCGTCGTCATCCCCATCTCTCGCGCCGGCTTGAGGTTGATGCCGAGGTCGTCGAGGAACACCACCTCACCGGGTTCGACGCCGGCGAGCGCGCACGCCTGCTCGTAGAACGACGGCTCGGGCTTACGACACCCGACCTTGCTCGACTCGACGACGTGGTGGAACCGGGCCATCACGGCAGCGACGTCGGCCCGCGGATCACCGGCGACGTTGTTGGTCAGGCACGCCGCGATGTACCCGGCATCGAGGACCCGATCGAGCGCGACGACCATCTCCGCCCGGACGGTTCCGCCGAGGAGCGCCAAGACGTCCGACCCCGGGATCCGGTGCCCGAGTCGGGCCGACTCGTCGGCGAACGCGGTGTCGAACTCGGACGGGCCGATCTCCTGGCGTTCGATCCTGGCCCAGGCGTTGGTGTGTGGATCGACCGCGTTCACCGAGCGGATGAAATCCTTCGGGATGCCGTGCTCGGCTTCGTAGTCGTTGAACGCGTCGAAGGGACTCGACAGGATGACGCCTCCGAAATCCCAGAACACGGCACGGATCGATCGGCGGCTCACGCAGGCGAACCGTATCGGGACGGTGCGCCGTGGGCGGACTCGACGACAGGGGCCTCGTCCGGATCACCCGGCGCTCACGTCACGGGATCACCGAATCCCCGACGCAGCGAACCGAGTGCGGCGGTCGCCTCGGCGTGCGCGGCGGCGTCGAGCGGCAGGCGGGTGAACACCTGCGCGTTCAGCAGTTGCGTGCAGCTCTCGACCAGGCGACGCCCATCGGGTGTGATCGCCACGAGCACACTCCGTCCATCGGCCGGGTTCGCCGATCGTGCGACGAGACCAGCCGCCTCGAGACGGTGCACGGCGTTGGTCACACTCGCCGGGTGGACCTGGAGTCGCTCGCCGACCTTGCCAACGGGCAGCACCCCGTGTCGGGTGAACGCCAACAACCGCAGCACCTCGAACCGCGCGAACGTCAGCCCGTGCGGACGGAGCAGGTCCTCGATCCTGGCGAGCACCAGTTGCTGGGCCCGAACGAGCGATGTCACGAACATCATCCCGTCCGCCGCGTCGCTCCAGCCGGCATCGACCCAGTTCCGCCGAGCGAGCTCGATCGGGTCGACGGGGACCGCCGGGTCACGTCCGGTCGGATCGTCGGACGGCGGATCCGCTGCCCTGGTCACGCCCTCGACTCTAGGTGGACCGTACTTTGACATCAAAGTATCATTGCCGCATGTCGCCATCCGAAGACACGCCGTCCGAAGACACGTCATCCGAGCGCACGTCATCCGGGGCCACGGCGCCGGGTGTGGAGCGACCCGGCCAGGCCGCCCCGACGACCGGATCCAACCGCGACCGGTGGGAGCAGGCGTTCGCTTCCTCGAACGGGCGGACGGCGATGTTCGAGACGATGTCGGGAATCCCCCTCGAACCCGTCTACGGACCCGACGACGGCGAGTTCCCCGGGCAGTATCCGTACACCCGCGGGCCGTACGCCTCGATGTACCGCTCCAAGTTGTGGACCATGCGGATGTTCGCCGGTTTCGGCACGGCCGAGGACACCAACTGGCGCTTCAAGGAGATCATCAAGGCCGGCGGTACCGGACTGTCGACCGCGTTCGACATGCCGACCCTGCTCGGCCTCGACTCGGACGACCCGATGTCGCTCGGCGAGGTCGGGAGGTGCGGCGTCGCCGTCGACACGCTGGCCGACATGGAGGACCTCTACCGCGACCTCGACCTCGCCGAGCTGACGACGTCGATGACGATCAACTCACCGGCTGCAGTGATCTTCGCGATGTTCGTCGCCCAGGCCGAGAAAGCCGGTATCCACCGCTCGAAGCTCGGCGGGACCCTGCAGAACGACATCTTGAAGGAGTATCAGGCCCAGAAGGAGTTCGTCTTCCCGCCTCGGCAGTCGATGCGCCTCGTTCGCGACACGATCGACTTCACGGCCGCCGAGATGCCTCGCTGGCACTCGATCTCGATCTCGGGGTACCACATCCGCGAAGCGGGGTCGACGGCGGTCGAGGAGCTGGCGTTCACGCTCGCCAACGGCTTCGCCTACGTCG
>JBMUCX010000061.1:0-16806 GCA_049458915.1 Ilumatobacteraceae bacterium
CGGACGACGGGATTCGAACCCGCGACCCTCACCTTGGCAAGGTGATGCTCTACCAACTGAGCCACGTCCGCAGCGCCTGTGAGATTACCAGCGCACCAGGGGGATCGGACAACCCCGACGCTGCGATCGACGCCCGCCGGATCAGTCGCGCTGATCGGGTGGACGGAGATCGATCCGCAGGACCAACACCCCGTCCTCCAAGCTCGCATCGGCGTCCGCCAGGATCGCGAAGTCCTGGTAGTCGAGCTTCGCCTGCTCGATGAACTGCTTGCGCTCCTCCCCCGCCACCGGCGGGAGCGGCCGCTGCTTCACGGCCTGGGCACGAGCCCGGAATCGGCTGAGCATCGCATCGGTGTCCAGTTGCGCCATGCGGACGATCGTACCGAGGACGGGCCGGGTCAGGTGCGGCCGGGCGGTCTCGTCGGCGGGAGCAGGGGGTCGATCCGGAGGTCGTCGAACCCTTCGGCCGCCGGCCCGCGTTCGAACGCCTCGTCCACCGAGGGCGGCGCCACGGATCGGACGAGCGGCTCGGCCCCCTCCGGACGAACCTCGTCGAGGCGTCGACGCTGCCACACGGCGTCGGCACGGCGCCACGATCGGTCTCCCATCACCTCGAGCGGAGCCAGGAGTGCCGGATCAGGACGCGTCCGCCGGTGGACCCAGCGAGCGAGCACCAACAACGCGACGCCGAGCGCGGACAACAGGGCGATGATCGACGTGATCATCCGACCGCCGTCGCTGTCACCGACGGTGGCCGCGAGCGTCGCCCAGCAGGAGGTCGCGATGCAGGCCGATCCGAACACAGGACGATGAGTCTGCCACTCGGCGCACCCGCTCGAGGTTCCGGCCATGCGAATCGGGCGCTCACCGCTGGTGCGTCGGACACCAGATCGTCGTCCGACCGCCGACCTTGGACCTGACGAGCGGCGCGCCGTCCCGTGGGCACGGTGGCATCGCCGATCGGAGCGCCGGCGAGATCGTGCCCCGATGGCTCCCACCACGCTCCAGCATCGCCGGCAGGTGCTCCCGCATCGCCCGGTGGAGGTCCACGAGGTCGCCGGTCGACAGTCGATCGACGGGATGCGTCGGAGCGAGCCCGGCCTGCCACAGCACCTCGTCGACACAGAGGTTCCCGAATCCGGCCACCACCGACTGGTCGAGCAGTGCTGCCTTCAGCGCCGTTCGACGGCCGACGAACCGACCGGCGAAGGCGTCTCGATCCACGTCGAGGAAGTCGGGGCCGAGGCGGTCGAGGCGAGGGTCGAGTTCGAAGCGAGCGAACCGCCGCGGGTCGTTCACCCGGAGTTCCCCCGAGGGAGCGAGTGCCACCACCAGCCGGTCCCACGCCGGATCGTCCCGCCCGCTGCCGTACTCCAACCGTTCGATCGCCGCCTCGCCGTCGACGACGAGCCGGCCGGTCATCCCGAAGTGCAAGCCCAACGTCGGACCGTCGGTGCTGTCGAGCAGCACGATCTTGCCGTGGCGTCGCGCTGCGGCGAAGCACAGGCCGGGCAACACCTTCCGGAGTTCCTCGGCACCCGGTTGCGCCGGGTCGACCACCACGGACCGCACGGTCCGGCCCACGACCGCCTCGGCGCGACGCCGGTAGATCTCGGCTTCCAGTCCCTCGGGCACGATGCTCGACGTCAGGCGATCCGGTCGAGGAAACGGCCGATCGGCGCACCGACCGCCTCGACCTCGATGAGGAAGGCGTCGTGCCCGTGCGGCGAGTCGATCTCGACGAACTCGTTGGGGGCTCCCTCGGCGCCCAGCAACTCCGCCATGTGCCGCTGCTGGTACTCCGGGTAGAGCATGTCGGTGGTGATTCCGATGGTCAGACTCGGGGCGGTGATGCGCGCCATCGCCGACACGAGTCCACCTCGCCCCCGACCGACGTCGTGGAGGTCCATCGCCTTGGCGATCACCAAGTAGCTGTTCGCATCGAAACGCCTCACCAGCTTGTCGCCGTGGTACTCGAGGTACCGCTCGACTTCGAACTCGTGCCAACCGCCGAATCCTCCCGCAGCGGTCGCACGGCCGGTCGACTGTCGGCCGAATCGCTCGGTGAACGCGTTGTCGCTCCGAAAGGTCACCTGGGCGATCTGTCGGGCCACCGAGAGCCCGTCGGCAGGACCGTCCCCGGGCGGAGCGTCGTAGTACTCGCCGTTGCGCCACCTCGGATCGAGGCAGATCGCCCGACGCCCGATCGATCCCCAGGCGATCTGTTGGGCACTGGCCTGCATGCTGCTCGCGACCGGCACGATCGAGCGCACCATCGACGAGTAGATGATCGCCCATTCGAGCACCTGCATCCCGCCCATCGAACCGCCGATCACCGACGCCCATCGGTCGATGTCGAGATGTTCCATCAATCGCCGCTGGGCACGGACCATGTCACGGATCGTGATGATCGGAAAGCGGGAGCCGTACGGCCGCCCGTCGTCCGGGTGTGGCGACGCCGGTCCGGTCGAACCCTGACAGCCGCCGAGCACGTTGGAGCACACGACGAACCAGCGATCGGTGTCGATGTGCCGTCCGGGACCGACGATGTCGTCCCACCACCCGGGGACCGGGTGGCCCGGGCCGGCCCGGCCCGACGCGTGCGAATCACCGGTCCAGGCATGACAGATCAAGATCGCGTTCGAGCGATCGGCGGCGAGCTCACCCCAGGTCTCGTAGGCGATGGTCACACCGTCGAGCACCGAGCCCCCCTCCAGAGCGAACGGGTGGTCCTCGGCGAACGTGAAGAAGCGACGACCACCGGCCGGGTCGCCGGGCTGCCAGGCACCCGTCACCGGAAGTGGGTCAGTCGTCATGTTCCGTCGCTCCGCTCGTGTCCAGTCGTGTCACCGGTGCATCGCGAACGGTTCTCCGCCGACTTGCCGGTCGGACCGGCCGCATTTCCCATGGTTGAGAGAGGCACCTTGGTGGCGTTCCCAGGTTGCCGGGCCCTCGCGGGCCGCTCTTGATGCGATCACCATCGTACCAGTCGGGTCCCGGTCGACGCCACGACCCCCCGGCGACACCGACCGGCATCCCCGCCGTGCTGGCTACCCTGGGATCATGCGAGTACTGGTCGTCGGCTCCGGGGGCGTCGGCTCCGCCTTCGTGGCGATCGCGTCCACTCGCGACGCCTACGCCCACATCACGATCGCCGACATCGACATCGTGCGGGCCGAGGCCGCCGTCGAGACCGCCGTGAACACCGAGGACGGGCGCATCGAGGCAGCGCAGGTCGATGCCTCCGACGAGGACGCCGTCGCCGCCTTGGCCCGGAAGTGTCGGGCCGACGTGATCCTCAACGCGTGTGACCCACGGTTCAACCCTCCGATCTTCCAGGGAGCGTTCGCAGCCGGTTGCCACTACGTCGACATGGCGATGCACATGTCCGAACCGCACCCCACCCATCCGTATCGCAAGACGGGTCGTCGGCTCGGTGACGCCCAGTTCGCACAGTCACCGCTGTGGAAGAACCGCAACCTGATGGCCCTGGTGGGGATGGGGGTCGAACCGGGCTTCTCCGACGTCGCAGCCCGCTACGCGGCCGACCACCTGTTCTCCAAGATCGACGAGATCGGGGTCCGGGACGGCGCCGACCTGGTGGTCGACGGCTACGACTTCGCTCCGACGTTCTCGATCTGGACGACCATCGAGGAATGCCTCAACCCACCCGTCATCTACGAGCGCGAGCGGGGCTGGTACACGACCGAGCCGTTCAGCGAACCCGAGGTCTTCACCTTCCCGGAGGGGATCGGACCGCTGTCGTGTGTCAACGTCGAGCACGAGGAGGTGATCCTGATCCCCCGATGGATCGACGTCGAGCGGGTGACGTTCAAGTACGGACTCGGCGACGATTTCATCAACGTCCTCAAGACCCTCCAGAAGCTCGAACTGGTGTCGACCGAACCGGTCGAGGTCCGCGGGGTCAAGGTCTCGCCGCGTGACGTCGTGGCCGCAGCACTCCCCGATCCCGCCGAACTGGGCGACAAGATGCACGGTCGGACCTGTGCCGGCACCTGGGTGAAGGGAATCGGCGTCGACGGCGAGCCGCGGGAGGTGTACCTCTACCACATCGTCGACAACGCCTGGTCGATGAAGGAGTTCGGTCACCAGGCGGTCGTCTGGCAGACAGCGGTGATGCCGGCGGTGGCGATCGAACTGATGGCCACCGGCGTGTGGAAGGCGCGCGGTGTCGTCGGACCCGAAGCGCTCCCTCCCGACCCGTTCCTGGAGCTCCTCGACCAACACGGCATGGAGTGGGAGTGGGCCGAGTACCGGGACCGCAAGCCGGTTCCCGGGTCCGACGCCGATCGCATCGCCTGACGCCGACGCACCGGTCGACCGCTCATCGGGCGAGGCGGCGCGCCGCCGTCAGTGCATGGTCGAGCGAGTCGGTGAACGCCGTACCCGACCAGGCGATGTCGAACGCCGTGCCGTGGTCGACCGAGGTTCGTACGATCGGGAGTCCGAGGGTGACGTTGACCCCGGTGTCGAACGCCAGCAGCTTCATCGGGGCGTGGCCCTGATCGTGGTACATCACCACGATCGCGTCGTAGCGACCGCGATGCACCGCCTGGAAGAACACGGTGTCGGCCGGATGCGGACCCGACGCATCGATGCCCTCCGCCGCAGCCGCCGTGATGGCCGGAAGGATCCGGTCGGCGTCCTCGGACCCGAACAGACCGTGCTCCCCCGCATGAGGGTTGAGCCCGCACACGGCGATCCTGGCGTCGGGGCCGAGCGCCGACGCCGTGAGCCGGATCACCTCCGAGACCCGCTCGGTCGTCACCCGGTCGATCGCCTCTCGCAACGAGCAGTGGGTCGACACGTGGGTGACCGCCAGCGGGCCGTGCTCGGTGTCGGCCACGAGCATCATCGTCACCGACGTCGACCCGCACCGCTCGGCGATGAACTCGGTGTGGCCCACGAACCCGGGATCACTCGCTCGGGTCGCCTCCTTGTTCATCGGCATCGTGACGAGCGCCGCCACCACGCCGCTGAGCGCGGCATCGGTCGCCATCGCCACGTACTCGAGCGCCGCGGCACCCGACGCCGCGTCGAGACGACCCGGTCGGTGGTCGTCCGCCGTGAGCAGTCCGGCGTCGACCACCGGCAGGACGCCGGGACGAGCATCCTGCGGGTCGTCGACCACCTCGACCGGCACGTCGAGACCCAGCAATTCGGCACCGTGTCGAAGGATCGCTGCATCGCCGTAGACGACGACCGTGCCGTCGCCGAGCACCCCGTCGGCAGCACGCCGCAGAACGATCTCGGGGCCGACCCCGGACGCGTCGCCCATCGTGATGGCGATCGGGCGAACGAGGTTCATGGCGCCAGTGTGGACCGCAGCAACGTGTCGAGCGAGGATTCGTCACCGAACCCGCCGGCCCGAGTGATGACGAGCATCGCGTCGCCCGTCGGTCCGTCGACGATCGCCCGCGCCGTTCCCGGTCCGGCCGTGCCGTGGACCATCACCGGCACCGGGCCGAGCACCGATGCAGCCGTGTCACCGCCGATGAGCACCAGCGTGCCGGTGCCGACGCGAGTGAGGAGTTCGCCGACGCCACGAGCGAGCATCGAGGCCGCTTCATCGGCCATCGCCGGCGTCACGGCGCCGACCGGGACACGGGTGGTGACGACGAGGACGCCGGTTCGTTCGTACGCAGCGATCGCCGAGGCGTCGACGACCTCGGTGACCGGGATCCCGCGGCGAGCGATCGCGGACACCTGCTGCCTCGCCGCCGGATGCACGCTTCCACAGACGACCAGGACACCGCCCTTCCGCCGCCGGAACCCTGCGCTGCGGTCGGAGGACGACTCCGCGATCGCCGAGCGGACCGGCGCCCGAGAGATCACCGCACTGGTTCCGGCGAGAACCACACCGGCGGACGACGACCACTGCCCGACGATCCGATCCAGGTCACCATCGGTCGACGCATCGGCCACGGCGATACCGAACGGATGCTCGCACCATGCTCGAACCGCGGCGATGTCGGGGAGGGCCACGACCTCGTCGGCACCGGCGAGACCGAGGGCGTCGGCCGGTCGCGACGAGACCGGGCCATTCCGGATGTCGCTCCCCGCCGGCCCCTCGGCGACGGGACGGTCGCCGTCGAACACCGTTCCGCCCCGGCACGACCGGCCGAACTCGGGGAGCGACGGTACGAGGAGGACCGGGGCGAGTCTGGCGCGGGCGACCAGCTCGTGTGACCAGTTGCCACGCAAGGTCGAATCGATCTTGTGGGCATGTCGGCCCGACCGCCGAGCGCCGACCTCGACGGCACGTCCGGCTGCGGTCGCCGGGTCGAGGTGGCGCGAGCCGAGATCGACGACCACCGCCGTGGCGTCGAATCCACCCCACTCGGTGTCGGAGGTCGCCCCGACCCACGGCACGACGGGGACCGGGCCGACCGCGTCGGCGATTCCGGCCGCGACCTCGAACGCCCCCGAGCGGTCGTCGGCGGCAACGAGCAACTCCGGTGTCACGACGCCCCGAAGCTCACGACGCCTCGACGCTCACGACCGGGGGGAACCCACTCGGCATGCATCCGTGGCACCGGGCAACCGATGTCGATGCCGGGCGACCCAGCGGTAGACCAGACCGGCGACGGGTCGGATCCCGGGCAGCACGAGCAGTCGTCCGAGGGGTCGCCACGGCCAACCTGCGTGGACCAATGCCGCACTCACCGCTCGCTCGGCGGCGACGACGGCACCGTCGATCGCCACCCACTGCACCGCTGTCGAGCACGACGCCTCGTCGAGACCGAGATCGGCCAAGTCGAGCGCCTGCCAGGGTTCGACGTGTTCCAACCGCAAGCGACGCTCGGCGAAGCGGGCCGACGCCGTGCAGAAGCCACAGTCGCCGTCGAACACCAGGAGCGGCCGGGCGTCGGTCACGTCGCGAACGACCCGACCATCGGTTGGGCGAATCGGAGGCGACGGTCGAACCCGGACTCGTAGGGCATGAAGCCGTTCCGGTCGGGATAGACGAGTTGCACCACGGGGAACTCGGCGCCTCGGTACCAGGACCGAGCCGTTTCGAACATGCCGGAGCCGGAAGCGTCGACAGGTGCGAACGCGCAGCGGAGATCGTTGTCGAGAAGTCCGACGAGTTCGACCCCCACCGGGATCTCCGTCCCGCCACGCAGCGCATCGACGACCAGTCCGATCAGCCCGTTCGAGGCTGCCGGAGTGAGTCCGAACACGGCGATCTCCGCAAACCCCGTGAGCGCCGGCAGACCGATCGTGTAGGCGTGGGCGGGTGCCGGCGGATCGAGGTCGGATCGCGGCGGTACGGGCTCGAGCGCCCACCCGTTCGTCTCGATCATCCATTCGATCTTCTCGGCGTGCGGGATGTGGAAGTCCGGCAACTCCATCACTCCCGACCCTACCGTGGCCCCACACCGCGGCTCCTCCAGGGCGTCGATAGCGTGATTCTCGCATGTACCGCTTCCTCCTCGGTCCGCGGTGGGTCGGGTTCCACCTCCTGGTGGTGGCGGCGATCATCACCATGGTGAACCTCGGGTTCTGGCAGTTGCGCCGCCTCGACGACCGCCAGGCGTTCAATGCCGACGTGGAGGCCAGCTACGACCAGCCGCCGCTCTCTCTCGACGACGTCGTGGAGGAACTCGTCGAGAGCACTCCATCCGACCTCGAGTGGCGTCCGGTCGAGGTCTCGGGCACCTACCTGCCCGACGAGACCGTGTTCGTCGTGAACCGCTCGCAGGGCGGTCGTGCGGGCCGCAACGTCGTCGTGCCGCTGCTCCTCGACGACGGCCGGATCCTGCTGGTCAACCGCGGTTTCGTACCGCTCGCCGATGACCCACCCGCCGTTCCGGGAACGGTCGGCTCGACGGTCGAGGTGACCGGCCGAATCCGACCGAGCCAGCAGCGAGGCCTCGGCCAGCTCACCGATCCGGCCGACGGTGACCTCGTCGAGGTACAGCGCATCGACCTCGACCGCCTCGCACCGCAACTTCCGGGCGACGTCGTGCCGTTCTACGTCGACCTCTCGTCGTCGTCGCCACCCGAGCGGACGCCCTACCCCGAGCCGGTGGCCGCGCCTCGACTCGGCGAGGGCAACCATCTCTCCTACGCGGTGCAGTGGTTCGTGTTCGCCACGGCCGTCGCCATCGGTTGGGTGCTCGCGGTCCGACGATCCCTGGCATCCCGCTAGCCCGTTCCGGGCGATGCCGCGCGATCAGCCTTCGATGCTCGCCATGCGGCGGAACTGTTCGACGACATCGACGGTCCGATGTCCGGGGTCGAGTTCGCGGTAGACCGCGTCGACGTTCACCGCGATGCGTCCGAACTCACCGAGCGAGGCGAACCGCTCATCGGCACCGATGCAGTGCGCGATGTCGCGCGCGGCGTCGAATGCGTCCATTCCCACCCCGAACCGTGCTCCGGCCTCCTGCTCGACGAAGCGCAGGTAATCCCTGACGGCCACGACGCCGGCCTTGTCGGTCACCGGACCGTGCCCGGGCACCACCGACTCGATGTCCATCCCGAGCACGAGATCGCAGGCCGCGATCCAGTTCGACAGTGGGCCGGCCCACACGATCGGGGTTCCGCCGATGAACAGGATGTCCCCGGTGTACACGACACCGGCGTCGGGGACCACCACGATGGTGTCGCCGTTCGTGTGCGCCGGCCCGACCTCGATCAACTCCACCGACCGTCCGCCGACTTCGAGGTCGAGTCGACCGTCGAAGGTGCGGTCGGGCGGCGGAACCTCGATGCCGGCGAAGTCGAAGTCGCCGAAGAACGAGCGGAACAGTTCGCCGACTTCGCCATCATCGGCGTTGAGCGCAGCCAACAACGACGGCGGGACATGGGTCATCTCGTCGGCCGTCGCCGTCGAGGTGACGATCTCGGCATCGGAGACCAGCGAGTTGCCGTAGCAATGATCACCGTTGGCGTGTGTGTTGACGACCGTGGAGATCGGCGCCGCCCCGGTTCGCGGCGCCAGTGCCTCGAGCATTCGCCGGGTGAGACGCAGGTCGAACAGCGTGTCGACGAGCAACGACGCACCATCGCCGGTGACGAGCCCGGCATTGCTCCACCCCCACCCCCCGGTGCCCTGCACGTACGCGACGCAGCCGTCGCCCACCTCGACCACGCTCGACGGCACGTCGCCCCTGCTCCTCATCACGCCCATGATCGCACGATCCGTTCCGCGAGATCGACGAGCGGGCCGTACGGATTGACGACGGGCACGCCGGTGAAGAGCGATGCATCGCAGACGTACAGACCGATGTGGCCTCGCACGACACCGGCGTCGGTCACGACTCCCTCGGCACAGGTGCCGGCCACGTGGTGGTGTCCACCGAGATGCTCGACGATCCAATCGCCGGCCCGTTCCGGCGATCCGGCGATCACGGCCGCCGGTGTCCCTTCGGCATCGACGTACGCTTCGTCGAACACCCCTTCCCACGCCCGATGACCGAGCAACTCGATCGTCCGCAGGACCGCCGAGCACAGTCGGTCCCGGTCGGTGGCATCGGTCAGTTGCTGCAACTCGACGAGGGGTGGCCCATCCGGATCGGGAAGCCGCACGGATCCGGTACTGCGGACGTCGAGCAGCCCGATGGTCAACGCGCCGAGACCCGGAGTCCCCGGGAGGTGGTCGAGCGCGAGAACCTGATGACCACCGCCGGTCGCGACCACCGAGATCGTCGGAGTCGAGGGGTCGACGACACCGGGGACGAGTCGGAGCGTGACCGTGAACGCCGGATGGTCCTGGAGTCCCTCACCGATCCCCGGCGTGTCCACCCCACTGCGGAGCAGGATCGTCGGGGTCCGGACGGCGCCGGCGCACAGCACGACACGATCGGAGTGGACCACCTCGCCGGTCGACGCCACGACCCCCACCGCCCTCCGCCCGTCGAGCAGCACCCGGCTCACCTCGAGACCGGTGCGGACGGTCAGGTTGCCACGACCCGACACCGGTCGGAGGTACACATCCGCCGTGGTCGTCCGCCGTCCCCGGACCCGCGCCAGGCCGACCCTGGTCGCCCCCGGTGCGCTCGCGAGCAGGGCCCGCCCGACAGCACCGGTCGCCCAGGGCGGTTCCACCGGCAGCGAACCCGTTGGCCCGGACCCGACGAGGCCCCCGTTCACGAGACCCGAACCGCCCAGTCCGGATCCCTGCACGTACGGCTCCGGCCGAGCACCGGGACGGCGCACGACCATCTCGGTGCGCAGACGCGCCGGATCATCGAAGTACGGGCCGACGTCGCCCGGCGCGGGCTCTGGACCGTGGTCGGGTCCGGCCTCGAGCAGGATCACCTCGTGGTCGGCTCGTTCGCTCAGGCGGGAAGCGACGACGCAACCCGCCGTACCGCCGCCGACCACCGCCCAGCGCACCCGGGGCCCGTCAGTCCGTGCCCGCTCGGGGCGTCTCGGACGGCAGCCCGGCGAGGTGGGCAGCGTCGTTGTACCGCACCATACGCCATCGGTCCGGGCGCACCTGGACCAGTTCGGTGATGGAGGTGTTGCGGGTGTGCAGTTCGAAGATGCCGGTGCGTGGTGCTCGCAGCGCCGTCCGGACGATGCCGTCGATGACGCCACCGTGGCAAACGATGACGACGGTTCCGCCCCGATGCTCCTGAACGGTCCTCGAAAACACCGAACCCACGCGGAGATCGAACTCTGCCACCGTCTCGCCACCGGGGAAGGTCACGGCATGTGGGTCG
Organism: Ilumatobacteraceae bacterium; assembly: GCA_049458915.1. Classification (GTDB taxonomy): domain Bacteria; phylum Actinomycetota; class Acidimicrobiia; order Acidimicrobiales; family Ilumatobacteraceae; genus Ilumatobacter. The sequence goes on from JBMUCX010000061.1 coordinate 10,698, forward strand.
TCCTCCCAGTTCGGCATGCCGAACCGATCGACGAACTCGGCGAACGACATGCCGTCGCACTCGGCGCCCGGGTCGTGCTCGCCGAATGCCGGTTCGATGACGACCTCACGGCCGAGCGCACCGGCGATCGCTTCGGCCGTCGAGCGGGCCCGTGGGTACGCCGACGAGATCAGACAGGTCGCATCCACCTCGCCCGTCTCGGCGAGACGATCCCGCAGACGTTCGGCCTGTTGCACGCCGAGTGCGGACAGGCCGTCGCACGTCCGCGGACCGCCCACCACCCGGCGCACCGTGACGTTCGACTCGCCGTGCCGGATCAGCACCACTCTCGTCTGCGGGAAGTCCGATGAGGTCACGTCGTGCAAGGTACCGGGCGACGGGCACGGCCCGCCGAGCCGGGACGCTCAGCGGCGCTTGGCATCCGCAGCAGCGACGATCGCGTCGAACTCGACATCGGTGAGCGGCATGACCGACAGCCGGTTGCCCTTCGCCAACAGTCGACAGTCGGCGAGCGCCCGGACCTGCTTCAGTTCGTCGATCGAAACGAACTCGAGCGCTCGATCGGGTGCGATCGTCACCCAGTCCCACCGAGGATCCGCCGGATCCGACGTCGGGTCGAAGTACTTCGACGTCGGGTCGAACTGCGTCGGGTCCGGCTCGGCGCCTTTCACGACCTTGGCGATGCCGGCGACACCGGGCGGCTTCGCGTTCGAGTGGTAGAAGACGACTCGATCCCCTCGCCGCATCTCCCTCATGAAGTTCCGGGCCTGGTAGTTCCGAACTCCGTCCCAACCCTCCCGCTTCACCCGCACGAGGTCGTCGTACCCGAACACGTCGGGCTCGGACTTCATCAGCCATTTCGCCACACGGCCCACGGTACCGGCACGTCAGCGGCCGCCGAACGGCCCTGGCACATCATCGTCTCGACGACCAGGTTCGAAGCGATGAACCATACCCACGACGCCAGCAGGCCGTTCCACACCATCGTCATCGGCACCGACGGCTCAGCGGACTCGCAGGTCGTCGTCGACGCTGGCGGACAACTGGCGCTCGCGTCCGGCTCGGACGCCGTCCACGTCGTGACCGGCTATCGACCTCTCGGAGAACTCGAACTCGCGCAACTCGCCCACGACCTCCCCGACGAGTTCAGGACCGGGTTGTGGTCGGACCAATCGGGTGACGTCATCGTCGCCGATGCGTGCTTGCGACTCCGAGCCCTCGGTGTCGAGTCGACCGGCCACCCGATTCCGGCCAAGGGGGCCGACGCCGTTCTCCAGGTCGCCACCGAGGTGGGCGCCGATCTGATCGTCGTCGGGTCCGACCCGCACGGGCCATTCGGTCGGATCCTGCACCGCAGCGTGTCGACCGCGGTCACGCAGCACGCCCCGTGCTCGGTGCTCGTGGTGCGACCACCTCAGGAGTCCGATTCGTGATGGACTCTGCGACGATCCTGGCGGACCAGGTTCGACGTGGCCTACCCTGGATCCATCGACAACGGACTCATCGACAACGGACTCATCGACACGAACACACCCGACGAACAGCCCGACCGGACACCACGATGGCGCCCGTCGTTCACACTCCGCGTGGCCACGGTGTTCGGCGTGCTCGGCCTGCTCACCCTCGCCACCCTCGCCGCGACCGGTTATCAGCGAATCGTCGCGATCAACTCGGAGAACTCGGCGATCCGCATCGACCGTGCCGCTCGCGCTGCGACGCAACTCGCCCAGGAAACCACGCGGGGTCGCATGACCGTCGTCCTCGACGACTCGGGCTCACCGCTCCGACTCGACCTCGACGGACTCGACGAGCTCGTCCCGACCGACGAGTGGGATGCCCTCGTCGATCGGATCTCCGACATGAACCAGGGCGCCGCGAACGTCTTCGTCGTCGACGCCACGACCGGGTCGTTCGACCGGATCGCCACGAGCTTCAAACGACCCGACGGCACCCGGGTGGGTGACAGCACTCGCGAACCGGCACTCATCGGCGAGGGCCATCCGGCCTACGCGTCGATCTCTTCAGGAGCACCTCACACCGGTCCGGTCCCGGTCATGGGGCGACTTCGTTTGGCGTACCTCACCCCGATTTTCGTGGAGGGGGAGGTGAGTGGCGCTCTCGCCGTCGACGTCGGCTGGGTCGACGATCTGGAGCGGATCAACGGCGAAACCCGGAATCAGGTGGTCATCGTCACCGGGTTGTTCGTCGTGCTCGCCGGCCTGGTCGCCATCGTGCTGAGTGTGGGTGCATTCCGCCCGCTTCGCCGACTCACTGCCGTCGCCGACCGCCTCGGACGTGGTGAACGTGTGACGGACGTGCCCATGCGTGATCGCTCGGACGAGATCGGGGCCCTCGCCCGCGGATTGGCACAAGTCGATCACCTCCAAGGTGAGTTGATGCACATCGCGTATCACGACGACCTCACCGGACTCACCAATCGGTTCGGCCTGGGCCGCGAACTCGACCACCGACTCGGTTCCGACGCGACTCGTGCAGTGCTGCAGATCGACCTCGACGATTTCGGAGCGATCAACGAGTCGCTCGGGCACGAGTCGGGCGACCGTCTGCTCGTCGATGTCGCCGCCCGACTCGCCCGACTTTCACCCGAGTCCCACGTCGCCCGGTCCGGTGGCGACGACTTCACTCTGGTGACCGGACCGATCGCCGACGCCTCCGCTGCTGTGGCCCTCGCCGATCAGATCGTCGCCACGGTGACGGAAACTGCGACGGCGACGGTGCGCTACCCGGTCACGGCGTGCATCGGGATCACCGTCGTGGACCACTCCACGAGCCGAGAGGCAGCGCTCCAGCAAGCCGAGATCGCCCTGGCGACCGCCAAGCGCTCGGGACCTTCGACGTCGGTGGTCTTCCGTCCCGACATGGCAGAGGCGGCCGATCGTCGGGTACGTCTCACCGCCGACCTCCGCGAAGCGCTCCTCGACGGCAGCCTCCGCATCGACCTGCAGCCCCAATACGACCTCCGATCGAATGCGCTCGTCGGCATGGAAGCACTCGCTCGATGGACCCATCCGACCGAGGGACCGATTCCCCCGCCGGAGTTCATCCACCTCGCCGAGACATCGGGGATGGTGAACGACCTCGGCGCTCGCGTTCTCGACCTGGGCTGTGCGTTCGCCCGGCGATGGCGAGACGAGGACCGCCCGCCGATCGTCGTGTCGGTCAACGTCTCACCGCTCCAGTTGTGGTCGACCGACCTGCTCCAGACCGTGACCACAGCGCTGCAGCGGCACGACATCCCGGGCACGGCGCTGTGTCTCGAGATCACCGAGAGCGTGCTCGTCGACCACGCCGACCGTGATCTGATCGATCTCCTCGACCGGTTGCGCAGCCTCGGGATCCGGATCTCCATCGATGACTTCGGGACCGGATACTCGGCACTCAGCTACCTCCACGCCATGCCGATCGACGAGCTGAAGATCGACCGGTCGTTCATCGTGGGGGCCCTCTCCGACCCCAAGCAGGCGGATGTCGCATCCTCGATCGTCGATCTCGGACACGCCCTCGGCTTCACGGTGATCGCAGAGGGCATCGAGGACGCCGAGGCCCGGGCCTTCGTCGAGCGCATCGGCTGCGAGCACGGCCAGGGCTACCTCTTCTCCCGGCCCCTGCATCCCGATGTGGCGATCGGAGCCACCGTGACGATCGGCGACTGAACGGCGCAGCGGGTATCGATCGCCCGGTGAACGATCGGGAGATCCGATCAGCCGTCGAGCCAGGCGACGAGCTCGATGCGGGATCGTTCGGCGAGCTCGACGATGCCGGTCGACGACGACGCTCCACGTTCGATCGCTCGACACAGCTCGCCGAGCGGTCGCGCGCCCACCAGCAAGGCGCTCGAACCGAGTGCGTGCGCGGCACGTCGAAGTGACGAGTCGTCATCGGCTCCGGTGATCGCTGCGATACGGCCACCGAGGTGGTCGATGAAGGTTGCGACGATCTCGCGAACGGTGACGGAGTCGCCGAGGTCCTCGGCGAGCGCTTCGAGCACGGCCGCATCCGTCACGGATTCCGCTCCCCGAGCGTCAGCCGGTCCCACGTCGTCCGCCGACGCGTCGGGTTCGTGGATCACTCCACCTTCAGCCGATCGCACGACCGATGCGATCACTCGTGACAGATCCGACAGCGTCGCCGGTTTGGCGATGAAGTCGTCCATCCCGGCGGCAACGAACGATGCGCGATCAGCGGCGGTCGTCGACGCCGAGATCCCGATCACCGGAATCGTGGAGACCGGCGGCTGGAGCGCTCGAATCCGCTCCGTCGTCTCGGTCCCGCTCCATCCGGGGAGCTGTTGATCGAGCAGGACGACGTCGAACCTCGGCCCTGCGGGGTCCATGAGGAGTTCGAGCCCTTCCTCGCCACTCTCGACCACGACGGGGAGTTGACCCAGTCGTTCGAGTTGGCGCCTGGCCAGTTGCTGATTCACCGGGTTGTCCTCGACCACGAGGATCCGGAGACCCTTGCGAACACTGTCGCGGACGGCGCCCTGTGGAGGGTCGACCGACGGCACGGGCAGATGGACGTCGAAGCGGGTGCCGACGCCGACCTCGCTGCTCAACCGGAGAGATCCCCCCATGGCACCGACCAGGCGCTGGACGATCGACAGGCCCAGGCCGGCGCCACGATCGGCACCGGAGTTCGATCCGACGCTGAAGGCCTGCATCACCGAGTTGCGGTCCTCGAGCGGGATCCCGACACCGGTGTCGATGACCGAGAACACGAGCGTTTGCGGATCATCGGATCGGACGACCAACTGGACCGACCCGGTCACGGTGAATTTGACGGCGTTGCCGATCAGATTGGACAGGATCTGACGGAGCCGATCACCGTCGACGGACACCCAGACCGGCACCCCGTGTCCGAGATGGGACGACACCGAGATCGTCTTCGGCCCCGCAGCGACCCGGCCGAGTTCGACGACATCGGCGACGAGAGCGGCCAGATCGGTGGCACGACGTTCGATGGCGATCTCACCAGCCGACAGCCGCGTCGAGTCGAGCAGGTCGTTGGTGACAGTGGCGAGAGCGGACAACTGCCGGACGAGCGTGGACGCGAGCGGCGCAGCCCCATCGGGCAGATCTTCGGCAGCGAGCAACTCCGCCGTACCGAGCAGGGCGTGCAGTGGATTGCGGAGTTCATGACTGACGGTCGCGAGCAGACGGTTCTGCGCTTCCATGGCGTGCTCCGCACGTCGTCGCTGTTCGGCGAGAGCAGCCGACGCTGCGCGCTCGGCCGTGACGTCGCGGCCGACGACGACGAACCCACCCAGGGTCGGATCCTCGGTGCAGTTGACCACCCTCGCCTCGATGATCGCGTCCTCGCCGCCGGGGCCGGGCATCCGAACGTCCGCGACATGCGACGATCCCGGTTCCTCCATCGCGCTCCGCAGTCCGGCGAGTCGTCGCCACTCGTCCGGCGGCAGCATGTCCTGGATGCGTCGATCCGTCCAATACCCCCGTGGCACACCCTGTCGTGTTCGCGCTGCGCCGCCGGCGGCCAGGAATCGACCATCCGGAGCGACGAGCACGATGCTCTCCTGACCGAACTCCAAGAGTCGCTCCGCAACCTCGGGAGCGGTCGACACGATGTCGCCGGGCAAGGGGACGATCGCTCCGATCAGGAACCTGCATCGTCCGTCCACATCGAACAGGGCCCGACTCGACAAGCGGGCCCTCACCTGGTCACCCGATTTCCGGACGTAGACCTTGTCGCTCTCGAAACGCTCGAGATCTCCTCGCACCAGTCGGTCGAGATACTGCCGCGTCCAGGCCACGTCCTCGGGACGAGTGATGGTGGCCACGTCGATCGACGCCAACTCGGCGGCCGAGTAGCCGAGGAACTCGGCATAGGCGGTGTTGAAGGCCACCTGCCGCCCCTCGGCATCGATGATCGACATCGGCACCGGCGCGATCGAGAACAGCGTCGGCCACGGGATGGATGCCTCCGGTCCGTCCATGACACCATCATGCCCGACGTCGACGGCCGGTCCGTACGGCGGTCGCTCGGATTGGACGGTCCTCGTCCGTGCGGGCGGACGCCCGGCCGCGGCCGTCCGACGAAGGGGTCCGCTGCGGCGGATCACCGAACCACC
>JBMUCX010000062.1:0-16321 GCA_049458915.1 Ilumatobacteraceae bacterium
CCCACGACTCGGCCACCGTCACGGCCGCGATCGACGAGCTCCCGACAGGTCCGAGGTCGCGGGTGCACCGGCTCGGCGCGATCGACGAGTCGACGAAGCACCGGTTGCTCTCCGACGCCACCGTCCTGGCGTATCCCTCGCTCGACGAGGGGTTCGGGTTCCCGATCCTCGAAGCGCAGCAGTACGGCGTGCCGGTCGTGGCGACCGACGTCGGCTCGGTGGCCGAGATCGGCGGTGAGGGGGTCCTGCTCGTCGACGGCGAGACGGCGGGCGACCTCGCCGATGCCCTCGCCACCGTGATGGGGTCGACAGCGCTCCAGCGCCGACTCGTCGCGGCGGGAAGCCACAATCTCGACCGGTTCTCCTGGGAGCGGACGGTCGACCAACTCGTCGACGTGTACGGTCGACTCCGGGACCGAGGAGGTCGACCATGACCGTGACCATGCTCGGAGGCGGCGTCGGCGCCGCACGATTCGCGTCGGCGCTGCTGTCGGTCATCGACCCTGCCGATCTCACGATCGTGGTGAACACGGGCGACGACACCGAACTCCACGGCTTGTCGATCTCCCCGGACCTGGACACCGTCGTCTACACCCTCGCCGGGGCGATCGATCCGGTGCGAGGTTGGGGCCTCGAGGGTGAGAGCTGGACGACGATGGAAGCACTCGCCCGGTACGCCGAGGTCGGACCACCGTCCTCGTCCGCCGGAACGACCTGGTTCAGCCTCGGCGACCGGGACCTCGCCACGCACCTGTACCGCACGGCGAGACGCGCCGATGGGGCCTCGCTCACGCAGATCACCTCCGAGATCGCTCGAGCGTGGGGCCTCGTTCCACGCATCCTGCCGATGTGTGACGGCCGATTCCGCACCATGGTGACCCTCGCCGAATCGGGCTCGGAGATCGGATTCCAGGACTATTTCGTCCGACTCCGCCACGACGTGGCGATCACCTCGGTGCGATTCGACCACGAGGACGCCGCTCCGACGGCTGACGTCATGACGGCACTCGGCGACGGGACGGTCGTGATCGCTCCGTCGAACCCGATCGTCTCGATCGGCCCGATCCGGGCGTTGCCGGGCATCGACGACGTGCTCTCGTCGCGACGCGACGACGTGGTCGCCATCTCGCCGATCGTGGGCGGCACAGCTCTGAAAGGGCCGGCCGATCGGATGCTCACCGAGCTCGGCCGGGACCCATCGGTCATCGGTGTCGCCGAACTGTATGCGCCGGTGGCGTCGACGCTCGTGATCGATCCGGTCGATGCCCACCTCGCTGCCGGAGTCGAGCAGGCGGGGATGCGGTGCGTGGTCGTCCCCTCGATCATGACCACCCCTGTGATCGCCGCTGAACTCGCCAGGGCGTGTCTCGCCGCCGTTCGCACTCCGGGCGACGATCAGCGGGACTGAGCGAGCCCATCGGAGAGATCCGTCCACGGCGACCAGCCCAGGTGGATCCGTGCCCGGACGGGTGACAAGGCGAAGCGCGACAACTCTCCCGATCGGACCGGCGACCTCTCGGGCAGGATCGACGAGGAGCCGGGAATCGAGGCCCACAGGTCGAGGATCGAGGTCTGCTGTCCGGTTCCGACGTTCAGGAGCAATCCGCTCCCGCGGTCTCCGGCCCGGACCAGGGCGTCGACCGCATCGTCGACGAACAGGAAGTCGCGCGTCTGACGCCCGTCACCGCTGACGATCGGCGCTCGACCCTCGCTCGCTGCGGCGAGGAACGCCGCCACGACACCTCCGTCCGGCCGCTGGCGCGGTCCGTAGACGCTCGACAGCGCGAGGGCGGTGAACTCGACCGCAGCGGACTCCCGCACGACGGAGCACGACTCGACGACCGCTCGAGCGAGCACGCCCCGCAGCCCGCGTGGCCGCAGTTCGGCCTCCTTCACCGGGAGATCCCGGGCCGCCGGGTTGCCGTAGAGCACCGTTCCCGGAACCGCCACGACGAGTTTGGTGACCCGGTGGGCCCGAGCGGCCTCGATGATGGCGGCGGTCGAAGCGAACGCCCGGGTCAGCGACGAGGCGTCATCGCTGCGCGGCACCGCCGACAGGTGGTAGATGACGTCGGGCGCTCGGAGACCGACGAGCGTGGCGAACTCCGGCGTGGACGCGTCGAGATGGTGGATCTTGAGCGCTGCTCCGAGGTTGCGGGCCGGTCCGAGGTTCGCCAGGCTCCCGGTCGACAAATCGTCGACCACGTCGACGGCGACACCTTCGGCCAGCAGGCGGTCCGTGAGGTGCGAACCGAGGAAACCGCCACCTCCGACGACGAGGGCCGAATCCATCCGACGGCCTCAGGAGGGCTCCGGGACCCGGACACCGACCAACTCGGCCCCGGCGTCGACCGAATGCCCGGCGCCGACGACGCAGTCGATGAGACGAGCCGAAGCGCCGACCGACCCGACGACGATCGAATCGACGACCGAGGCTCCGGCTCCGACGACGGCACCGTCGAGCACCACGGAACGGACGACCTCGGCACCGGCGCCGACGACTGCATGCTCGGCGACCACGCTCGCATCGATCGACGCCGATGCGTCGATGACGGCTCCTGGCGCCACCCCATCGAGTGCCGCACCTCGTCGCCCGGTCACCAGGTCGATGTTGGCGCGACGGTAGGTCTCGGGACGCCCGGCGTCGATCCAGTAATCGTCGGACGCCACCGCTGCCAGTCGCCTCTGGCTCACGAGCGCCGGGAAGGTCGAACGCTCGATCGACACCCGTCGACCCGGTTCGACGAGATCGAGGACCGCCGGTTCGAACACATAGGTGCCGGCGTTCACGAGGAAGGAGTCCGACTCCCCCGCTGCCGGTTTCTCGACGAAGCGCCGCACGATCGGCCCGTCCAGTTCGACGACGCCGAAGGCAGACGGGTCGTCGACCGGGATGAGGTGGATCGTCGCGTCGACACCGATGCGGCGGTGCTCCGTCACCAGCCAGCCGATCGAGACGTCGGTGAGCACGTCACCGTTCGCCACGACGAACGTGTCGTCGACTCCGACCGATCGAGCAGCGAACGCAACCGCTCCAGCGGTGTCGAGCGGTTCCGGCTCGACGGCGTAGTGCACTCGAACGCCGCTCGTGCCGACGCGTCCATCGGGGAACGCATCTCGGAACGGCTCGGGACGAAAGCCCAACGCCAGGACGACGTCGGTGACACCTCCTTCGGCCAGACGCTCGGCGAGGCGGACGATCATCGGCCGATGCACGATCGGCAACATGGGTTTCGGGACGTCGTCGGTGAGCGGGCGGAGGCGAGTGCCGAACCCGCCCACCAGGACGACGGCGAACATCACTCGTCGGCGCCGGTGCCGGTGTCCTCCGTGACCGCCGGCACGGAGGCGTCCGGTGCGGATCCATCGGTGACGTCACTCTGCAGGAGGTCCGACGGCAGGATCTGCCCCGAGTCGATCGCTCCGAGTTGCGGGAGTTGCGAGGCCCACGGCGGCATCGCCTGGTTCATGTCGTCCGGGCCGAAGTAGATCGCGAAGACCATGTTGTCCTGGATCAGGCGAACCTCGTCCATCTTCGTGATGTACCGGTCGCCACCATCGGTGTCGGTGAAGACGTCCCACGCCCGGACCGACAGCGAGGCGTCCTCGCCGTCGCACTGGGTCTCGCCCTCGATGTACTCGTCGGTGAAACCGAGGATGTTCCCGGCCGGGAACTTCAAGCTGTCGTCGGTCAACTCGACCTCGTACGACTCGAGGAACACGCCGAGCACCGCGTTCTTGCCCACGGCGCGGGACGTGTTCGGATGCCAGTGGATCACACCGTCGTCGTGGCTGTGGATCCCGGTCCGCAGGAAGTTGGTGTAGACGTACTGTCCCTGGGAGTTGCGATCCTCGAGGTTTCCGGCGAGTTGGTACCACTCGCCACAGATGTTGAAGCCGTAGGCGGCGTGCCAGTGATCGTTGATCGTCGGCGGCGACGCATCGGCTGCCGGCAGGGTCTGGCGTCCGTAGACGATCAGTCCGAGACCGAGGACGAGGACGAGCGCGACGGTGAGCGGAAAGACGGTCCCACCCTGGAACCGGACGGTTCGACCGGGACCCTTCTGGGCGAGTTTGGCGGCTTTGCTGGTGGATGACGATCGTGCCACGGCTCAGACGATATCGGCCCGGCGCCGGATCGGTCCGGCGGCGACCTCGGCGAGCAGCAGCGCGTACGACGAGCCGACAGCCGCTGGAGAGGCGTTGTCGACCACCCAGCGCCGACCGGACCCACCCATGCGTTCCCGCTCGGTCGGATCGTCGACGAGCGCCCGAACCGCGTGAACGAACCCGTCGACATCGTCCGGGGCGACGCATCGTCCGGCCCCCGCCAGGGCGAGGAGGCGCGGGATCTCGGTCCCCGGGTCGATGGCTGCGACGACCGGCCGAGCTGCCGCAAGGCTCGAATAAGTCTTCGACGGCACACTCACCTCACCGAGGCCCGGCCGCAGGAGCACGACGTGGACGTCTCCGGTCGCCAACACCTCGGACAGTCGGTCAGCGTCCTGGAACCCGACGATCCGGAAGTTCGCCACACCGGTCACCCGCTGCTCGAGATCCGCCTTGGCAGCACCATCACCGTTGACGACCACCGTGACATCGGGACACCGTCGGGCCGTTTCGACGAGGAGTTCGAACGGTTGGGAGTAGCCGATGTTCCCTGCGTACAACACCACCGGACCATCACCGAGCCCGTGCTGTCCCCGATAGGCCGTGGCACGGTCTCCGGGACGAATCCGATCCGTGTCGACGAAGTTCGGGATCACCCGCACCCGGTGTGCCAGGCCGACACCGATCTTGCGGCGGACGTTCTCCGCGAGGTCGTCGCTCAGCACGGTCACCGCCGCCGATCGCCGGTAGGTCCACCTCTCGAGCGCCTCGGCGAACCGGATGACGCGACGATCGGTGATCGCCCCGGTCCTCACCGCGGCATCGGGAAAGACGTCCTGGACGTTGAACACCAACGGCGCTCGACGAATCCGTCCGACGAGCCAGCCGGTCGGCCCCAGCGTGAGCGGCGGCGACATGGCGAGGACGGCGTCGGGACGACCGGGTCCTCCGGCGCGCACACCGGCCACACAGGCCAGCAGCGAGAACCCGACGAATCCGATCGCCCGGCGCAGCAGATTCCGTTTGTCGCCACCCGGGAACGGATCGACCCGCACGATCGAACCCCATGCGGTCGCTTCGGAGCGAATCCGCCGGCCCTCCCACCCGGGTTCGATCCGGTGGGCCCGGTACCACGGCAATGACGTGACGACGTGCACCTCGTGCCCGAGCGTCGCCAACTCCTCGACGATCCGGGTCATCACCGTGCCGGTCGGCGCCGTATCGGGCGCGAAGTGGGGACACACGACGACGATCTTCACGACCGGGTCCGATCGAGCGCCGCTCCATAGGCGGCGGTCAGCGCCGCTCCCGACCGCTCGACGGTGAACGCCGCCCGCCGAGCCGCCCCGAGGGCGACGAGTTCCTCCCGACGACGCAGCGCCTCACGGACACCATCGGCCCACGCCTCACCGGAGCGGGCACCGACGACCACCGCCGCTCCGTCGACGACCTCGGTGACCGCAGCCGCATCGCTGCACACCACGGGGACCCCGGCCGCCATCGCCTCGACCAGCGGTGCCCCGAATCCTTCGTACTCGCTCGGGAACACGAGCGCATCGGCACCGGCCAGGAGCGCGTCGAGGCACCGATCGTGGACACGACCCGGACGATGGATCACGGATCGGTGGGAACTCGCGGCGATCGCGGCGGTCACCGCCGACTCGGCGGCTCCGGCGCCACCGAGGAGCACGAGATCGATTTCGCCGGACAGGTGGTCGAGCATGTCGACGAGGACCTGGTGTCCCTTGTGCGGGTGGGTGATCGCCGGGTAGACGACGTACGGCCGGTCGCCGAGCCCGAGGTCGCGGCGAGCGACTGCGATGTCGTCGACGTCCGGTCGAACCGTTTCGGGGACCCCGTGTGGAACGACCACGACCTGCTCCGGATCGATGTCGAAGGCGTCGACCACCGTGTGCCGGACGAACTCGGAAGGCACGGTCACGACCGACGCGCGAGCCACCGATCTCGGCATCATCGCCGCGAGGTACGACCGGCGAGCCGCCGAGAAGTACTGCGGAAAGGCGAGGTACTGGAGGTCGTGCACGGTGAGGACGATCGGTCGGCGACCCACGAGGGGCGCCGTACCTCCTCCGTGGTGCACGAGGTCCGCACGTCTGGTCCGAACCGCGAGCAGGGAGTGCTCGGCGAGGACCCGACCCGCTCGGACGTCACGGCCGCCCGGCGCCACGACGAGGTCGTGGTGACGCCCGAGTTCGGGATGGGCGGCGGCGAACGCTCGGGTGCAGTGGACCCGGGTCCGCACTCCGACCGTGGCCAGGCCGAGCAGCTGGCGGTGCAGATACTGCTCCGAACCACCGACTCGCCCCGGCGAGATCCACAGGAGATTGACGGCGACCGAGGCGTGGGCGACGGGACTCGTCATCGCACGACCTCGCGGTACACGTCGATCGTCGACTCGACGGTGCGCTCCCACGAGCACGACGCCGCACGCTCCAGACCGCGCTGCGCCCAACGATCGCGATCGTCCAGGGCCACTCGCACGGCCTCGGCGATCGAATCGACGTCGTGGGGGTCAGCGAGCACTGCCGCTCCGCCGGCCACCTCGACCATCGACGACCGGTTGCTCGTCACCACCGGTGTCCCGTGCGCCATCGCCTCGAGGATCGGCAGGCCGAAGCCCTCCTCGAGGCTGGGATACGCGACGACCGATGCCAGTTCGATGATCGGTCGGAGGTCGTCCGCCGGGACGAAACCCAGCGGCAGGACCCTGGCACCGGACACCGGATCGGGAAGGTGGTCGGCAAGCTGGTCGGGGAGACCATCACCCCACCCCGACGCCCCGGCGAGCACCAGCGGCACGTCGGGGAGCGCTCGCATCGCGGCGACGAGACGCCCGAGGTTCTTCCGGGGCTCGACCGTCCCGACGAAGAGCACGAACGTCGACGGCAGCGAATACCGACGGCTGACACGAGCGCGGTCGGCGGGGTGGACGGCACGTCGCTCGACGCCCCACGGCACGACACGGATCCGACCGGGGTCGAATCCGAGTTCGATCAACTCGTCGGCGGTCGCCCGACTCGGGCAGATGACCCGCTCGGCATCGCGGCAGCGGTCGAGTCCGCGACGCATGACGCGGACACCGTGACGGGTGAACCGCTCCGGCGTGCGGACGAATGCCACGTCGTGAACCGTCACGACACTCGGTGCCGCGCTCGGCGCCGGGATCGCCACGGTCGAGTGACAGACGTCGACAGCGCCGGTCGCCGACTCCACCGATGGACGGTCGAGTCGATTCCACGACTCGTACAGCCACGGGCGAGCGATCGGCCACATCCGGACATCGCCGTGCGGACGATACGACTCGACGGGCGGTCTCCGATGACGTCCGGCGACGGCCACCACCTCGATGTCACCGATCTCCCTCGACCGGTGGAGCAGCCTCCGATGGACCTCGAGCGCAGCGATCGCCGTGCCGCCCGGCACGTCGTGCCAGCACTGTTCGAGCGTGTAGGCGACCCGGAGTCCGGTTGACACCTTCCCATCATGCCCGGCCGGCCGACGACCAGCACGGGTCCGCGTCGTCGAGGTCGACGGGGTTCACTCGGGTCGGATCACGCCTGCGGCGATGGCGACGGCTCGGTACGCCCGGGCGAGCGAGGCGACGGTCTCGTGAGCATTGAGGCCACTCGGGTTCGGGACGATCCAGAGTTCGGCGCCCTCGAGGTCGCGATCCTGCCGACCCATGACCGCATCGGGTCGTCCGAACGCCGTCCGGTACGCCGTGATGCCGGCGATGGCGACGACCGCCGGCCGGTGGGTCCGCACGAAACTGCTCAGGACCCGCCCTCCGGTCCGGAGTTCGTCCGCCGACAGTTCGGAGGCCTTCGCCGTCGCCCGATGGACCACGTTGGTGATGGCGATGCCCCGGTCGAGGAGATGACGTCGATCCTCATCGGTCATGCCGGCCTTCCGGTCGATCTCCCGCTCGATCACGCCTCCCAGGAGCAGCGCCGGGTAGAAGCGGTTGCCCGGGTGGGCGAAGTGGGTTCCCGTCGCCGCCGTCCAGAGTCCCGGGTTGATCCCGGCGAAGGCCAAGCGGACGGGATCCCCGACGAGATCCGGCACCGTCGCATCCCGGTACGTCTCGAGTTGTCGGCGGGTGAAGTGGGTCATGGACGAACCCTCACCGAGCGGCTCTCACACCGACAGCCGGGCGACGAGTTCGTCGAGCGCCGTTCGGTAGTGGCGCATCGGCGGGAGCCCGGCGAGTCGGATCGCTGCGTTGTCGAGTGCGCTGTTGGGTGGGCGCGGGGCCGGCCGCGGCGGATCGAGGTCGGCGGTCGCGATCGGGTGCACCATGTCGGGGTCCCGACCAGCAGCGGCGACGATGTCGCGGACGAAGCGATACCAGCTGACGACGCCGGTGTTCGTCACGTGATGGACCCCCGAGCGTCGGTCGGCCGCCAGCACCCGGATCATGTCGGCGAGATCGGGCGTGAAGGTCGGCGACCCGATCTGGTCGTCGACGAATGCGAGCGATTCGCGCTCCGCCGACAGCCGGAGCACCGTCTTGACCATGTTGTCGCCGTGGAATCCGCAGACCCACGAGGTCCGAACGACGGTGGCTCCCGGCCCGGCCTCGCGTTCGCCTCCGAGTTTCGACGCCCCGTACACCGACGTCGGACAGGGCGGATCCCACTCGTGGTAAGGGCGCCCGAGGTGACCGTCGAACACGTAATCGGTACTGATCTGAACGAGGTGAGTTCCCGTCAGGTCACACGCCTCACGACACCACCGCACGGCGAGCGCGTTGGCGGCGAAGGCGCGGTCGGCGTCGCCTTCGCAGGCATCGACCGCGGTCCAGGCGGCGCAGTTGACGAGGACGTCCGGCCGCACCGATGTGACCGCACCCAGCACGTCGTCACGCGACGACACGTCCAGTCGCTGGCGAGGCACGGCGATCACGTCGTCTCCGAGCGCCGTCCATCGCTCGGCCACCTCGCGACCGAGTTGGCCGCCTGCACCGGTGACCAGGACCCGCATCAGCCGACGACCCGGGCCTTCAACGGCTCCCACCACGAGCGGTGGTCCCGGTACCACTCGACCGTGTGGGCGAGGCCCTCGTCGAAGTCACGCTCGAGCCGCCACCCGAGTGCGGAGATCCGATCGATGGACACCGAGTAGCGCCGGTCGTGGCCGAGGCGATCGGGCACCCACTCGATGAAACTCTCGTCGCGTCCCGTCAACTCCAACAGACGCTCGGTGATGACCCGATTGGTGATCTCGTTGTGGGCGCCGATGTTGTAGATCTCGCCGACCTCGCCACGCTCGAGCACCAGGTGCGCAGCACGGTTGTGGTCCTCGACGTGGATCCAGTCGCGCACGTTGCCGCCATCGCCCATCAGCGGCACCTTGTGCCCGTCGAGGAGATTGGTCGTGAACAGCGGGATCAACTTCTCGGGGAACTGGTACGGCCCGTAGTTGTTCGAACACCTCGTCACGAGCACCGGCAGTCCGTACGTGGTGTGGTAGCTCAAGGCGATGAGATCACTGCCGGCTTTGGCCGCCGAGTACGGCGATCGCGGCGTGAGCAGGTCACCCTCGGCGAACGATCCGTCCTCGATCGACCCGTACGTCTCGTCGGTGGAGATGTGCAGGAACCGCTCGACGTCGCTGCGACGCGCGACGTCGCACAGGACGTTCGTGCCGAACACGTTCGTGGTGACGAATGCGTAGGGGTCGACGATCGACCGGTCGACGTGCGATTCGGCGGCGAAGTGCACGACCGCCTCGTGACCCGGCAGGTGTTCGGCGACGACGTCCTGGTCGCAGATGTCCCCGCGGACGAAGCGACAACGTCGGTCGTCGACCAGGTCCTCGATGTTGGCGAGGTTCCCGGCGTAGGTCAGTTTGTCGAACACCGTGACGTCGTGGTCGGTGTTCGCGAGGACCCACCGCACGTAGTTCGATCCGATGAATCCGGCGGCACCGGTGACGAACAGCCTCATCGCCGAAGGTCCTGCTCCGCGACCAACCGCGCGAGCGGGGGCGCTGCGGCATCCTTCGCGGAGACCATCGTCCGATCACCGGGGTCGACGGGCACCGGCCAGTCGAATCCCAATCCGAACGGGCTGCAAGACCTACCCGGCATGTCGGGCCTCCATTCGTCGTCGAAGCAGTAGGCGTACTGGCAACCATCGACCAGGGCTTGGAAACCGTTGGCGACACCTGCCGGCACCAGGACCTGGACACCGGGTTCGAGGTCGACCGTCTCGACCGTGCCGAAACTCGTCGATCCCGGGCGGAGGTCGACGTAGGCACCGAGCGCCCTCCCCCACGCGACCGTGAGGAGCTTGGTCATGTCCTCGGCATGCATCCCCCGCACGACCCCTGCCCGTGACTCGGTCAGGTTGATCTGGCGGAACACGGCGACGTCGATGCCCGCCGAGTCGAACGCCGACCGGCGGAACACCTCGCGCACCGTGCCGCGTCCGTCCGAGACCTGCTTCGGCGTGACGACCAACAGCCCGTCGATCGACCCGGGACGGACGTCGAACTCGACGATCTCCACAGGTGACCCGCTCATTCCACGTCGATCCGGCAGTGATCGCCGACCATCAGTCGCAGCGCTCGCGGTTTCTGACGGCTCCGCGACACCTCGGCGTCGCAGCCGATCAGACTGTCCTCGAGGCGAGCGATGTCGATGACGCTCGACCGATCCATGAGGACGGAATGCTCGACCTCGGAGTGTTCGACGAGACACCCCGCTCCGATCGCCGAGAACGGACCGATGAACGAATCCACGATCCGCGACCCGGCGCCGATCGCCACCGGACCGCGGATGGTCGAGTTGATGATCTCGGCACCCTCTTCGACCACCACCCGACCGTCGATCGTCGATGCATCGTCGACGGAGCCGGCGAGTCGGGTCTCGATGCCCTCGAGCAGCAGCCGATTGGCTTCGAGCAGGGGCGTGAGCTTGCCGGTGTCGATCCACCAGCCGGTCAGCAACTCGCACCGGACCGGCTCGCCCTCGTCGACCAACCACTGGATGGCGTCGGTGATCTCGAGTTCTCCCCGCGCCGACGGCTCGATCGCCGCCACCGCGTCGTGGATCCGCGGGGTGAAGAGATAGACCCCGACGAGCGCCAGGTCCGAGGGTGGGACCTCCGGTTTCTCCACGAGTCGGACGACGTGACCCGTGTCGTCGAGGGTCGCGATACCGAACCGCTGCGGATCGGGAACACGCTTGAGCAGGATCTGGGCCGACGGCCCCGGTCCTCCCTCGGCTCGAGCCGCCTCGAAGGCCGCAGCGAATGCGCCGAGGTCCTGTTCGAGCAGGTTGTCACCGAGGTACATCACGAAGTCGTCGGCACCCAGGAACTCCCGGGCGATCAGGACGCAGTGGGCGAGTCCCAGCGGGGCATCCTGCGGGATGTACGTGACCCTGGCTCCGAACCTCGAGCCGTCGCCGATCGCCGCCATCACCTCGTCCCTCGTGTCGCCGACGATCACTCCGATGTCGACGATGCCCGCCGACACCATCGCTTCGATCCCGTAGAACAGGATCGGCTTGTTGGCGACCGGGACGAGTTGTTTCGCTCGGGTGTGGGTGATGGGCCGCAGCCGCGTGCCCGCCCCTCCGGCGAGGATGAGCGCTTTCATGCGACGCCGAGCCTACGCGGTCCCGGTGGAGGTCGTCAGGTCCCGTCGGCCCGATCGGCCGCCCGGAGATGAACGACGTCGCCGACGTCGACCCGGTGGGTCAGGGCGCAGTCGTCCACCACGACGAGACGACCCGTCGACTCGACGTCGACGGCCGTCCCGACGAGTTCACCGTCGGGCCGTTCGATCCGGACCCGCCGCCCGAGGGTGTCGAGATCTTCCCGATACCGCTCGGTGACGTCGAGCGGGAGCGCGTCGTAGCAACGCAACAGGGTGTCGAGCACGACGGGCGGGCTCGGGCACTCCCCGGCGACCCCGTCGAACACGTCAGCGAGTCTGGCGGCCCCGTCCGGCGCCCAACCGATGTTCACGCCGCACCCCACGACCACCGAGCCACGACCGTCGCGCTGAGCGAGGATGCCTGCCAGCTTCGACCCGTCGAGCAGCACGTCGTTCGGCCACTTCAGCGCGCAGCGCACTCGACCCGCCTCACCGATCGACCGCACCGTGTCGACCACGGCCAACCCGATCCGCCTGGTCAACTCACCCGGATCGTCCGGTACGACGTGGAACAGGATCGAGACCAGGAGATTCGTGTCCGGTGGTGTCTCCCAACGCCGGTCGAGACGGCCGCGCCCGGCGGTCTGGTGGCCGGCGAACAACACCGTCCGATCGGCGAGACGGTCGGCCGATTCGAGGAGGTCGTCGTTCGTGCTCCCCGTCTCGTCGATCCGCATCACGGTCCACCCCGACGGCCACCCGTTCGGCCCGGGCGCGACGGCCCGGACCGCTCCCGACGGTCGAACGTGCTCGGTGGGGTCCACAGCACCTACATTGGCATCCGTGCTGCAGAAGATCCTGATCGCCAACCGCGGTGAGATCGCCGTGCGCGTCATCCGAGCCGCCCGCGAGATGGGTATCGCCACGGTCGCCGTGTACTCCGAACTCGACCGGAACGCCTTGCACGTCCGACTCGCCGACGAGGCGTACGCCCTGGGGGGCCAGACCGCCGCCGAGAGTTACCTCAACACCGAGGCGATCCTCGATGCGATCCGCAAGAGTGGCGCCGATGCCGTCCACCCGGGCTACGGCTTCTTCTCGGAGAACGCGGACTTCGCCCGAGCGATCACCGCACTCGGTGTCACCTGGATCGGCCCACCGCCGGAGGCCATCGACGAGATGGGCGACAAGGTGTCGTCCCGCCTCGCGGCGCAGCGTGGCGGCGCCCCGATCGTCCCCGGCACCACCGAGTTCGCCCAGGGACCCGACGAGATCCGAGCCTTCGGCGAGGAGTTCGGCTGGCCGGTCTGCATCAAGGCGGCATTCGGTGGCGGCGGCCGGGGCATGAAGGTCGTGAACTCCGCCTCCGAGGTCGACGACGCCATGGCCTCGGCACAGCGCGAGGCCAAGTCGTTCTTCGGTCGCGACGAGGTCTACGTCGAGCGCTACCTGACCTGGCCCCGGCACGTCGAGGTGCAGATCGTCGGCGACGAGGCCGGGAACGTCGTCTGGGTCTCGACCCGCGACTGCTCGGCCCAGCGGCGCCATCAGAAGCTGATCGAGGAGGCACCGGCCCCCGGTCTGCCCGACGGCGTCGAAGCGGCGATGGGCGAAGCAGCCGTCAAGGCGGCCAAGGCCGTCGGCTACCACAACGCCGGAACGGTCGAGTTCATCTACCAGGACGGCGAGTTCTTCTTCCTCGAGATGAACACCCGCCTCCAGGTCGAGCACCCGGTGACCGAAGTGATCACCGGGATCGACCTCGTCGAGTGGCAGATCCGCGTCGCGTCGGGTGAAGACCTCCCGATGACCCAGGACGAGGTGGCCGCCCGCCGCTACGGCCACGGGATCGAGATCCGGATCAACGCCGAGGACCCTGCCGGTGGCAAGTTCCTGCCGTCACCCGGCCCGATCAGCAAACTCGTCGCCCCGGACGGTTTCGGCGTCAGGTTCGACTCCGGGTACGAGTCCGGCGACGAGATCAGCCAGTACTACGACAACCTCGTCGGCAAGCTGATCGTCTGGGCACGTGACCGCGACGTGTGCATCGCTCGGACCATCCGAGCGCTCGAAGAACTGGTGGTCGAGGGTGTCGCCACCACGATCCCCGCCGACCTCGCGATCCTCCGCCACCCCGACTTCGCCGCCGTGACGCACTCGACGAAGTGGGTCGAGCAGGTCCTCGACCTCTCCGAGATCACTGCGGCCGGTCCGGGTGCTCCTCCCGAGTCCGGTGAGCCGCTCGTCGAACGAGCGACCACCGTCGAGGTCAACGGCAAGCGCTTCGGTGTGCGGATGTGGGTCCCGGAGTCGGCCGGGGTCGCCGCTGCGCCGACCAAAGCCCGCAAACAGCGGTCCCACTCCTCGGGAGGCGGCTCGGCAGCAGGGTCCGGTCAGGTCGCCGTGCCGATGCAGGGCACGATCGTCAAGGTGCTCGTCGAGGTCGGACAGTCCGTCACCGTCGGTCAGGGGGTCGTGGTCCTCGAGGCGATGAAGATGGAGAACCAGATCAACGCCGACAAGGACGGCGTGATCGCCGAGATCAAGGTCGCCCCGGGCGACACCGTCGGGGGCGGCGACGTCGTCGTCGTCATCACCTGACCGACTCGCGAACACCGCTATATTCCGTTGTGACCGACCGCCAGCGGTGACGCCCATTTCCCTCGTCTTCTCCAGGAGTCAACGATGCTTCGCCCCGGTCTCGGAGCCCGCCTCGCAGCGAGCGTGCTCGCCCTCGCCGCACTCACCGTCGGAGCAGCGGTCGCCGACGGGGCCGAGACGGCCCGTACGCCGATCGTGCTCGCCGGCCCGACCGACGGTTCGACGACCGATCAGATCATCGTGACCTTCGATCGTCCCGGACGACGGCTGGGCACTTCGGATCTCGCTGCTGTCGGTGTCAGTTCCGTGAGAGCGTTCGGAACCGCCGGACAGGTCGTCCGACTGCCGGCACCGCGAGGGGGCACCGAACTCGATGCCGTGATGCGACGTCTCGCCGAACGACCGGGTGTCGTCCAGGTCGAGCCCGACCTCCGCATGTTCCCGACGACCAGCCCCGACGACCCCTCCTATCCGACCCAGTGGAACCTCACCGACCCGGCCTCGAGCGGCGTCCAAGGGATCGACGTCGAAGCCGCTTGGGCCATCTCGACCGGCAACCAGGCGATTCGGGTGGCGGTGCTCGACACGGGCTACACCGATCATCCCGACCTCGACAGCCGGATCGTCGGCGGGTACGACTTCATCACCGAACCGCTGGTAGCCAACGACGGCAACGGTCGCGACGCCGACGCCCACGATCCGGGCGACTGGATCACCTCGACCGAGTCCCGGCGCGGGCTCCTCGCCGGTTGCCCGACGTCGCAGAGTTCCTGGCACGGCACGCACGTGGCCGGCACCATCGGGGCCGCCACCGGCAACGCGACCGGCATCGCCGGCATCAACCAGGTGTCGCAGCTCGTCCCGGTTCGGGTGCTCGGGAAGTGCGGTGGGTACGGCTCGGACATCGCCGACGCCATCCGCTGGTCCGCAGGACTGTTCGTGAGCGGTGTGCCGACGAACCCCCACCCGGCCAAGGTCATCAACATGTCGCTCGGCGGCAGCGGTACCTGCGCCGGCACCGCCTACCAGTCCGCCATCTCGGCAGCCGTCGCGGCGGGCGCGGTGGTGGTCGTGGCCGCCGGCAACGGCGCCTCCGACGCCGCAGGCTTCACCCCTGCGAGTTGCGCCGGTGTCGTCACCGTGGGTTCGACCGGCAAAGCCGGAGGGCGCGCCTACTACAGCAACTTCGGGGTCACGGTGGAGGTGTCGGCACCCGGTGGCGACTCGAACGTCGACATGTACCGCGACACGATCCTGTCGACGATCAACTCCGGTACCCGCTCACCCGGTTCGCCGACGTACGCCAAGTACCAAGGCACGAGCATGGCCGCACCACACGTCGCAGGGATCGCATCGTTGATCCTGTCGGTCGACCCGACGCTGTCCCCAGCGGATGTGACGGGGATCCTTCAGTCGACGGCCCGTCCCTTCCCGAACGGATCCTCGTGCCTGAACAACGTGTCGCGTTACTGCGGCACCGGGATCGTCGACGCCGGCGCTGCCGTGAGTGCCGCTGCGGGTGGCTCCGGTCCGACCACGACGACCAGCACGACCACCACCACGACCGTGCCGAGCACGTCGACCAGCACGACCAGCACCACAACCAGCACGACCAGCACCACGACCAGCACCACGACCAGCACGACGACCAGCACGACGACCACGCAGCCGGGCTCCGTCCCGGGCACGTTCTTCAAGCTCTCACCGGCCAACGGAGCAACTCGCCTTCGCAGCGTCACGCTCTCGTGGAGTGGCTCGACCGGAGCCGTCGGCTACGAGGTGTGCGTCGACTCGAGGCTCGACCGTACGTGCGACGGCGCCTGGACCCCGATCAGCGGGACCTCGGCCGGAACGAGCCGTCTGCGTCGATCGACCACCTACGAGTGGCAGGTCCGAGCGATCAACTCCGCCGGCACCACCGCCGCCGACGGCGGGACCTGGTACCAGTTCACGACTCGCTGAGGCCCGACGGGCTGCGACCCGA
>JBMUCX010000063.1:0-16291 GCA_049458915.1 Ilumatobacteraceae bacterium
CCCCCCCCCCCCCCCCCCCCCCCCGACGTCCTTCGGACTCCCCCAACGCCGTCCGAGTCCGCGCACATCGTGCACGACTCCGCGCTCAAGGTTTGCGGCCGGTCCAACTCTGGGTTCCGGACGTTCGGTCACCTCAGTTCGCACAGCAGGCACACGACCAATCGGTCGCAGTCGCTGCCAGTGACGCAGAACGCGACGACCAGGCATTCATCGATGCACTCGGTGACGGCGCCTGAAACGCGGCGAGATCTGGACCGCTGCGGAAGGCAGCGGCTACGTCGGCAAGCCGCGGCCGGTGGTGGTCGTCCAGGACGACCTGTTCGATGCGACCGCCTCGGTGACGGTCTGCGCACTGACGACGGACCGAACCGACGCCCCGCTGTTTCGGATTCCCGTCGAGGCGAACCAGACGACCGGTGTCGGTGAGCCGAGTCGGTTGATGGTCGACAAGATCACGACCGTCCCGCGGTCGAAACTCGGTGAACGGGTGGGGTGCCTGTCCGATGACGACATGATCCGGCTCGGGCGATCGATTGCCGTGTTCCTCGGCCTGGCATAGCGCCGAGCGGCGGTTCGAGCGGCCCCGGGTCGCAGCCGTACATCGACGTGCCCGACCGCCTCAGGTCCGGGGGGCGATGGCGTCGCCCGGGTACCGACCCGGTTCGTACAGGGCGGCCTGGAACCGGCGCATCCCGGCGAGCCAACGCTCCCGGTCGGCACCCTTGCGCTCGGCGTACGTCGCCACCTCGGGGTGAGGGAGCACGAGGAACCGTTCGTCGCGGATCGCCGCCAGGCACTCCTGGGCCACCTGGTCCGCCGACAGGACACCGTCGCCACCTGCGACACCTCCGTCGAGATCGGTCGGGTCACCGTCGCGATGGTCCGGGCTGTTCGCCAGGATGTTGGTGGCCACTGCCTGCGGGCACAACGCCGACACCCGGATGCCCTGGTGGTGGTGGCTGATCGCGATCCACTCGGCGATCGACACGGCGGCCGCCTTGGTCACGGAGTAGGCGAGCGAGCCGAGTTGCGTCAGCAGGCCCGCCGCCGACGCCGTGTTGAGCAGGTATCCCTCACCACGGGCGATCATCGACGGCAGCACCGCCCGGGCGGCCGAGATGTGCGCCATGCAGTGCACCTCCCACATCCGCTGGATCGACTCGTTCGGATCCTCGAGACCGGCGGCGGTCACGTAACCGGCGTTGGAGACGAACAGGTCGATCGGACCGTGGGCCGACTCGGTCGTGTCGACGAGCGCTCGTATCGCCGACTCGTCGCGCACGTCGATCGCCACGCCGGTCCCACCGATGTCGGCGGCGACCCGCTCGGCCTGCGACCCGTCGAGGTCGGCGACCACGACGTGACGCGCACCCGCACCAGCAGCGGCCCGAGCGAGCGCCTCGCCGATCCCCGATCCACCACCCGTGACGACGACGACCCTGTTGTCGAGTTCCATGTCGTCGACGGTAGGCGCTCGGCGTCGCCGCACCCGCAGCGGATCAGACGACGGAGTCGCGCAGCTGTCGCTTGAGGATCTTGCCGGACGCGTTGCGAGGCAGTTGCTCGCGGACGATCGTGACGACCTTCGGGATCTCGTACTTGGCGAGCCGCTCGCCGAGGAACTCCTGCAGGTCGGCCACGTCGAGGTCGTGGCCAGCCTTGACCATCACGTGGCAGGCGACCTCCTCACCGAGCCGCTCGTCGGGGATCCCGTACACGGCCGCCTCGTACACCGCCGGGTGCTCGTAGATCGCCGCCTCGACCTGTGCGCAGTAGATGTTCTCGCCGCCTCGGAGCACCATGTCCTTGACCCGGTCGCTGACGTACACCCAGCCCTCGTCGTCGAGTCGACCGAGGTCGCCGGAGCGGAGCCACCCGTCGACGATCGTGTCGGCCGTCGCCTCGGGCTTGTTCCAGTAGCCGCGGATGAGGTTCGGACCGCGGAACCAGATCTCCCCGGTCTCGCCAGGAGGCAGGACATTGCCATCGGCGTCGGTGACCCGCACGTCCATGATCGGGATCGTGCGACCGGTCGAGGTCGGCCGAGCGATGAAGTCGTCGCCGGTGATCGACGGGCCGTAGGCGTTGGTCTCGGTCATGCCGTAGCCGAGTTGCGGTCGACCGTTCGGGAAGTGCTCCTCGATCCGGCGCACGAGTTCAGCGGGCATCGGTGCGCCTCCGCCGCCGACCGACAGCAGGCTCGACGTGTCCCGGGTGGCGAACGACGGCGACTCGAGCAGATCCCAGCTCATCGTCGGCACGCCGATGAAGTTGGTGACCCGCTCCTGCTCGATCAACTCGAGCGCTCGTTCGGGGTCCCATCGGTAGGTCATCACGAGCTTGGCGCCGCTGACCAGCGACCCGAGCATGACCGGGACGAGTCCGGTGACGTGGAACAGCGGCACGCTCAGCATGAAGCACGGCTTCGCGGCCGCTGCGTCGGGATCGACCGGCGTCGTGCTCGAGGCCGCCTGGGCCGCCGTGACCCCACCCCGGGCGGCGAACGCGAGGAGTGCGCTCACGACGGCACGATGCGTGGACACGGCTCCCTTCGGGAATCCGGTCGTACCCGAGGTGTACAGGATGGTGACGTCGTCGTCGGGTGAGATGTCGACCGGGGGCATCGTGGAGCCGTCGACCAGCAGGTCGTCGAGTCTGGTCGCTCCCTCTCGGTCGCCGCAGCGAACGGTGACGAGGCGGGCGTCGATCTCTCCGGGTTCGGCGGCGAGGATCCGGTCGAGGCGGTCCTCGTCGCACACGACGACCGAGCATCCCGAGTCGTTCACGGCGTAGACGAGTTCGTGGGTGACCCACCAGGCGTTGAGCGGCACGACCACTCCACCGACCGAGGTGATGGCGATGAAGCTCGCGATCCATTCGGGTGAGTTGCGCATCGCGATCCCGACCCGGTCGCCGCTGCCGACACCGAGTCGGTGGACGAGGGCATCGCCGATCCGGCCGGCGAGGTCGAGCAGTTCGGGCATCGTCCACCGCTCGTCCTCGAACACGACGTACTCGTCGGTGCGCAGCGCCGCCAGCCCGAACACCGCCCGGATGTCACCCGGGGCGTGGACGAACCGCTTGCCGGAGCCGTCCTCGGCCTCCCCGATCTCGAACATCGTCCCCGGTGCGCACACCTGCGCCACTGCCTCGTCGAAGGTCATCAAGGTCGTCGCCATCCCCCGACATTACGTTTCGTGCCAGGCACGAACTGTAACGCAGGCTCGCCGAGCGCGAGCCGTACGCGAGACTGCGGCGATGAGCGACTGGGAACACATCCGCTACGAACGCCCCGCCGACCGCGTGGCCCGCATCGTCCTCGCCAGACCGCAGACGGCCAATGCGCAGGACTACCAGATGCTGAGCGAACTCAACCAGGCGTTCGATCGGGCGGCGCGCGACGAAGACGTCCGGGTCGTGATCCTGGCCGCCGACGGCAAGCACTTCTCGTCCGGGCACGACCTGCGAGCCGGCACCGACATGAGCGACGTCGACCCGATCGGCACCTGGTGCTGCTTCGACGCCCCGGGCGCCGAGGGGTACATGGCCACCGAAGCCGAGATGTACGTCGGTCTGTGCTGGCGGTGGCGGAACCTCCCGAAGCCGACGATCGCCCAGGTCCAGGGCAAGGTGATCGCCGGTGGGCTGATGCTCGTGTGGCCGATGGATCTCGTCATCTGCTCGGAGGAGGCGACGTTCTCCGACCCGGTCGTCGCGTTCGGCGTCAACGGCCACGAGTACTTCACCCACCCGTTCGAAGCCGGCGCACGACTCGCCAAGGAGATGCTCTTCACCGGACGGGCGATCACCGCCGACGAGGCGTACCGGCACGGCATGGTCAACGAGGTCGTGGCGCTCGACCGCCTCGAGTCGCGCACCCTGGAAGTCGCCGAGCACATCTCGCGGCGACCGATGATCGGCCTCACCCTCGCCAAGCAGAGCGTGAACAACGCCCTCGACGCGATGGGGATGTACACGGCGATCCAATCGGCGTTCGGACTCCACCACGTCGGCCACAACCACAACCTGCGACTGTTCGACAGCCTGGTCGACCCGGCCGGACTCCAGGTGATCCGCGACGAAGCCTGACCGGTCGGGTCACGGCACCAGCTCAGGGGCAGCCGAGGCCGTGCAAGGTGGCGCACGGCGGACACAGCCGGGCGCGCCCCTCCGGAGTGCTGAACCAGACCGCCGTCGCCGAACCGCACGACAGGCACGGCGGGGACTCGTCCTCGATCGGCGGCTCGATCTCCACGGCGCCGACGCTACCGCTGGTGTGCCGGGCCATCGATCGCCCGGCTCGGCAGAGCGCCCGTCGACACGTGCTCACTAAGGTCGCAGAGCAGTGAGGGTCACGGCGAAGTGAGCGAGACAGGGGACGCAGCGGCACGGATCACTGCGTCCGTGCGCGCCGCCGAGGCCGATCCGAGCCCGGCGACGATCGGCTCGGCACTCCGGTCGGTCGAACCCGACGAACTCGCCGAGTTCTTCCACCTCCGACTCGCCGTCGCCGACGACGTGGCACCGATCGGAGAAGGCCTCCCGGCATCGCCCGGTGCCGCATCGGGCCGGATCGTGACGAGTGCCGACGCGGCGCTCGCCTCGGACGAGCCCGTGATCCTCGTCCGTCCCGAGACCACGCCCGACGACGTCCTCGGGATGCAAGCAGCCCGGGGGATCCTGACGGCGCGCGGCGGCCTCGTCAGCCACGCCGCCGTCGTCGCCAGGGGGTGGGGCATCCCAGCCGTGGTCGGCGCCGCCGATCTGCACGTCGACGGCCCGACGATCACGATCGGTTCGACCGTCCTGCGGGCCGGTGACCACATCACGATCGACGGGAGCACCGGTCGCGTGTTCGCCGGGGCGCTGGCGACCTCCGGTTCGACTCCCCCACCCGAGTTGGCGACCCTGCTCGACTGGGCCGACGACGTGGCCCGGGGACACGTCGAGGTGCGGGCGAACGCCGACACCGATGGTGACGCGACGCACGGCCGCCGACTCGGCGCACGCGGCATCGGCCTGTGCCGGACCGAGCACATGTTCCTGTCGGCCGACCGTCTCCGGATCATGCGTCGCTTCATCCTGAGCCACGACCCCGCCACCGAGGCCGCAGCACTGGCCGAACTCGGCGCCGCCCAGACCGCCGACTTCGAGACGCTGCTCGAAGCGATGGACGGCCTCCCCGTCACCGTCCGGCTGCTCGACCCTCCGCTCCACGAGTTCCTCCCCGACCTCGTCGACCTGACGGCTCGGGAGGCCCGGGGCGAGCTCACCGAGGTCGAGCAGGTCGAGTTCGTGGCCGTTCGACGTCTCCACGAGACGAACCCGATGATCGGCACTCGCGGCGTCCGGCTGGGTGCCGTGCGACCGGGCGTCTACCAGATGCAGGTGAGGGCACTCTGCACGGCCGCTGCGAACCTGTTCGAGCGGGGCCGGCGCCCACACGTCGAGATCATGATCCCACTCGTCGTCGACGCGGAGGAGCTGCGGATCGCCCGATCCTGGGTGATCGACGTGCTCGACGAGATCGGCCACCCCGAGTTGTCATCCACCGTCATCACCGTCGGGGCGATGATCGAGACCCCACGCGCGGCGCTCGTGGCCGGCGACCTCGCCCGTCACGCCGACTTCTTCTCGTTCGGGACGAACGACCTGACCCAGATGACGTACGCGTTCAGCCGCGACGACGTCGAGGCACGCCTGCTGCCGACGTACCGATCGCTCGGCATCCTGCCCGACAACCCCTTCGAGGTGCTCGACCGCGAGGGTGTCGGTGAACTGATCCGGATCGCCGTCGAACGGGCGCGGAGCACCCGGCCGGACATCGATCTCGGGGTCTGCGGAGAACACGCCGGCCATCCGACATCGGTCGAGTTCCTCGTGGGCCTCGGCATCGACTCGGTGAGCTGCTCGCCGTTCCGTGTGCCGATGGCCCGACTCGGGGTCGCCAGGGCGCTGCTCGCGAGTGGTCGCGTTCCGATCGACCAGGTCGAGTTCACCGAGTCGGATCGGACCGTCACGGCACCCGACACGACCTCGGCCGAATCGTCCCTCGTCGCCGTCGACGAGGCGCTCGTCCTGCACGTCCTGCGGATCCGGGGCTTCGTGACTCCCGACGGCTTCACGGCGAGCCTCGGCGAACACCCGGCCGAACTCGTCGACCGACTCGTCGACGCCGAGTACGTCCGCCACATCCCGGCGCGGGACATGTACGGACTCCTGCCAGCGGGGAAGGACCGGGCCGCATCGCTCCTCGAGTCGACGATCGACGACCGTGTCCGCTCGCTCCTCCGACCGCACTACGAGCGGTTCCTCGTCCTCAACACGGAGTTCAAGCAGCTCTGCACCGATTGGCAGGTCCGCAACGGCGAGCCCAACGACCACACCGACGCCGACCACGACCGGGCGTGCGTGACCCGGCTGTCCTCGCTGTACCAGGCGACCGTTCCGGTGCTCGCCGACCTGGGCGGCGTCCTCGAGCGGCTCCGCCGCTACCGGGACCGCCTGGGCGTCGCGGCATCGCGGGTCGAAGGCGGCGAGTCGAAACAGTTCACCGGGGTGATGTGCGAGTCGTTCCACGACATCTGGATGGAGCTGCACGAGGACCTGATCGTCGTGCTCGGCATCGACAGGGTCGCCGAGGGCAGTTTCTGACAACCGCCCCGCCATCCGGACCCGACCGCCTACCATCGGTCGGGTGAACGGTCCCGTGAGCGACACGTCCCGGCCGGACCGGACCGACGACCCGTCGCACGCGCTCCGCCGACTGCGCCACCTCACCGGTGACGTCCGGCGACCACGCCGAGACGTCGAAGATCGCTACGTCGACCTCGTCCGCGCCGACGGTCACCTCGATCCCGACGAGCAACTCCGGATCATGCATCTCCTCCTGCCGCCTCAGAACCGGGGTGCCGTCGTGCGCTTCGGGTTGATGCTCACCCTGTCCGTCACCATCGCAGTGATGGGCCTCGCCGCCGACTCGGCAGCCGTCGTCATCGGAGCGATGCTGATCGCCCCGCTGATGACGCCGATCATGACCTTCTCGGCCGCCGTCGGGTACGGGCTCGGGAAGCGAGCGGTGCAGGCGGCCTTCCTCGTCGCCCTGGGGTCGGTGTGGTCGGTCGTCTTCGCGATCGTCCTCGCCCGCCTGCTGCCCACGGTGACGATCGGGAGTGAGATCCTGGCGCGCACCCGACCCGACGTCCGCGACCTGATCGTGGCCATCGCAGCAGGTGCCGCCGGTGCCTACGCCACCGCCCGTCACGACGTGTCGGCGGCCCTCCCCGGCGTCGCCGTCGCCGTCGCCCTCGTGCCACCGCTCGCCACGACCGGCATCCTGATCGACGCCGACCGCCTCGTTCTCGCAGAGGGCTCGGCGCTGCTGTACCTGACGAACCTCCTGGCCATCATCGTCAGCGCACTCGTGGTGCTCCTCGCGACCGGGGTCATCCCGACGCTGCGTCTCTGCCTCCAGAGTCCTCGGCTCGCCATGACCGCCGTCGGCATCGTGATGGCGACCGTGCTGATCGCCGTGCCGCTGACGAGTCGATCACTCGACGCCGCCTCGTCATCGCGCCAGGAAGCCGAGATCGCGACGGTCGTCGACGAATGGCTCGGTGATCTCCAACTCGACGTCGACCAGATCACGATCGATCAGAGTCGGGTCGAGGTCGAGGTCACCGGACTCGACGAGCCGCCGGCGGTGTTCGAACTGGCGACAGCACTGGTGCCGCTCCTCGGCGACGACGCACAGGCGGTCGTCCGCTGGGACCAGAGAGCGCAGGGCGAGGCCCAGGCCGGTGTCGAGCCGGCAGCCGATCCCACCGAGGTCGCGAAGCAGGTCCTCGACGACTGGCTGGCCGGCCTGGAGGCCGATCAGGTGTTGCTCGACCTCGTCGAACTCTCGTACTCGAACGGCGAGGTCTCCGCCACGGTGAGTGGGCCGAATCCACCGCCGCGCGACCCGGACCTCTCCGATCGGGTGGCCGGTGCCGTCGGCGCCGACGTCGTCCTGCGACTGCGGTATCTCCCGGCGTTCGACCCGGGCCTCGGCGGTGAAGCACCCGCCGATCGGCTCGCACGCCACGTCACGGCGTGGATCGGCGACCGGGCGAGCGTGCGACTCGTCGCAACGACCGTCGACGGGCCGAACGTGCTCATCGATCTCGGCGCCGAAGGGACTCCACTCGGACTCGAGGTGCTCCAGCGGATCGCACTCGGTGCCGTGGACGGCGCCCGAGGGGTCGAGATCCGGTTGCTGCCGCTCGAGGTGATCGCACCGGTACCCGACGAGTACCTCACGCCGGTGATCGACTGACGGTCAGATCGACGATCACATCGACGATCACGAAGCGGCGGGCGGGACCTCGACGTCGAACGAGACGTCGAGACCGTCGGCCAGGAGACCCCGCAGACCGATCCTGCCGGCCAACTCGACGGTGTCGAACACGAGCACCAGGGTGGACGACGCCGCCGGTGCGATCCGCGCTGCGCCGAAGGTGCCCGACGCCTCGATCCCTGCGCCGGATCCAGCCGGTCGGAACACCGCAGCGAACGGGAACACCTCGACGTCGACCTCGGCCGAGTTCTCGATGACGAGCGAGACGACCAGGTGCTCCTCGCCCGTCACGTACGCAGTGAGGACTCGCGCCCCGACCCCGTCGGTCGCGTCGAGCGGGCCGTTCCCGGCGATCCGGCCGGTGACCGATCGCCCGTCGACCAGGACGTCGGAAACGAGTCCCGTCGCCGGATCGAGCGCCTGCACATCGACGACGGCGCAGGCACCGTCGGTGCACACCCGCACCGACGCATCCGACGATCCGGGAACGACGGAGGCCGTCCGTCCGAGGACCGCTCCGGCCTGGCGGCGGTGCTCGAGGTAGAGGGCAGCAGCGCCGACAGCGACGGTCGACGGCTCGACGGCCGGGTCACCGAGGGCACCGAAGTAGGCGTCGATCCGATCGGGTGGCGGGGGCACCGTCACCGGTGCCACCGTCGACACCGTCGTCGCCGGCACGGTGGGCGGAACCGCATCGTCGGAGCCGCTGCAGCCGCCGAACGTGACGACGAACGCTGCGACGGCCACGAATGCACACCCGATCGATCGGCGGTCGTTCACGGCGTGTGATTGGCGAGGAACGAGCGGACGATTCCGTCGAAGGCCCTGAGCTGGTCGCCCTGCTTCCACGATTCGACGAAGGTGACGTCACCGGCGAGCGAGGCGATCCGGCGCGACGTGACCTCGGGGTGGTACTCGTCGTTTCCCATCGCGACCAGCAGCGGTGTCGTGAGCGCCGCGACCTCGGGCTCGGTCGCCGTCAGGAGGAACTCCCCGTCCCACATGTTGGATCGGAACGATTGCCACGTCGCCGCATCCACGTCGGCATGGCGGCCACCCGGGCCCGTCTGGAGACCGACCCACTGGTCGAACATCGCATGGAACGCCGGCCGGTTCGAACCGTCGGGTTCGATGCCGACCGGCTGCAGCAGCACCGCCGACGCGAAACGATCGGGAGCCGCGAGCAGGAGACCGGCGATGTACGGCCCACCGATGCACATCCCGATCACGTGGCATCGCTCGACGCCGAGGTGGTCGAGCAGTGCCAGTTGATCATCCCGGTACGTGGCCCAGTCGTCGTCCGCCGTCACCGGTGCGTACGAGCGACCTGCATTGCGTTGGTCCATGCCGATGACCCGATACCGGTCGGAGAGGTTGCGAGGATTCCACGGCATGTCGAGCCACAGTGAGTTCGCGGAGCGCATACCGCCCGGTGCGATGAGCAGCACCGGGAACGCGTCATCGGGACCCTCGAGGTCGTAGTGGATCACTGCGGATCCGTGTTCGAACGAAGCCATGAAACGTGTCTATCCGATCGTCGAGGGGTGACGCAGGACCCTGGACCCCGGACGACCGATCGGCTTCGATGGAGGACGAACGAACGACAGGAGCAGCAGACGTGACAGGAACCGACCCAGCAGCAGGCGGACCGGTGCCGAGCAACCCGGGGAGAGCCTCCGTCGTGGTCGGCGTCGACGGTTCCGACACGGCGCGCTCGGCGCTCGAGACGGCCGCTGCGATGTCGGCATCCGACGGCTCCGCGGTGGTGGCCGTGCACGCCGTCGGCCTGGTGGAGGTGGTGGCCGGCGATCACGTACCGAGCTTCGGTCACCGGGCAGAGATCGCCGACGAGCTCAGATCATGGTGTGCCGGACTCGACGACACACCGATCGAGCATCGCCTCGAAGAAGGAGCGCCGGTCGACGTCCTCCGCAGGGTCGCCGACGAGATCGACGCATCGATGATCGTGATCGGACGGCGCGGTGCCGGGGGACGGCCGGACCTGCTCCTCGGGAGCACGGCGCACCAGCTCGTCGAACGGTCCGACCGGCCGGTGCTCGTCGTGCCGCCGTCGGACCGGGGGTGAGCCGGCCGTGCCGGTCGACCACGCCGTCGACGCCTGGGCGGCAACCGTCGCCGAGGTCGTCACCTCGGTGGCCACCGATGTCGAACGGGGGCTGACGCCTTCGGCTGCAGCGGACCGCCTCGCCCGACTCGGCCCGAACGAGATCCCCGAGGCGCCCCCGATCGCCTGGTGGAGGCGGCTCGCCCGCCAGTTCACCGACCCCCTCGTGGTGCTGCTGCTGATCGCCATCGCGATCAGCCTCGTGGCGTGGGCGACGGACGAGGGTGGGCAGATCCCGATCGAGGCGATCGTCATCGCGGCGATCGTGGTGCTCAACGCTGCCATCGGTACCTGGCAGGAACTCAAGGCCGATGCGGCGGTGACGGCGCTGCGACGACTCGGCTCCACCCACACCACGGTCGTCCGGGACGGCATCGCCGTCCGGATCCCGACCGCCGACCTCGTCGTCGGTGACCTCCTGGAGATCGCCGAGGGCGATGCCATCGGAGCCGACGCCCGACTCGTCGATGCGGCGACCCTGGAGGTCTCGGAGGCGTCGCTCACCGGTGAGAGCCAACCGGTGACGAAGCGATGGTCCGAACGTCTCGCCTCCGACACGCCGCTCGCCGAGCGGACGAACATGGTGTTCAGCGGCACCGCCGTCGTCCGCGGTCGGGGCACCGGCATCGTGGTCGCCACCGCGACCGACACCGAGATCGGCCGGATCGCCTCGATGCTCGGCGACGAACCCGGCCCGACCCCGCTCCAACGCCAGATCACTTGGCTCGGCCGTCGACTCGGGAGCACCGTCATCGCCCTCGCTGCGATCGTGGTCGGTGCGATCATCCTCACCAGTGACGACCGATCGTTCCCGGCGATCGTCGACGCGCTCCTGGTCGGTGTGTCCCTCGCCGTCGCCGCCGTGCCCGAGGGGCTACCGGCCATCCTGTCGGTGGTGCTCGCGCTCGGCGTGCAGCGCATGGCACGCGAGCAGGCCATCGTGAAGCGACTGTCATCGGTCGAGACGCTCGGGTCGGCGTCGGTGATCTGCACCGACAAAACCGGCACGCTGACCCGCTCGGAGATGACGGTCGTCGAGATCGTGACAGCGCTGGGCCGGGTGCAGATGACCGGTGTGGGCTACCAACCGATCGGCCACCTCGAACAGGAAGGGCGACGACTGGACGACGACCGGCTCCACCGATCGGTCGTCGAGGTCCTGACCGCCGGGGCCCTGGTCAACGACGCCGGTCTGGTCAGGACGGGTGACGGCTCGTGGGACGTCCGCGGCGACCCGACAGAAGTTGCGTTCCTCGTCGCTGCCGCCAAGGTCCAACCGGACGCCCGTCGACTGCCGAGGGTCGGTGAGATCCCGTTCAGCAGTGAACGGCGCCGGATGACGACCGTCCACGAGGACTCCGCTCGCCGACTCGGTGCTCCGTTCGTGATGGTGATGAAGGGCGCACCCGACGTGGTACTCGATCGATGCACACACGAACGCGTGGGTGACGAGGTGGTGCCACTCGACGGCGCTCGACGCAGCCTCCTCCGTGCCGAGGTCGACGACTGCGCCGACCGGGCGCTGCGAACGATCGCCGTCGCCGAACGACCTCTCCGATCGGCACCCGACGAACTCGGACCCGACCACGAGCGCGGCCTGTGCCACCTGGGAATCGTCGGCATCCTCGACCCGCCCCGACCCGAGGCGGCCGCCGCCGTCGCCGAGGCCCACTCCGCCGGGGTCCGTGTCATCATGCTGACCGGCGACCACGAGCGGACGGCAGCCAGGATCGGAGCCGATCTCGGCATCGTCGACACGCCGCGAGCGGTCTCGGGTGCGGCGCTCGACCGCCTGGACGACGAGGGGTTCCGAGCGGTCCTGGCGGAACATTCGGTCTTCGCCAGGGTCGCACCGGACCACAAGCTCCGGATCGTCGAGACCCTGCAGGCCGACGGGCGGATCGTGGCGATGACCGGTGACGGGGTCAACGATGCGCCGGCGCTCCGGCGGGCCGACATCGGTGTCGCCATGGGGCGCGGCGGGACGGAGGTGTCGAAAGAGGCGGCCGACATGATCCTGGCCGACGACAACTTCGCCACGATCCTGCGAGCGGTCCGGGAAGGGCGCGAGATCTTCTCCGACATCCGCAAGGTCGTCCGCTACCTGCTCTCGTCGAACGGTGGTGAGGTCCTCGTCATGTTCCTCGGCGTGCTCGGTGCCGGTCTCATCGGGCTGAGCGGTGCCGGAGTCGAGCAGGCGGTTCCGCTCCTCGCGACGCAGATCCTCTGGATCAATCTCCTCACCGACGGGGCGCTCGCCCTGGCTCTCGGGGTCGACCCGGCGGTCGAGCGGGTGATGGAACGACCACCCCGGACGCTCGACGACCGGGTGGTCGATCGGGAGATGCTCGGCCACATCGCCCTCATCTCCGTCGTGGCGGCGCTCGCCGCGCTGGCAGCGATCGACCTGGCACTCGACGGCGGCCTCCTGCCCGCGTTGCTGGGGGACGGCGACGTCACCACGGCTCGCACCCTGGCGTTCACGACGCTCGTGCTGGCCCAGATCGGTAACGCCTTCAATGCCCGGTCGTCGCGCCTGAGCGTCGTCACCAAGCCGTTCGAGAACCGGGTGATGTGGCTGTCGATCGGTGTCACCATCGCTCTCCAGGTCGCCGTCGTCCACGTCCCGATCCTCGGGCGGGCGTTCGACACCGCCCCGCTCGCACCGACGGACTGGCTCGCTGCGGCGATCCTGGCCAGTGGCGTCGTCTGGGCCGACGAGGCGTGGAAGTGGTGGTTACGCCGTCACGGACGTCGGGCCGTCGCCCCGACGGTGTGACCATGAGCCCGGTACCGGGTGATCACCATCCCGTCGGTGGTCAGTGCCCGGAGCCTGGTCGGTGTGACGGCGACCGCCACCACCTCGGTCCACTGGTCGACCGGAACGAAGCACGGCTCGACCCGACGAGAGGTCCGGCACAACCGGCCAGCGGCGACATCGAGCATCCACCACGCCGACTCCGCCTGTAGCCGGACCACACCGACCCCGGCAACGGTGGCCGCGGCCGGCGTGCACTCGAGGTGCTCCGGACAGTCGGCTGCATCGTCGGCCAGCGGTTCCCCGGCGAACAAGTCGTCGCAGGGCACCGGGTACGGATCGACGACCACCACGGTTCCGGTCTCACCGGCGGCATTGATCACATCGACGAGACACACGGTGTCGTCGCGGTCGATCGACGGCGCTGTCCGGACGAGGAGGTTCCCCCCACCCATACCCACCACCACTCGGGGACCACCCGCCGGACGTCGACCGGACGGGGCACGCTCGCTCGATTCGGTCATCGCACGACACCTCCTGGGGAGGGGAATGATGCCCGTCCCGTGTGACGGTTTCGCGACGACAGCGCGACAACACGCGCGGTCACGCGCCGGGGGCCGGGACACGATGGCGCCGTGCGAGCCGATCGGCCCGATCGACGAGCGCCATCGCGCCGAGCGCGGCACAGATGGACCCGAACTCGGCGCTCGGTCCCGACCACATCCACTCGTCGACCGTGCCGACCGGCACCGCCCGATCGACGGTCGCGATCCGCCGGAACAGTGTCGCGTCATCCCGATGCTCACGCAGCGTCGTCGCCAGTTTCGGGGCACCGCGGAGTCCCGGTACCTCCCAACGGCCCGCTTCGTCGGGGATGTCCTCCAGGTGCCCGTACCGGGCGAGCACGGCGGCAGCCGACTTCGCCCCCCAGCCGGGCAGCCCCGGAAAGCCGTCGGCGGCGTCACCGACCAAGCCGAGGTAGTCCGGAATCGACTCGGGGCCGACCCCGAACTTCTCCCGAACCGCTGCCTCGTCGACGATCTCACGCTTGCGGCGGTCGTACTGGACGACCCGCCGACCGATGACGCACTGGCCGAGGTCCTTGTCCGGTGTGACGATGAGGACCTGCTCGACCCGTTCGTCGACAGCGGCGAGATGGGCCGCTGAGGCCAGCGCGTCGTCGGCCTCCCACTCGATCATCCGCCAGACGGTCACCCCCATCGCCTCGAGCGCGTCCTCCATCACCGGGATCTGCTCGAGCAACTCGGGCAGCATCCCGGCCGACGTCTTGTAACCCGGCCACAGCTCGTTGCGGAACGACTCGATCACGTGGTCGCTCGCCACCCCGACATGAGTGGCGCCGTCCTCGAGGAGTTGCAAGGTCGAACTCAGCACGCCCAGCGTCGCCACCCGCGTCCCCTCGTCGGCGGTCCGGCTGCTCTTCGATCCGAAGTGCTGCCGGAAGAGCTCGTAGGTGCCGTCGACGAGGTGGACCTTCATGACTGCGACAGTACCGCTGTCGCCCGCCCGGTTCCGGGGCCGTGGGCACGCGTGCCCGACTACCGTTCGGCGGGTGACCGAACCCGCTCGACCCGTCGTCGTCCTCCACCACGCCCTCGGCCTGACCGACGGGGTACTCGCCTTCGCCGACGACCTCCGGGGTCGCGGGCTGGACGTGCACGCACCCGACCTGTTCGACGGCGTGACGTTCACCTCCGTCGAGGATGGCGTCGCTCACGCCGCTGAACTCGGCTTCGACGAGGTGATCCGGAGGGGCATGGCGAGTCTCGACGGGCTGGACACCCCGGTGGTCGTCGTCGGACTGTCACTCGGTGCGCTCCCGGCGCAGTGCGCCGCGCAGACCAGTGACCAGGTGTCAGCGGCGGTGCTCGCCGGGGCGTGCATCCCGCTCGGCGAGTTCGCGGACGAGTGGCCGGCCTCGGTCGGCTTCGAGGTGCATGCGGCGGCCGCCGACCCGGTGTTCGACGGCGACGGCGATGCCGACGCGGCGACGGAGATCTCATCGTTGACTCCAGGTTCACACGTGGTTCGTCGCGCCACCGGCGGTCACCTGTTCTTCGAGGCGGGACATGCCGACCATGATCCCGTCGCGACACAGGCGCTCGTCGATGCCGTCGTCAGGTTCGCCGCACCGGTGCCGACGACCGGGTCGGACGAGCCGGTGTACCGCGGACTCGACGTCGATGCCGTCCTCGACGAGTACCAACCGTCCCGACGGATCGCCTCGCTGCAAGCGGTCACCGACGACTGGGCCACACGCTCGGCTGCGGCACACGAGCGAGTCCCGCTCCGACACCATCGGTTCGGCGATCATCCCGACGAGTGGTTCTGGTACGTCCCGGCGACCGAGCCGGCTGCTCCACTGTTCGCCTTCGTGCACGGCGGCTACTGGCGACGTCTGTCGGCGGACGACGGGCTGATCCTCGCCGAGGCCGCGCACCGGCACGGCTTCGCATTCGCCTCCGTGAACTACACGCTGTGCCCGCACGGATCGCTGGCGACGCTGATCGATCAGACCCGTCGCGCCGTACGCCATCTCGTCGACGGAGCCGACGACCTCGGTCACGACGCCGCCCGAGTGCATCTCGTCGGTCACTCGGCCGGCGCCCATCTCGCAGCCTGGACCGCCATCACCGAGCCTCGGCTCGCCGGACTCGTCCTCGTCTCGGGGGTGTACGACATCACGCCACTCGTCCACGTGCCCATCAACGACGACGTGCGCATGACCCCCGAACAGGCCGCCGAGTGGAGCCCTGCAGGACGGGCACCGTCGGCACCGACGACGCCGTGCATCGTGACCCACGGATCGCTCGAGTCATCGGAGTTCGCCCGACAGAGCGCCGAGTGGGCGGCGGAGTGGAGCGCCGTACCCGGCAACGGCCCGGCCACGACGGTCGTCGCCGACGGCCGCAACCACTTCGACGTGCTCGACGACCTGCTCGACCCGAGCCGTCCGCTCGGGACGGCGGTGCTGCAGTCGATGCGGTCGATGTGACAGGTCGTGTCCGGCACGTGACGCGTCACGTGCCGGGTGAGGCGGTGGCCAGGC
>JBMUCX010000064.1:0-16136 GCA_049458915.1 Ilumatobacteraceae bacterium
CCCCCCCCCCCCCCCAAACGGACTCGGTGAGGGGAGGTAAGTTCGGCCGATGCGCCTGGCTCGTCGCTCGTTCGACCTGATCCCGTCGCCGATCGCCGCCGCCCATGCACTCCTGCCACAGCGGCGTGGGAGCCGACGCCTGCTCGACCTGTCCCAGGCCGCTCCGGCATATCCAACTGCGCCGGTGATCGCCGATCGGATCGCAGCGGTCGCCCACGAGCCCGACGGCGGTCGATATGCACCGCCACCCGGTTTGCCGCACCTCCGTGAGGCGTTCGCATCAGAGCTGTCGGCGTCGGACGGCGCCGATGTCAGCCCGCGACACGTCCTGCCGACCGGAGGATGCAACCAGGCGTTCTGTGCCGTGATGTCAGCGATCACCGAACCCGGAGACGAGGTGATCCTGCCCGTCCCCTACTACTTCAACCACGACATGTGGTTGCGACTCTCCGGGGTCGTCCCGGTGCACCTGCACCCGACCGGATCGACGGCGGCCGGCTCCGAACACCTCGTTCCCGACGTCGACCGGGCCGCGTCCCTGATCACCGATCGAACACGCGCCATCGTCCTCGTCTCGCCGGGGAATCCGACGGGGCTGACGGTCCCGCTCGATGTGATCGGCGCATTCGCCGACCTCGCCGTCGAGCGGGACCTCGTGCTCGTGCTCGACGAGACGTATCGCAACTTCCGAACCGAGGACGGTCCCCCACACGCCGAGTTCCGACGCCCGAGGTGGGACGAGCACGTCGTGAGCTTGCACAGCTTCTCGAAGGATCTCGCGATCCCGGGACATCGGGTCGGAGCGATCGTCGGTGGGGAGGCACTCCTCCACGAGGCACTCAAGTTCATCGATTGCGCTCAGATCAGTGCACCTCGGATCGGGCAAGAAGCCGTCGTGGCGGGCCTGCTCCATGCCGCCGAGTGGCGACGGGTGCAGTCCGACCGGGTCGCCAGGCTGCAGCGCCGATTCGAGGCGATGATGGCCGGGGAGCCCGGTGGATTCCGACTGGTGTCGGCAGGAGCCTTCTTCGGTTGGGTTCGGCACCCCTTCGAGACGCCGTCGTCCGAGGTGGTGCGCAGACTCGTGCTGGATCACGACGTGCTCGTGATCCCGGGGACGGCCTTCACCCCTGCCGATGAGGGTCACCTCCGATTCAGCTTCGCCAACCTCGACGACGGCGACGTCGAGGAGTTGGGGAATCGACTCGACGAGCTCACCTGACGTCGACGACCGGGCCCAGGGCCGTTTGCGTGAGGATCGGCCCGCCGGAGGCGGCCCGATCCTCGCGCATTCGTGGGTTCGGGGTCGGTGTAGCGGGTGAACAGCGGGATCGACAGGTGGGCGATCGGTCCGATCGACGCAGCGAACACCAGCGTTCCGAAGCCGATCGGACCGCCCAACAAGACACCGGACGTCAGGACGACCGCCTCGATCCCCGTCCTGACCCATCGGATCGAATGACCTCGGGCGGCGATGCCGGTCATGAGTCCGTCTCGTGGTCCGGATCCGAACCGGGCCCCGATGTACAGGCCGGTCGCGAGGCCGTTGACGGCGATGCCCGCCGCGAGCAGGGCGATGCGCACGGTCAGGGACGGCACGGGATCGGGGATCACCGCCAGCGACACGTCGACCCAGGCGCCGACGAGCAGCGCATTGGCGACCGTGCCGAGTCCGGGCCGCTCCCGGATGGGGATCCAGGCGAGGATCACGACGAAGCTCGTCAGGACGATCACCGTGCCGAGCGACCATCCCAACTGGTCGGACACCCCCTGGTGGAAGACGTCCCAGGGTGCCAGCCCGAAGTCGGCTCGAACGACCATGCCCAGGCTGATGCCGAACGCTGCGAGGCCGACCATCAAGAAGACCCACCGTCGGACCAGCACCGGCGCACTCTACGCAACCGGGCGTCCCGAAGAAATTTCGCTCAACCCGGGACGACGACGGTCGATGAAAACCCGGCGGTGGACGAGACCACCGCAGAACAACGAGCAGAACGAACCGGAACGAACAGGAACGAATCATGGCACTCGTCGAAGTCACCGCAATGTTGGCCATGTGCTCGTCACTGTCGTTCCTCGCCTTCATCTGCCGGCCGATCGAGCCCGAGACCGCCGACGTCGACGTGGTCGACCGCTCCCGGGGCTGAGTTCGTTCCAGCGGAGCGGCCCACCTCGGTCGTCCGCCCCGAGTCGGTGGTACGGTCGCTGACCGTCGTCGACTCGTCCCGGATCCGCCCCTGAACGCCCAGCATCTCGTCCCGTTCGTGCCGGCGCGGAGCCGGTCCGCCTCTGTTCCGCTCGTGGCTGCGTTGGCACTCGCGACGCTCGCCACGACGCTCGTCTCGGTCGCTCCGATCTTCGCCGGTGCCGTCCGCGACGCCGGGGTCCGGGCAGCGCTCGCCGAGTCGGAGCCCGACGCAGGCGGGGTGCGAGCATCGTTCAGGCTGCCCGGTGCCGAATGGGCGACGGTGCCGAACCGGTTGGCTCGGCTCGCCCCGGCGGTGGTGCCGACGACGTCGACCGATGTGCTGATCGGCACCACCGATGCGTACCGCCTGATCGATCGTGCCGACCTCCCGGACCGCTGGATCAGTGGGTTCGCTGCGGTGTCGGACGGGATGCTCCGACCGGCGTCGAGGGTCGTCCCCGCTGCGACGGGCACCCTGGGGGCCCGGTTGCACACCGATGCTGCTGACGCGCTGGGCGTCGTGCCGGGCGACCGGGTCCGTCTGGAACGCCCGAGTGGCGTGGTCGAGGTCACCGTGGTCGGGTTGGTCGAGCCGGTGGATCGGACGGACCGGCGATGGTGGCGGGAACCGCTCGTGCGCGATGGTGTGGCGGCGAACGGATCGTTCACCGAGATCGGGCCGTTCCTCGTCGACGGTGTGGACCTGGCATCGCTCCCTGGATCGGTCAACGTCACGTGGAGGCTCTTCCCGGTCGCCGACGCGACGGCGGCCGACGATCTCGACATGATCCGACGAGGTGCCGGTTCCCTCCGAACCAGGATCGAGGACGAGTTCGGACCGGTCGGCCTGTCGGTCGAGACGGGTCTGGTCTCCACCGTCGCTTCGCTCGGGACCACGGTCACCACATCGGGTGC
Organism: Ilumatobacteraceae bacterium; assembly: GCA_049458915.1. Lineage (GTDB taxonomy): Bacteria > Actinomycetota > Acidimicrobiia > Acidimicrobiales > Ilumatobacteraceae > Ilumatobacter. The sequence goes on from JBMUCX010000064.1 coordinate 3,104, forward strand.
GGTCATCGGCTCGGTGCTCCTGCAGTTGGTCGCGATCGCCCTCGCCGGTGTCGGTCTGGCCGCATCGGTGCTCGCTTCGCGCCGAGCCGAAGAATTCGATGTGCTCCGGTCACGGGGAACCGGCAGCGGCCAGCCCGGGGTGGTGGCCGTGGGTGAGGGTCTGCTGGTCGGGTCGATCGCAGGTGGACTCGGGCCCCTGCTCGCCCTCCCGGTCGTCGGGGCGCTCGAGCGGTGGGGACCGCTCGCGACGTCGGGCCTCGACCTCCGGCCGAGCTCGTCCGCTGTTGCTTGGATCCTGGCGAGTGCCGTGGGGTTCCTCGTCGTCGTCGTGGTGGCATGGCCGTCGATCCGTCCGGATCGTCGTCCCGGCGCACACCGGTCCGGCCGTGAGCGGCGGAGCGGTGCGGCCGGCGTCGGCGTCGAACTCGCCGTCGTCACCGTGGCAGCGCTGGCGCTCTGGCGACTGTCGGTGTCCGAGTTCTCGTCGGCCGATCACGCCGGTCGCCTCGGGGCCGATCCGGTGCTGCTGTTGGCCCCGGCGGTCGGGGTGGTCGCCGTGGCGCTCGTTGCGCTTCGCTCGATCCGGATCGTCGCGGTGTTCGCCGAGCGGTCGGTGGCGCAGTCGGGTTCGTCGGTCCGCATGCTCGCATGGCGCGAGTTGGCGCGGGAGCCGGCCACCGCAGGCCGAGTGGGAACCCTCGCCGCGCTGGCGGTCTGCATCACGGTGATGGCAGCGGCCCAGTCGGCCACCTGGGGGCGGTCGGTGATCGATCAGGCCGACGCCGCCGTCACCGTCGACGCCTTCGTCGTCCGGAGCGAGACTCCCGAGGCGACGGCGGCGGCGCCGTACCTCGCTCCTGCACTCGAGCGGATGCGGGGCGTCGGAGCCGTCTTCCCGGTCGACAGGACATCGGCGGCGATCGCCGCAGGGGACCGCGTTCCGGTCGTGCTGACGGACACTCGCTCACTGGCCCGGGAGGTGCGACTCGGCGAGGAACTGCTGTCCACCGGGGATCGGCAGTTGATGGCGGAGCTCCACCGACCGGCGGACCTCGGCGGCGTCGTGCTCGACGACGGCGTGACAGCGAACGGCCACGAACACCCGGTCGTGCTCTCGTATCGCCTCGATGGCCGGAACCTGCCGGACACCGGTGCGGTGCGCGTCCGGATCACCCTGGTCGACGGGGACGGTTCGGTCGTCGTCACCGAGGTCGACCAGCCATCGACGGGTGAGGACGGCATCGTCGGGATCTCGACGACGGCCGATGCCATCGGGGGAGAGGTGGTCGGCCTCCGACCTCCGCTTCGACTCGTCTCGTTCGACGTGTCGTTCCCGTCGGTGCAGGATCGCCGTGACCCGGCCGAACGGGAGACGGACCCGGTGGAGACGGCGAGCTACGACCTGACCGTCGGCCCGGTACGGGTCGGTGAGCGGAGCGTGCCGCTCGTGGCCGACTGGAGGATCGGCGATGTGTCGCTCGACGGAGCGATCGACCCGCCGTCGTTCGGTGTCTCACCGACGAAGGACGGCTTCCGACTCTCGGTCGACAGCGGGTCGACGCCGAACGCTGCCGCATCGCTGTCCCTGTCGGTCGACTCCGGTCCGATCGGCGACGGTGAGGGCGAGGGGATCCCCGTGCTGGCGAGCGAGTCGTACTTGCGACGGTCGGCGGTCGCCGTGGGCGATCGCATCGCCGCTCGGATCGACGGGGTGTCGACGGAGTTGGAGGTGGTCGGGTCGATCCCGGTCGTGCCCTTCGCCGTCGGCGAGGAGGTGGCGCTCATCGCTGATCGGGAGACCGCGCTCGCCGATCGTCTCGACCGGGCCCGGCGATCCGGTGTTCCCACCGGGTGGGCGATGTCCGTCGTCGACACGGCCGTGGACGACGTCTCGGTCGCGCTCGCCGATCCAGCGGCCGGCATCGAGCGGCTCGACGATCGCCGGGCCGCGGCCCGGCGAATCGCCCGCGACCCGGTGCTCATCGGGCTCGCGGCCGGATGGGGACTCGCCGCCGTCGCTGCACCGGCCATCGCCGCACTCGGGCTCGCGGTGGTGGCGGCTGCGACACTCCGGGAACGGCGTGGTTGGTCGGCGGTGCTTCGGGCGCTCGGGATGCGATCGATCGAAGTCGTCCGGTGGCGCCTCACCGTCGTCGTTCCGGTGGTGCTCGGCTCGTGCATCATCGGTGCCGCTGGTGGCTCGGCGATCGCCGGATGGACCATGGGTGCCGCGATCAGGGCGGCCGACGGATCTGCGCCGATTCCACCGGCCACCCTCGTCGTTCCGTGGGCGACCATCGGTGCTTCGATCGGCGTCCTCGTCGCCGTCGCAGCGGCATCGGCGGTGTTCGTCGGACGGCGGTTGGGGTCGGACCGTCCGGGTGCGGATGTGCGGGGCGAGGCACCATGAGCCGTTCGACACGGCATGGTCGTGCGATCGAGGTGCTTCGCGGGGGGTCGGTGCTCGTCGGCGGTCATCGGCGGACCGAACGTCTGGTCACGGTGGTGCTACTGGCCGTGTTCACCGCGGTCATGTCCGTGGCCGAACTCGGCCCGAGGTGGCTTGCTGCTGCCGAAGCGGCCAGCCTCGCGGAGGCGATCGTCGAGGCGCCGTCGTCGGCCCGTCAACTGTCGATACGGATGTTCGACGATGCTCCGCCCGGGACCGTCGACGATCCGCTGCAACTGCAGTACCGGCGGTTGGGTCGGGTCGCCGACGAACTCCCCGGCGACATCACACGCCGGTTCGTCGACGAGCGCATCGTCGTCGACACGCAGCGGTTCGTGGTCGCCGCCGAGATCGATGTTGGCGGATCGGGCTCGGCTCCCGCATCGCCCACCTTTCTCACGTTCAGGGTCCATCCGGAGATCTCCGAGCGCTCGCGAGTGGTCGCCGGGAGATCTGCCAGGCCGACCCGGGTCGAGGCCGACGGACGACAGGTGTTCGAGTTCGAGCTGACGACCGAGTCGGCCGAGGTGTTGGGGTGGGCGATCGGGCAGCAGCTCGTGCTGACGGTCGACACGACCGATCCGGTCACCCGGGCGACGAGCCGATCGATCCCGGATGACTTCGTCGCCGAACTCGTCGGTCTACGCGAGCTCGATCCGGAGTCGGACCCCTACTGGTTCGGCGACCCGCGCCTGCACCGCCCGACGGTGGTCGACACGAGCCTCGGGGCCGACCTCTACGGGATGGCCATCGTCCATCCCGAACAGTTGCCGAGTCGGCCGTTCCTCGTCGACCAGCGAGGCACGTTCGCCATCGAGTACCGCGCCGATCTGGAGCCGTCCTCCATCACCGTCGACGACTCGGCCGCCGTGGCGGCGGGCCTCGCCAACGTGGCGGCTCGATTCGACGAGCAGCCGACGCTCTCGCGCCCAGGGGTGCAGATCGGGATCGGCCCGGTGCTCGAGGCCGAGCGATCACAGCGGGCCGCTGCTCGGCAGACGCTCGTCGTCGCAGGCGTTTCGGCCTTCGGGGTGGTCGTGCTGCTGTGTGCGAGTCTGCTCGAGGTCGTCGCTGATCGCCGACGACGGGTGCGGGCGACGGCTCGTTCCCGAGGGGCGTCCGTTCTCCAGTCGATTGCCGCGTCGGCGATCGAGGTCGGATCGATGCTCGTCGTCGGGTTCGTGGTGGGGCGGTCCCTGGCAGCGGCCGTCGAACCAGTTCCGGCCGGGCCCACGGGGCTCTGGCTCTCGGCCGGAGTGGCGGCGGTGTCGCTCGGATGTGCAGTGGGTGTGACCTGGTTCGGTGGGATCTCTTCGTCGTCACCTCGTTGGCTCCGGATCGTGGCGGCGGTGCAGCTCGTCGTCGCAGCTGCGGCCTGGGTCACGCTTCGTCGACGAGGTGTCGTCGGCGACGATGCCCTCGATCCACTCGTCGTGGCCTCGCCGCTGCTGCTCGGTGGAGCCGTGGCCGTCGCAGCCAGGGGACTCGCCCCGTGGTGCGCGAGTCGGCTGAGCCGCTCGGGCGCGGTGCTGCGCACCGGTGCGCTCGTCGGCGCTCGACGGATCGGGTCGGCCCGCGCTGCGTCGGTCGGGATCGTCACCTCGCTGGTGCTCGCATCGACGGTCGCAGCTCTCGCCGCGTCGACCGAACGTGCGATCACGAGCGCCGCCGTCGACGGCAGCTGGCTCGATGTCGGTGCACCGTTCAGGATCGACCGTCCTTCGCCCGAACTCGTCGACCGGCTGCGGTCCACACCTGGGCTCGTCGTCGCCACCGAGGGGCGGAGCCGTGTCGGGATCTCCCTGGCCGGGACCGCCGTGACCGTCACGGTGACGGCACTCGACGTCGTCGAGTCGGGACTGATCACCGCAGGTACCGTCGCCGATCGCAACTGGCCATCAGCGCTCGGTGACACCGAACTCCGGGACCGGGCGGCGGCACCCGGACCGCAGGTCGTGCCTGCGGTGGCGACACCGCGGATCGGAGGACGCCCGATCGTGGTCGGTGAGCGACTCGGTGCCACGGCGATCGGTGACCTCGTCTTCGAAGTCGTCGAGATCCGGTCCGAGGTCGCCGGCCGCTCGGAGAACTCGGTGGTCGTCGACGAGGCGGTGTTCGCTGCGGCTCGCGGCACTCCGGTGGTGGTCGACACCGTTCGTTTCGGCGCCGAGCAGTCGGCGGTGGAGGTGGGCTTCCGGTCGGTGCTCGCCGAGTCGCCCGGTGGCGAGCGAGTGGTCTCCCGCTCGGAGCTCGAGGCGAGGCGACTCGAGGACCCGTTGGCCGCGGCGGTCGTGACGGCACAGCGGGTGGCTGCAGCCGCCGCTGCGATCGCCGCGATCGGCGGCTTCGCGGCGATCGCCCTGCTGTCGGCCCGATCGCGTCGGGACGAGGTGTCGATCCTGTGGTTGCTCGGGTCGGGTCGACGGACCATCAGGTCGGCGCTGTACGCGGAGTTGCTGCCGTCGTTGGTGACCGGCTCGGTCGTCGGGATCGCGAGCGGTTGGTTGGTCGTCCGATCGTTCGACGGTCGTCTGGATCTGTCGGCGTTCGCTGGTGACGTCGACGTCGCAATGCGCTGGGATCCGGCGTCGGTGCTCGTCGTGTCCGTCGCCACGGCGATGGCGGCGGTCGGTGCCGTGTGGATCGCCGCTCGTCGGATCGTGGAGGAGGCCGGACCAGGTATGGCTCGATTCGGGGACGGCGGATGAGCACGGTGGACTCGACCATCGGCTGCCTCGACCGGGGCACCGGGCTGCTCGCGAGCGGGCCGGAGGAGGCAGGATGAGCACGATGACGACCGCGCACGGCCACCCGGCGATCCGGTGTGAAGGTCTCGTGCGCATCTTCCGGTCGAGCGAGGTCGAGGTGGTCGCGCTGCAGGGCCTCGACCTGATCGTCGAACGCGGTGAGATCCTGACGGTGGTCGGGGCCTCCGGGTCGGGGAAGTCGACGCTGCTCAACGTCCTCGGTGGGCTGGACGCTCCGTCGGCCGGCGTCGCGATCGTGGCGGGTGAGGACCTCTCCCGGATGTCGGGTCGCCGTCGTGTGCTCCACCGGCGGCACACCGTCGGGTTCATCTGGCAGCAGACGTCCCGGAACCTCCTGCCGTATCTCGACGCCCGTCGCAACGTCGAGTTCCCGCTCGCTCTCGCCGGAGTGGGCCGCCGCGCACGGCGTCGTCGGGCCGACGAACTGCTGGACGCGGTCGGCCTGTCGGACCGGGCGGCGCATCGCCCTGCCGAACTGTCGGGTGGCGAGCAACAGCGGGTGGCGATCGCGGTGGCGTTGGCGAACGGGCCGTCCGTCCTGCTCGCTGACGAGCCGACCGGTGAACTCGACGTCGCCACGGCCGTGGAGGTGTTCGGCGTGCTGCGTCGAGTGAACGAGGAGCAGCGGGTGACGACGCTGATCGTCACTCACGATCCGCTCGTGTCGCAGCAGGTCGGCCGGACGGTGGCGATCCGCGACGGCCGGATCAGTAGCGAGATCGTCCGAGAAGGGGCGGGACTCGACGCCGATCGTGTGATCGCCCAGGAGTTCTCGGTCCTCGATGCGGCGGGCCGACTCCAACTGCCCGAGCGCTACGTCGAGGCCCTGGACCTCCGGCGCCGAGTGAGACTCGAGTTGGAGTCCGACCACGTGGGTGTCTGGCCGGACGCAGCGCCGGAGTCGGGGTCGACGTGAACACCCACGATCCGACGGTGGTTCGACTCGCCGGCGTCGAGCGTACGTACCGCTCGACAGCGGCACCGGTCGCTGCGCTCCGAGGTGTCGATCTCGTCGTCACGTCGGGAACCCTGACCGTCGTCCACGGACGGTCGGGCTCGGGCAAGACCACGTTGCTCAACGTCATCGGTGGTCTGGACCGGGCGGATGCCGGGACGGTGCACGTCGCCGGAATGGACCTCGCTATCGCCTCCGATCGCGACCTCGCCGAGTTCCGGCGCGACACGGTCGCGTTCGTCTTCCAGGGGTTCGGCCTGCTCCCGATGCTGACGGCCGCCGAGAACGTGGAGGTCCCGCTGCGACTCCGCGCCGATGACGGGTCCGGATGGCAGGACCGATCGGAGCGCCGTGAGCGGGTCGAGGCGATGCTCGGCCTCGTCGGACTCGGCGCGCGGGCCGCTCATCGGCCGTCGCAGTTGTCCGGTGGGGAGCAGCAGCGGGTGGCGATCGCTCGGGCGTTGGCGGCCGAGCCCGTGCTGCTCGTCGCCGACGAACCGACGGGTCAGCTCGATTCGCGCACGGGCGCGGAGATCCTGGAGTTGCTCGCCTCCGTGGTCCTCGATCGGGGTGTGACGGCTCTGGTGGCGACCCACGATCCGGCACTGATCGATCGTGCCGACGAGTGCGTCGAGCTGTCGGACGGCCGGGTGGTACCGGGCATCACGGCGTGACTGCAGCGACGAACGTACGGGCCGCGGGGGTGGCGGGGCGGTCACCGCGCCAGACGATCCGTGCCGGGAGGACGAACGGCGCCACGTGCGTCGGGAGCGGTGCGACCGTTCCGAGCTCGGTCGCCACGTCGACCAGGCACGACGGCACGTAGGTCACGACGTTGCCGGCGATGGCGGCGAGCACGGCGGTACGGATGCTCGTCGTCTCGATGACGTCGACCGGTGCCGGTGTGCCGAGCGCGCTGAAGCCAGCCATGACGACGTCTCTGAGTCCGGACCCCGGTCGTGGGAGCGCCGTCGTGGCAGCGGACAGTTCATCGATGGTGATCGCCTGCCGGCGACCGAACCAGTCGTGGTGCGGTCCGACGATCGGAACGAGGAGTTCTTGCGCTACGACCCGACTGGTGAGTCCGATCGGACGTTCCGGTCCCTCGACGAACCCGAGGACCGCATCACCGTCGCGGACGGCTCGAGCCACGCCGAGCGTGTCCAGTTCGATGACCGAGATCGGCGTGCGGTGGAGTCGACCGAGCCAGAGCGGCAGGTGGTGCTCGGCCACGTGGCGGGTCGTGGCGACGACGAGGACATCGCCGGCATCGCGGAGAGCGACCGCCCCGTCGATCAGGTCGGACACCGCCGTGACGGCGGCGGTGCACGCAGGCAGGAGGCGAGCACCGGCAGCGGTCGGCGCTGAACCGGTGGCGGTCCGTTCGAGGAGCGGCACGCCGAGTTGCCGCTCCAGTTTCTGGAGCTTCGCCGTCGCCGAGGGCTGAGCGATGCGCATTCGCGCAGCGGCTCGCGACACGCTGCCGAGTTCGGCGACGGCGAGGAAGAGCCGCAGGGCGCTGGGGTCGATGTCATCGATGGACCCGATGGTGCTCATAGGTGATTCCTATCACGTGAGAGGCAAGGTCTGGCTGGCGGAAGTGATGAGCGACTGGTTGGATCGGCACCATGGACGAGACGACGACGGCCGGCACCCCGGTCCGGTACGGGGTGATCGGCACCGGGATGATGGGTGTCGAGCACATCGAGAACATCCGGGTACTCGACGGCGCCACGGTGACGGCGATCGCCGACACCGACGCCGGATCCCGCGCAGCGGGTGCGGCAGCGGCCGGTGACGGAGTGTCGGTGTTCGACGATCATCGGGCGCTGCTCGACAGCGGTCTGTGCGACGCCGTGGTCATCGCCACGCCGAACCACACCCACATCGACGTACTGCCCGATGCGCTGCGGAGCGGGTTGCACGTGATGATCGAGAAGCCGCTGTGCACGACGGTGGCCGACTGCGAGTCGGTGCTCGACCTCGCGGCGGAGCGAGCACCGGGCCTCGTCACGTGGATGGCGATGGAGTACCGCTACATGCCGGCGGCCGCCGAGCTGATCCGACTCGTGCACGGCGGTGCCGTCGGCACACCTCGCATGGTCGCGATCCGGGAGCACCGGTTCCCGTTCCTCGTGAAGGTCGGCAACTGGAACCGCTTCACCGCCAACACCGGCGGCACACTCGTCGAGAAGACCTGCCACTTCTTCGACCTGATGAACCTCATCCTCCGCGAGCGGCCGATTCGGGTGATGGCATCGGGCGCACAGGACGTGAACCATCTCGACGAGTCGTACGAAGGCCGGACCCCGGACATCTTGGACAACGCGTTCGTGATCGTCGACTACCCGAGTGGGGCGCGGTCGATGCTCGACCTGTGCATGTTCGCCGAGGCGACGCACGATCAGGAGGAGATGTCGGTCGTCGGTGAGCTCGGCAAGGTGGAGGCTCGGATCCCCTCCGACACCATCCACGTCGGTCGCCGCGGTGAGCACTGGATCGGTGGGGTCGAGTCGTACACGGCGGCCGATGACCGCATCCTGCACGAGGGGCTCCACCACGGCTCGAGCTACCTGGAGCACGTCGACTTCCTCGCAGCGATCAGATCCGGTGGCGCACCGGCCGTCACACTCGACGACGGCTACTGGGCGGTCGCCGTCGGGGCCGCCGCCCACCGGAGCATCGAACTCGGCCGGCCGGTCGCTCTCGCCGAACTGATGGACGAACGCTTCACCACCGATCGCCGGGAGGTCCGGGCATGAACGCGAGGCCGGGTCGTCCGTCCGTCGAGATGTCGTGGTTCAGTGCGCTGTGCGACGACGACTACGAGTTCCTCGGCGTGCCGGATCCGGCGCTCCGCAGTTCGTGGGAGCACTGTCGCAACATCGTGCTCACCGCCGACCGCTACGGGTTCGACAACGTGCTGCTGCCGTCGGGGTATGCACTCGGCATCGACAACACGGTGTTCGCCGCCGGGATGGCGCCGATGACGTCGCTCCGGATGCTGCTGGCGATCCGGTGCGGCGAGGTCGTCGTGCCGCAGTTGGCCCGGCAGATCGCCACGCTCGATCAGATGATGGGTGGTCGGCTGACGATCAACATCATCTCGTCCGACGTCCCTGGCGAGGTGCTCGACTCCGAGCCCCGCTACCGCCGATCGACCGAGATCATGTTCGCACTTCGGGAGTTGCTCGACGGGCGCCCGCTCGACCTCCACGGCGAGTTCCTCGACCTCACCGTCGATCCGCCGGGGGCGCGGACCGTGTCGGGTCGGAGCCCGCTGTTCTACTTCGGTGGGCTGTCACCCGCAGCGCGCGAGTGCGCAGCCGCCGGCGCGGACGTGTTCTTGATGTGGCCGGACACGACCGAGAAGGTGTTGGTGGTCAAGGCCGACATGGACGCCCGTGCGGCGGCGAAAGGCCGAACCCTCCGATACGGCTGGCGCTCGCACGTGATCGTGCGCGAGACCGAGGACGAAGCGCGTGCGGCAGCGCGGCGCTTGCTGTCGAAGCTCGACCCCGCCGAGGGGGAAGCGATCCGGAAGCGGTCGCTCGACTCTGCGTCGGCGGGCGTGGCGAACCAGGCGGCGCTCCGTGAGAGTGCCGACGACGAGGGGTACGTCGAACGTCACCTGTGGACCGGCGTCGGGCGTGCCCGCTCCGGTGCCGGGGCGGCGATCGTCGGTGATCCGGATCAGGTGCGGGGGAAGATCGAGGAGTTGATCGACGCCGGGATCGAGGCCTTCATCCTCTCCGGCTACCCGCACGCCGCCGAGTGCGACCTGTTCGCCCGGCACGTGCTCCCGCACATCGCCCACGGCCGTCTCGAGTTCGAGCCGCACCCGGTCAGCCTGGCCTGACCCCGGCCGCCCCGCCGGCGCTGCCCCTCCCTGCCCACTTTGTGGCAGCGATCACGACCGTTCCGGTCCGGATCGCTGCCACAGAATGGTCACCGGAATTTTGTGGAAGCGAACATGGCACATTCGGTCGGGATCGCTGCCACAGAATTCGGATGGTCGCCGGTCTGGAGTGTGCGCTGATCGCTACTGAGCGGTCCAGCCGCCATCGACGGCGAGAATCGTGCCGTTGACCAACCCGCCGGCCTCCGACGCCAGGTAGATCACGGCGCCGGCGACGTCGGCGATCGTGCCGACGTGACCGAGCGGGATCCGGGCGACGACGCCGGCCAAGTACTCGGGATCGTCGAGGCGCTCAGCGGTACCAGGGGTGTGGATGAACGTCGGGGCGACGGCGTTCACCGTCACGCCGAGGCCACCCCATTCGAGTGCCAGCACCCTGACCAACTGGTTCATCCCGCCCTTGGATGCGCAATAGACGGCGTGATCACGGATGCCGACCAGCGATGCCTGGGAACTGATCATGATCACGCGTCCCGACCCCTGCTCGACCATGTGCCGACCGCAGGCCTGGGCGGTGAAGAACGCACCCTTCAGGTTGACGTCCATCATCGTGTCCCAGTCGTCCTCGGTCACGTCGAGGGCGGCGTGGTTCGCCCCGAGCCCGGCGTTCGCCACCAGGACGTCGATCCGGCCGTGCGTATCGACCACCGACGCGACGCCGTTTCGGATCGACCCGATGTCGCCGACGTCGATGACGTGGCCGGTGGCGGTGCCACCGGATGCGATGATGCGATCCACGACCTCCCGGGCGTCGTCGATGGAGCGAGCGGCGACAGCCACGGTGGCGCCGTCGGCGGCGAGGGCCTCGGCGAGGCCGCTCCCGATGCCGCGGCTGGCGCCGGTGACCAGGGCGACCTGTCCGTCGAGTCGGAACGAGGGGAGATGACCGGAGGTGCTCATACCGAGATCATGCCGCGTCGGTACACCGTCTGGCTCGCCCCGGGCGGCCCCGACGGTTCAAACTCGTCGGTGTGAGCGACAGCAGGATCATCACGGTGCTCGAGCCCGACGACGAGTACCCCCACGAACCCGACGACTCGCCGAACTACAACGAGTCGATGTACCTGAACGCGTTCGACCTCGAACGCGGGATCGGTGGTTGGTTCCGGCTCGGCAACCGGGTCAACGAGGGCTACGCCGAGATGACGGTGTGCCTGTACCTCCCCGGTGGCCGGGTCGGGTTCATGTACCAACGCCCGAAGATCACGACGAACACCGAGATGAGCGCCGGCGGACTCCGGATCGAGGTGGTCACGCCGTTCGAGGAACTGCGGGTCACCTACTCGGGCCGGGTGGTCCTGCTCGACGAGCCGGAGCAGATGGTCGACCCACGCACCGCCTTCCGTGAGAACCCTCACGTGGACTGCACCGTCGATCTCACCGTTCGAGGGATGTCGCCGATGTACGGCGGCAAGCCGGTCCGAGCGGACGGATCCGAGATCGAGACCGACCCGACGAAGAGTTTCGCCAAGGCGCACTACGAGCAGCACACCCGGGTGACCGGAACGATCACCCTGACGGGGGAGGTGGCCGACGGATCGATCGCCGAGGTGATCGAAATCGACGGGTTCGGTCTCCGGGACAAGTCGTGGGGTCCGAGGTACTGGCAGGCGATCGGGTGGTACCGCTGGCTGCCGATCATGCTCGGCCCGGATCTGGCGATGATGCTCTCCGTGATCGACGCCGGGCCGGGCCAGGAGCCGCGCCAGAGCGGGATGGTGCTGTCGGAGGGCGAATACCACAAGCTCGTCGCGGTCGAGATCGACAGTGATTTCGATGATCGTGGACACCAGACGGCGATGCGATGCCGTGCCACGACGGCTGCCGGAGCGGTCTACGAGATCGAGGGTGAGGTGATCTCGCTGATCCCGCTGCGCAATCGACGGACCTCACCCGACGGGTCCGAACTCACGACCAGGATCACCGAAGCGATGACCCGCTACCGGTGCAACGGGCTGACCGGTGTCGGGATGTCGGAGTACCTCGATCAGGTCCTGGACGGCTGGCCGATCGGACCGGACGTCCCGGCACGTCCGGAGGAGGTGACGTCATGAGGATCCGACTCCGCCAGGTGGTCCTCGCGGCCGTTGATCTGGCTGGCACCGAGGCGGCGGTCGTCGACACGCTCGGAGTGTCGCTGTGCTACCGGGATCCCGGCGTCGGCGTGTTCGGCCTCCGCAACGCCCTGTTCCCGATCGGCGAGCAGCTGCTCGAGATCGTCTCGCCGATCCAGGACGGGACGACGGCTGGTCGACTCATCGACAAACGAGGTGGCGACACCGGATACATGGTGATCCTCGAGGTCGACGACCTGGACACGATGCGGTCACGAATCGCTGCGGCAGGGGCGAGGATCGTGTACGAGGCGGTCACGGAGGGGATCGTCGGACTGCACCTCCATCCAGCCGATGTCGGCGGAGCGATCCTGTCGATCGATCGCGCCGAGACCTGGGGGGAGTGGCCGTGGGCAGGCCCCGAGTGGCGGGCTCACGTCATCACCGACGTCGTTCGGGCCGTCGTCGCCGTCGAGATCGAGGCGAACGACCCGTCGGCCATGGCCGCACGATGGTCCGAGGTGCTCGGCCGACCGTTTGCCGGCGACACGATCGTCCTCGACGAGGGAGAAGTCCGGTTCGTACCGGCGGGTGACCGGGGCGAAGGCGTGTCGGCCTATGAGTTCGAGGTGGCTGCCGGTGCCGACGGGTTCGACGTCGTCATCGCCGGCACCCGGTTGTACACCAGCTGAGTGGCATCCGGCCGAGCGCCGTCGCTGACGGCCCACGACGTGGACATCGAGAGCGGTTCGGCCGCTCTGCATCTCGAGGCGGGTCGGCGGTGGCACGGCCGACCGTGATGTGTCGGGTACGACGAGCCGACGTCACGGCTCGTGGTATCCGGCGATGTCTGCGATCAGGTTGGTTGTTTGGTGTGTGTAGATGCAG
>JBMUCX010000065.1:0-15725 GCA_049458915.1 Ilumatobacteraceae bacterium
TGCCCGGTCTCGCCAAGTCGCCGGCGGCCTCGAGGATCGATTTCGATGCCGACGGAGAGATCGTCGGCCTGTCGTGACCGGAGGAACGAGATGACCGACGAGTTCGAGCGCACTCCCGGCGGGGCCGTCCTGCTCGACGGCAATCGCCTGCGCGACGAGATCGTGGCCGAGTTGCGCTCGGAGATCGAGTCGCTCGGCTCGCCGGCGGTCTGCCTCGCCACGGTGCTGGTGGGTGCCGACAAGCCGAGCCAGATCTACGTCCGCATGAAGCAGCGCAAGGCCGAAGAGGCCGGGATGGCGCCGCGTCACGTCGAGTTGCCGGCGTCGGCGACCCAGGCCGAGGTCGAAGCTGCCGTCCAGGCGCTCGTCGACGATCCGGCGGTCCACGGAATCCTCGTCCAACTCCCGCTGCCCGACGGGCTCGACCCCGAACCCGTGTTGGCCCGGATCCCACCGGAGAAAGACGTCGACGGGCTGACCGAGCGGTCGATGGGGCGGCTCGTGCGAGGGTTGCCCGGTCACGTGCCCTGCACCCCGCTCGGTGTGATGCGATTGATCGAGCGATACGGCGTCGAAACGGCGGGAAGGCGTGCCGTGGTCGTCGGTCGCTCCACGCTCGTCGGTCTCCCTCAGGTGCTGCTCCTCGGCCGGAAGGGTGCCGATGCGACGGTCACGCTGGCGCACTCCCGGACACCCGATCTGGCCGCCGTCTGTCGTGAAGCGGACATCATCGTCGCAGCCGCCGGCCAGGCTCGGATGATCACCGCCGACCACGTGAAGCCCGGAGCCGCCGTGCTCGACGTGGGCGTCTCCCGCTCGGAAGCCGGGATCGTCGGTGACGTCGATTTCGACGCCGTCCAGTCGATCGCCGGAGCGATCACACCGATGCCCGGTGGAACCGGTCCGATGACGATCGGTTGTCTGCTCCAGAACACGATGGCCGCTGCTCGGATGCTCGGGGCGGTCTGACGCCGAGCGGCTCGGCTCAGCTGCCCTCGGGGCGGCGGGCGCGTCGACCCGGGCGGAGTCGCCGACCCATCGCGAGTGCCGTTGCGGGCAGGTACAGGACCCGACCGGACAGCGGGACCTCGTTCCACGGCTTGGCCCGAACCGCCGCCGGGTACTGGATCATCCGCACGATCAGGAACAGTGCGATGGCCCCGTGGGTGACGACGGTGGTCCAGCCGAATCCGGTGACGCCGACGATGTCCATCACGAACGATCCGATGATCGGGCCGGTGAAGGCGCCGGCCCCGTAGAGCAGCACGAGTTGACCCGCCGCGGCCGTCAGCTGCTCGCTGGGGACCCAGTCGTTCGTGTACGCCCCGGCGATCGAATAGAGCGGATAGGTCATGCCACCGACGACGGCCATCGCCACCAGGCCGACCCAACTGGCCGGCCCGAACTGGATCAGCAGGAGTCCGCCGACCAGTGCAGTGATCGCTGCGCCGGCACCGATGAGTCGTCGGTCGATGCGGTCGGAGATGGAGCTGACCGGGACGCTCAGCAGCAGGCCGCCGACGGTCGGCATCGCCACGAACACACCGATCGCCCCGATCGACAGACCGCTGCGGGTCCCGTAGACCGCACCGAGGCCGATGAACGCCCCGTGCGCGATCCCGACCAGCACGGAGGTCACCATTCCGGTCGGCACCATCCGCCAGAGCTCACGGAGCGTCATCCGTGACGATCGGGTGAGCACGGGCGGCGTGGCGTCCTCCGACAGGGCGACCGGCGCCACGGCGATCGAGACGAGGATCGCAGCGATCGCGAATCCGGTGATCGCCCGCGGATCGAGCTGCGTGAACCAGAGCTGGCCGATCCCGTAACAGACGACCGTGGTCACGTTGTACAGCGAGAGGAGTCGCCCGCGACCGTTGTTGGACACGAGTTGATTGAGCCACGACTCGGCGACGACGTACTGCCCGGCGAGGCAGACGCCCGTCGCCACCCGGAGCAGGATCCAGGCCACCGGGTGGCTCACGAGGCCGGAGGTGAGCATCGAGGCCGCGAGGAGCGAGGCGAGCGCGGCATAGACCCGGATGTGTCCGACCGTGCCGAGCAGCCGGAGGCTGAGGCGGGAGCCGCCGAGGAAACCCGCGTAGTAGGCGGCGCTGACGAGGCCGATCTCGAGGGCGCTGAATCCGTCGAGTTCACTGCGAACGCCGAGCAGCGTGGCGAAGATGCCGGCCCCGACGAGCATCAGGGCCAATCCGGCGAACAGCGCCCACGAGGCCCAGGCGACCGACGTCGTGATCGGGCCGGGTTCGAGATCGGCCACCCATTCGTGCCCGGCATCGGTGAGGACGATGCCGTCCATCGAATCACCCGCCTCGGCCGGCTGTTTCACCAGGCGGAACACTACCGTCGCGAAGGGGTATCGTGGGCGGTCGTGAGATGAGCGCACGGTTTGGTGCGGTCGCGAGTGCGTGCGACAATCCAAGAGGAGTCCCATGTCGGTTCGAAGCGTCGAGAGGGCGTTCGCCATTCTTCGGGCGCTCGCGACCGGACCCGCCGGGGTCACCGAGATCGCCGAGCGGACCGACCTGCCGAAAAGCACGGTCTCGCGGATCCTCACCACCCTCGTCGACGAGGGCGTGGTCGACCAGAGCGATTCGATGGGCTGGTACTCGCTCGGCGAGACGCTGCTCGAACTGTCCGCTGCCGCTGGTCCGGGGCGCGGGCTCGTCGGCGTCGTGCGGCCCTACCTGGCGGAGCTGATGACCGAGATCGGTGAGGCGACCGGCCTCGGGGTCCTCGAGGGCCGACGGGTCCGATATCTCGACCAGGTCGACGCCGCCCACGAGGTGCAGGTCCGGGACTGGACCGGCGAAAGCGTCGATGCGCACGTCGTGTCGTCCGGTCTCGTCCTGCTCGCGTTCGCCGATGACGACGTCCGACGGACGTTCCTCGAGGGTGAACTCGCCGGCTGGACCGAGCACTCGATCACGGATGCGGCCGTGCTCGAGCAGCGCCTGACCGACGTCGGGCGTGCCGGTTTCGGATGGGTCTACGAGGAGATGTCGGAGGGGCTCAACTCCGTCGCGGCGCCCATCTTCAACCACGCCGGGCTCGTGGTCGCCGCTGTCCACGCTCATGGGCCGTCGTACCGGTTCCCGGCCGAGGGCGCCGCCGCTGCGACGGCGTCGGCGGTCGTGGCGACCGCCAAGCGGATCTCCGACCGCCTCGCCGGTCGCCACGACGTCGACGAGGTCCTCGACGCCGGAATCCCGTCCGGGGGTGACACACCTCACGGAGGGTGCTAGCGTTCCACGGTACGGAAACGTTCCGTTCGTCGGAACTCGTTCCGAGTGTTGGAATCCTCTCGTCGGCGTCGGCGCCGGACGAGCGCCCACGAAGGGGAAGCACATGAGCGACGAGGGCCTCGACGATCTCGACCTGGCCACACTGCCCGACGACGAACTCGTCTCGCAGATGCACGACGACCTCTACGACGGACTCGGCGACGAGATCGTCGAAGGCACCACGATCCTCCTCGACCGAGGGTGGGGCGCCGACAAGGTGCTCAACGATGCCCTCGTCGAAGGCATGCGGATCGTCGGCATCGACTTCCGCGACGGCATTTTGTTCGTGCCCGAGGTGCTCCTCGCAGCGAACGCGATGAAGGCCGGTATGGAGATCCTCCGGCCGTTGCTCGCCGAGACGGGTGCCGAACCGATCGGCAAGATCGTCATCGGGACGGTCAAGGGCGACATCCACGACATCGGTAAGAACCTCACGGCGATGATGATGGAGGGCGCCGGGTTCGAGGTCGTCGACCTGGGCATCAACTGCGACGTCGAGAAATATCTCGCCGCCCTCGAGGAGCACCAACCCGACATCCTCGGGATGTCGGCGCTGCTCACGACGACGATGCCCTACATGAAGGTCGTCGTCGACACGCTCGAGGAGCGACAACTGCGCGACCGCTACATCGTCATGGTCGGTGGGGCACCGCTGAACGAAGAGTTCGGCCAGGCCGTCGGTGCCGATGCCTACTGCCGCGACGCTGCGGTCGCCGCCGAGATGGCGAAGGAACTGGTCAACGCACGTCGGCTCCGCACTGCCGAGCCCGCCGGACCGTCGGTCTGACCACCCGGATCGCTCGATGCAGCCCATGCCCCCGCTGGTGTTGGCGTGCGGAGCGCTGGTTCGCGAACTCCGGGCCGTGCTCACGGCGTCGGACCTCGCCGATCGGATCGAGGTCGACTACCTGCCGGCGCCGCTCCACAATCGGCCCGACCGGATCGTCCCGGCGATCGAGGAACGCCTCGCCACCGTCGACCCGGATCGTCCGGTGCTCCTCGGCTACGCCGACTGCGGCACCGGTGGACTCCTCGATGCGTACATCGAAGGGTCGGGCCGCCGGATCGGGCGACTCCCCGGGGCGCACTGTTACGAGTTCTTCGCCGGGAGTGACCGGTTCGCCGAGCTGCACGAGCAGGAGATCGGCACGTTCTATCTCACCGACTACCTGGCCCGGCACTTCGATGCGCTGGTGTGGCAGGGGCTCGGCCTCGATCGCCATCCGGAACTGATCGACATGCTGTTCTCCAACTACCGACGGGTGGTGCTGCTCCAGCAGAGCGACGATCCGGTCGTGGTGGAATCGGCTCGAGCCGCCGCCGAGCGTCTCGGCCTCGAACTGGTCGTCGAATCCACCGGCCTCGAGCGCTTTGCCGAGCCGATCCGTCTTCAACTTCGTGAGGTGGTCCCGGGATGAGTCGACGTGCACGTGCCGGGGGTCCAGAGGTCGTGACGATCTACTGGCGCGACATCCCCGCCCAGGTCAACGGACAGTCCGGTCGGGACCGCCATCAGGTCGTGCTCTCGGCCAAGTTCCAACGAGCGGTCGACCGGGCCAAGCGCAAGGCCGGCATCTACACCGCCGAGGAGGACATCGCCCAGTGGCGACGGGTGTCGACCCCGTGCGGTGACGACATCGCTGCGGCCGCAGCAGCGGTGGCAGCCGAACTCGAGCAGAGCCTGTCCCGCGAGTACCTCGGTCGACTGGCATATGCCGGCGGCTTCGTCGCCGACATCGTCGACGACGACGTCGACCGCGACGAACTGCTGGCACTCGAAGAACTCGACGACGACCCGATCACAGGAGACGACGATGACTGACACCGTGCTGAGTTCGGCGACCAAGGAGGTCGTCATCGGATTCGATCGGCCGTTCGTGATGATCGGCGAGCGGATCAACCCGACGGGTCGCAAGTTGCTCGCCGCCGAGATGAAGGAGGGCGACTTCAGCCGGGTCGAGGCCGATGCGATCGCCCAGGTCGAGGCGGGCGCCCACATGCTCGACGTCAATGCCGGGATCCCGCTCGCCGACGAACCGGCGCTGCTCGCACGCGCCGTCCAACTCGTCCAGGCGGTGACCGACGTGCCCCTGTCGATCGACTCGTCGATCATCGAAGCGCTCGAGGCCGGACTCGCCGTCTATCAGGGCAAGCCGCTCGTCAACTCGGTGACGGGCGAAGACGAGGTCATGGAGCGGGTCCTGCCGCTCGTCGCCCGCTACGGCGCTGCCGTCGTCGCGATCTCCAACGACGAGACCGGCATCTCCGAGGACCCGAACGTCAGGTTCGCCGTCGCCAAGCGCATCGTCGAGCGGGCCGCCGATCACGGGATCCCCGCCAGCGACGTGGTCGTCGATCCGCTCGTCATGCCGATCGGTGCGATGGGCGGTGCCGGCCAGCAGGCGTTCCGGCTCATCCGGCGTCTCCGCGAGGAACTCGGCGTGAACACGACCTGCGGGGCGTCCAACGTGAGCTTCGGGCTGCCGAATCGGCACATCGTGACCGGCACCTTCCTCTCGATGGCGATCGGTGCGGGGATGACCTCGGCGATCATGAACCCGCTCCACGCCGAGGTGAAGGCCGCGGTCATGGCGGCCGACGTGTTGATGGGTACCGACCGTGACTGTGCAGCGTGGATCCGCGCCAACCGCGATCCCGATGCGGCGGGTGCCGAAGGCGCCCGCGGTGGACGTGACGGCCGCCGTCGCCGTCGGCCCACATGAGCGAGCACCGCGTCGTGTTCACCCCGTCGGGGCTGAGCGGCACGGTACCCGACGGCACCTCCGTGCTCGATGCCGCCCGACGGCTCGGAGCCGACCTCGACACCGTGTGTGGAGGCCGGGGTATCTGTGGCCGGTGCCAGGTCGTCCCGGGCGTCGGGACGTTCCCGAAGTGGGGCATCGAGGTCACCACCGAGGCGCTCGGGCCATCGGCTGCGATCGAGACCGACTACCGGGGGAACAGGCCCCTCGTGCCCGGACGTCGTCTCGGCTGTGCGGCGACGATCTGTGGCGACGTGGTCATCGACGTCCCACCCGAGAGTCAGGTCCACCGCCAGGTGGTTCGCAAGGATCTCGACCTGCCGGCGTTCGAGATCGATCCGACGTTCACGCTGTGGTACGTCGAGGTCGCCGACGGGGAACTCGGCGACGACGTGAGCCTCGCCGACCGAGTGGTGGCAGCGGTCGCCACCCAGCACGACAGGTCCGTGCCCGAGATCCCGCTCCACGGCCTCTCGATGCTGCAGACGGCCGTCGCTCGGGGCAAGGGAGCGGTGACGGTGGCGGTGGCGGCCAGCGAGTCGGGTGCCGACCAGGTCGTCGCCGTGTGGCCCGGCTTCGTCGACGAGGCGTTCGGCATCGCCATCGACATCGGATCGACCACGATCGCGGGACACCTCTGTGAACTCACCACGGGAGCGGTCCGGGCATCGGTCGGGCGGATGAACCCGCAGATCCGCTTCGGTGAGGACCTCATGAGCCGGGTCTCCTACGTGATGATGAACCCGGGAGGTGATCGCGAACTGACCGAGGCCGTGCGCACCGCCGTCGACGGCCTGATCGGCGATCTGGTGGATCAGGCCTCGACCGGACGCGACCAGGTCCTGGAGGTCGTGCTGGTGGGCAATCCGATCATGCACCACGTGCTCCTCGGCTTCGACCCGACCCCGCTCGGCCAGGCGCCGTTCACGTTGACCACGAACCGGGCGCTCACCGTGCGGGCCGCCGATCTCGACCTCGACCTCCCGAACGGACGTTGCTACGTCGGACCGTGCATCGCCGGGCACGTCGGTGCCGACACCGCCGGCGCGATCCTCGCCGAGGCGCCGCACCGGTCCGAGTCGGTCCAACTCGTGGTCGACGTCGGCACCAACGCCGAGATCGTCCTCGGTGACCGGAGCGGGCTGTTCGCCGCCTCGAGTCCGACGGGGCCGGCGTTCGAGGGAGCACAGATCAGCTCGGGGCAGCGGGCGACGGCGGGAGCGATCGAGCGGGTCCGCATCGACACCGAGACGCTCGAACCCCGCATCAAGGTGATCGGGATCGAGCCGTGGTCCGACGAACCCGGGTTCGTCGATTCGGTCCGCAAGACCGGCGTCACCGGGATCTGCGGGTCGGGCATCATCGACGTGATCGCCGAGATGTTCCTGGCGAGCATCTGCGACCGCAACGGCGTGATCGACGGTTCGCTGGCGGCGCGCACGCCTCGGATCGTCCCCGACGGCCGCACGTTTTCGTACGTGCTGTGGGGTGAGGGCGCCGGCGCGGTGATGGTGACCCAGAACGACATCCGGGCGATCCAACTCGCCAAGGCCGCACTGCGCGCCGGTATCGACCTGCTCGTCGAGCGGGCCGGATCCCCGGTCGTCGAGCGGGTCGCTCTCGCCGGGGCGTTCGGTGCCCACATCGACCCGCTCCGGGCGATGGTCCTCGGCCTCGTCCCCGATGGTCCGGTCGACTCGGTGGTCTCGGTCGGCAACGCCGCTGGCACCGGGGCCGTCGAGGCGCTGCTGTCCCGTGGACTCCGCCGCGAGATGGAACAGGTCGTCGCCGCCGTGACCAAGGTCGAGACGGCCACCGAGCCGCGGTTCCAGGAGTTGTTCGTCGCCGCCATGGCGTTCCCGCACGCAACGGCACCGACGCCTCACCTGGCTGCGCAGGTGGCGCTGCCGGAGCAGGGCGTGGGAACCTCGGACCCGACCGACCGGGCCCGTCGGCGACGTCGCGGCGAACGGGCCGGAGCGACCGCAGGAGGAGAACCATGAGCGAGACCACCGCACGTGGCGGGCGGCGAGGAGGCGGACGCGAGCAGCGCCGTGCGGCGCGCTCGCTCGCGTCGTCGCCGTCTGCGGCCTTTCTGACCCGGACGATCCGGCCGTACGAACTGGTCAGCGACGAGGGTCTCGAGTTGATCGAGCACCACGCCGACCTGCTGCTCGAACGGGTCGGCGTCGAGATCCGCGACTACCCGTCGGCGATCGAACGGTTCCGAGCAGCCGGCTGCGAGGTGGACGGCACCCGGGTGCGGTTCCCGGCAGGCTTGGCGCGTTCGCTCGTGCAGGCGACCGCTCCGGCGACCTATGTGCAGCACGCACGAAATCCCGAGCGGAACGTCGTCATCGGTGGTGATGCGACGGTGTTCGCCCCGAACTACGGATCGCCGTTCGTCCACGACCTCGACGGTGGCCGCCGGTACGCGACGCTCGCCGACTTCCGGAACTTCGTGCAGTTGACGTACCTGTCGCCGTACCTGCACCACTCGGGTGGCACGGTGTGCGAGCCCGTCGACGTTCCCGTCAGCCATCGTCACCTCGACATGGTGTACGCGCACCTGCGCTACAGCGACAAGCCGTTCATGGGGTCGGTGACGGCCGGCGAGCGGGCGGCCGACTCGGTCGAGTTGGCCCGAATCGCATTCGGCGGCGACCTCGCCGATCGGACGGTGATGACGAGCCTGATCAACGCCTCGTCGCCGATGGTCTGGGACGCCACGATGCTCGCGGCCACCGAGGTCTACGCCTCGGCCAACCAGGCGACGGTGATCAGCCCGTTCATCCTCGCCGGGGCGATGGCACCGGCGACGTCCGCGGGCGTCGCCACGCAGACCCTCGCCGAGGCCCTCGTCGGCATGGCCTTCACCCAACTCGTCCGGCCCGGTGCCCCGACGGTCTTCGGATCGTTCGCCAGCTCGATCTCGATGCAGTCGGGTGCTCCGACCTTCGGCACGCCCGAGCCGGCGATGGTGCTCTACACCGTCGGCCAACTCGCCCGGCGCCTCGGTGTTCCGTTCCGGTCGGGTGGCTCGCTGTGCGCCTCCAAGGTGCCCGATGCGCAGGCGGCGTACGAGTCGGCGAACACACTGCTCCCGACACTGCTGGGCGGTGTCAACTTCGTGCTGCACGCCGCCGGCTGGCTCGAAGGGGGCCTCGCGATCGGCTACGAGAAGTTCGTGCTCGACGCCGACCAACTCGGGGCGATGAGCACGTTCGCCGCCGGGATCGACATGTCCGAGAACGGTCTCGCCTTCGAGGCGCTCTGCGCCCACGAGCCCGGCCTCCATCATCTCGGTACCGCCCACACCCTGGCCAACTTCGAGAGCGCGTTCTACCGCTCGACGACCGCCGACTACAACAGCTTCGAGCAGTGGTCGGAGGAGGGATCGCTCGACGCCGCTCAGCGGGCGAATGCGATCTGGAAAGAGCAGCTCGCCTCGTACGAGGCGCCCCCGATCGACGAGGCGATCGACGAGGAACTCCTCGCCTTCATCGCCCGCCGACGAGACGAGATCCCCCACGAGTTCGGCTGAGAGGAGCCACACCGATGCAGACCTCGATGATGCAGACGTTGAAGAAGCGCTGGCCGTTCGGTGGCGTGCCGGTCGAGCATTCGCCGGCCATGGCCCGGCTCGTGTCGAATCTCCAGTACGAGATCATCCCGATGAAGTCGGTCGAGCAGGCGATCGCCGATCTCCCACCGGGCGCGCACGTCTCGGTGACCTGTTCCCCGGCGCAGGGGATCGCGGCGACGCAGGAGTTGACCGCCCGGCTCGTCGCCGACGGGTTCGCGGCGACTCCGCACTTCGCCGGTCGCATGGTCGCGTCGCACGACGAGGCCCGTGAGCTCGCCGCCTGGTGCCGTGATCTCGCTCTGCCCGAGGTGTACGTCATCGCCGGGGACGCCCCCGAGGCGCACGGCCCGTACGAGGGGGCGTTGTCGTTCCTGCGGGACTTCCTCGCCGCCGACCCGGGTGTGTCCGCCGTCGGGTTCGCCGGGTACCCGGACGGCCACGCGTTCGTCGATCGTGCGATCGTCGACGAGCAGGTCCTGCTGAAGCAGGCGCTGCTCACCGAGTTCGGTCTCGGGGGCTGGATCTCGACCCAGATGTGTTTCGACGAGGCGGGTATCCGGTCGTGGATCGAGCGCGAGCGGGCTCGCGGCGTCACGGCGCCGATCCGGCTCGGCGTGCCGGGTGTCGTCGACCGGGCGAGGCTCATGAAGGTCGGCACCCGCCTCGGGATCGGCGCGTCGATGCGGTTCCTGTCCAAGAACACCTCGACCGTGATGAAGCTGCTGGCTCCCGGCGGCTTCGACCCGACCGAGATGGTCGTGGCATTCGCCGAGGACGCCACCGAGCTCGGCATCGAGGCGCTCCACAGCTTCACGTTCAACTCCGTCGCCGACACCAGGTCGTGGCAGGAGGCGATCCTCGCGGGTGGTGCGTCGTCGTGAGCGAGTCGACGGATGCGATCGTGATCGGCGCGGGCGTGATCGGGGCGTCGGTCGCGTTGGAACTCGCCCGTGGCGGTCGACGAGTGGTCGTCGTCGACAAGGGGCCCGGTGCCGGAGCGGGGTCGACCAGCTCGTCGTCGGCGATCATCCGGTACTCGTACTCGACCCGCGATGCGATCCTGACGTCGTGGGAGGCGGCCTACCGATGGCGTGACTGGGAGGCACACCTCGGGTGCGTCGACCCCGACGGCATGTGCCGTTTCATCACCACCGGCAACCTGATCTTCCGGACGACGGGATACGACCCGACCACGATGATGGCGCTGTGGACCGAGTACGGCATCCCGTTCGAGGACCTCGACGCCGACGAGGTGGCCCGGCGCTATCCCTGGATGGACAACGGGCGGTACTACCCGCCGAAGCGGATCGATGATCCGGAGTTCGCCGCCGACGCCACGGGTGTGCTCGGCGCCGTCCTCCAGGCCGACTCGGGGTTCGTCGACGACCCGGCGCTCGCCGCCCGCAACCTGGCCTACGCCGCCCGCCAGCACGGCGCCGAGTTCCGCTTCCGCACGGAGGTCGTCTCGGTCGACCGGTCCCCGGACGGCGAACGCGTCGTCGGTGTCACCCTCGCCGACGGCAGCCGTCTCGAAGCGCCGGTCGTGGTGAACGTCGGCGGGCCGCACTCGTCGATCATCAACCGACTCGCCGGGGTCACCGATGACATGACGATCGGCCACCGCCCGTTACGTCAGGAAGCGTTCGCCGCGCCGGCGCCGGCGGGAGCCTCACTCGACGACGGAGCCCCACTCGTCGCCGATCTCGACGTCGGTCAGTACTTCCGGCCGCAACCGGGCGGGACCCTGCTGGTCGGTGGTACCGAACCCGACTGCGATCCGCTGCACTGGATCGACGACCCCGACACCAACTCACCCCACACGACGGTCGAGGTGTGGGAGACGACCATGATGCGTCTCGCCCGGCGCCTCCCCGAGTTCGGCATGCCGACCAAGCCGACCGGCATCGCTGCGCTGTACGACACCAGCGACGACTGGGTGCCGATCTACGACCGCTCGAACCTCCACGGCTTCTTCATGGCGTGTGGTACGAGTGGGAACCAGTTCAAGAACGCCCCGCTCGCCGGGGCGTTCATGCGGGCGATCATCGACGCGACGATGACCGGCCACGACCACGACGCCGAACCGGTGCAGTTCGTGGGCGAGGTCACCGGCCACACGATCGATCTCGGGTCGTTCTCGAGGCGTCGGACCCCGGCGGTCACGTCGGGGACGGTCATGGGGTGAGTTCCGGCGCCCGCTGAGCGGGAGTCGGCTGGAGACAGAGGGGGAACCGATGACACGTCGAGGGCGAGCGGCACGAGTCGTCGAGCGTTCGGAGGCGAAGACCGAGGTACCGGCGTACATCCGGCGGGTCATGCGCCCACACGATCTGCTCGGCGACGACGGACTCGATCTGATCGAACGGGCCGCCGACGAACTGCTCGGCACGGTCGGCATCGACATCAATGCCGTCGAGGACCGCGACGAGTTCCGGCGGGCGGGGGCACGCATCGACGGGACCCGTGTCCGGTTCGAGCCCGGGCAGGTTCGGGAACTGTGCGCGACGGCGCCGCGTGAGTTCACCCAGCACGCCCGGAATCCCGCCAAGTCGGTCGTCATCGGAGGGGACAACGTCGTGATGGCTCCGGCGTACGGGTCGCCGTTCGTCCGCGATCTCGCCGGAGGCCGCCGATACGCGTCACTCGACGATTTCCACCGGTTCGTCCAACTCACCCATGCGACGCCGTGGCTCCACCACTCCGGGGGCACGACCTGTGAACCGGTCGACGTCCCGGTCAACAAGCGGCACCTCGACATGGTGTACGCCCACATCCGCTACAACGACCAGGCGTTCCTCGGTTCGGTCACCCGTCCCGAGCGGGCCCGGGATTCGGTCGAGATGGCGAGGATCCTCTTCGGGGCCGAGTTCACCGATGCGAACTGCGTCGTGATGGGCAACGTCAACGTCAATTCGCCGCTCGTCTGGGACGAGGCGATGACCGGGGCGATCCGGGCCTACGCCGAGTCGAATCAAGGGTCGGTGATCGTGCCGTTCATCCTCGGCGGGGCGATGGGCCCGGTCACCCTCGCCGGTGACATCGCTCAAGCACACGCCGAGACGATGGTCGGCGTGGCCCTCTCGCAACTGATCCGCCCGGGCGCACCGGTCATCTACGGCAACTTCCTGTCGTCGATGGCACTCCGGTCCGGCGCACCCACGTTCGGGACACCCGAGCCGGCGATCGGTTCACTCGTCGTGGGGCAGTTGGCTCGTCGGGTCGGCCTGCCCCTGCGCTGTGCCGGGGCCTTCACCGCTTCGAAGGTCCCCGACGGTCAGGCGATGGCGGAGTCGACGATGTCGATGATGTCCGCGATCCTGTGCGGGACGAACTTCCTCCTCCACTCCGCTGGTTGGCTCGAGGGCGGCTTGGCGATGGGGTACGAGAAGTTCGTGATGGACACCGACTTCTGCGGTGCCCTGCACCGTTACCTGCAGGGCGTCTCGCTCGACCCCGACGAGTTCGCCCTCGACGGGTTCGCCGAGGTCGGACCCGGCAAACACTTCTTCGGTTCGCAGCACACGCTCCGGCATTACGAGACGGCGTTCTACGACAGCCCGACCGCCGACAACAACAGCTTCGAGCAGTGGCGCGATGCCGGGGAATCGCGGACCGAGGAACGAGCAGCCGAGATCGTCGCCGCCACGTTGGCCGCCTACGAGCCGCCACCGCTCGACGAGTCCGTCGACGCCGCGCTGTGCGACTTCATCGATCGGACGAAGGCGTCGATGGAGGACATGTGGTACTGAGCGACGACCCACTGCTCCAGCCGTACCGACTCGGGCATCTCGAACTCCGCAACCGGATCTTCTCGTCGGCGCACGAGCCGGCGTACTCCGAGGACGGGATGCCGAAGGACCGCTACCGGCTCTACCACGTGGAAAAGGCCAAGGGCGGCATCGCCCTGACGATGACCGCCGGTACGGCGATCGTCGCCGAGGACAGCCCACCGGCGTTCGGCAACCTCCACGCCTACCGCGACGAGATCGTCCCCTGGATCCGTCGTCTCACCGATGACGTCCACGAGCAGGGTGCGGCGTGCATGATCCAGATCAGCCACCTCGGCAGGCGCACGTCGTACGCCCAGGCCGACTGGCTCCCCGTGGTCGCACCGTCGGCGCTTCGCGAGCCGGCCCACCGAACGATCCCGAAGGCCGCCGAGGACTGGGACATCGAACGGATCGTCGGCAAGTACGCCGATGCCGCCGAGCGGATGCACGCCGGCGGGATGGACGGGATCGAGATCGAGGCGTACGGCCACCTCTTCGACCAGTTCTGGTCGCCGGTCACCAACCACCGCGACGACGAGTTCGGCGGTGACCTCGAGGGTCGGATGGCGTTCGGCCTCGAGGTACTCCGGGCGATCCGGGCCCGAGTCGGGTCGGAGTTCATCGTCGGACTCCGGATGGCGATCGACGAACGACTCCACGGCGGCATCGATGCACCGCTCGGACTGGAGATGTTGGGCCGCGTCGAGGAACTCGGCTTGATCGATTTCGTCAACGTGATCCGGGGCAACGTCGCCGACGAGGTCGCCCTCACCGAGGTGATCCCGATCCACGGGATGCCGTCCGCGCCGCACCTCGACTTCGCAGGACGCGTCCGGGAAGCGACCGGCCTCACCGTCCTGCATGCCTCGAAAGTCGACGACGTGGCCTCGGCTCGCCACGCGATCCGTGAGGGCAAGGTGGATCTCGTGGGCATGACGCGTGCCCACATCGCCGATCCGCACATCGTCCGCAAGATCGTCGAGGGGCGCGAGGCCGAGATCCGCCCGTGCGTCGGGGCGACGTACTGCCTCGACCGGATCTACGAGGGCGGGGAGGCGCTGTGCCTCCACAACGCTGCGACGTCTCGTGAGGCCACCATGCCGCACGAGATCCCCCGAGCGGGTGTGCGACGCCGCGTGGTCGTGGTCGGCGCCGGACCGGGTGGTCTCGAGGCCGCGCGCGTGGCGGGCGAGAGAGGTCACGAGGTCATCGTGCTCGAGGCGATGCCGTGGGCCGGGGGACAGCTGAACCTCGCGATCCGGAATCCACGTCGGCGTGACCTCCGGGGCATCGTCGACTGGCGGCTCGCCGAGTGCGCCCGACTCGGGGTCGAGATCCGCTACGACACGTTCGCCGATGCGGCATCGGTCGCAGCGCTCGCCCCGGATGTCGTCGTGGTGGCGACCGGTGGACAGCCGCAGCTGCCTCCCGATCTCAGCGGCGACCTCGACCGGGTCTCGACGAGTTGGGACGTGCTCGGCGGCGATGTCGTCCCGAGCGGTGACGTACTGTTCTTCGACGACAACGGGACCCACTCGGCGCTGTCGGCGGCCGAGATGATCGCCCGGTCCGGTGCCACGCTCGAGATCGTCACGCCCGAGCGCACGTTCGGGATCGAGGTCGGTGGCATGAACCACGTCCCGTACGCCCGGGTGTTCAACGAGCACGCAACTCGCATCACCCTGCACCAGCGAGTGCTGTCGGTCGTCGCCGAGGGATCGAAGCTCCGGGTCGAGGTCGGCAGCGACCATTCCGCCCGTCGCGAGACTCGCATCGTCGATCACCTGGTCGTCGACCACGGCACGGCGACGCTCGACGACCTGTACTTCGAACTCCGGCCCGGATCGACCAATCTCGGTGCCGTCGATCACGGTGCGTTGATGCAGGGGCGCCCGCAGGACCTCGTTCGCAACCCCGATGGAACCTTCCAGCTGTTCCGGATCGGTGATGCCGTCGCCAGTCGGAACGTCCACGCGGCGGTCTACGACGCCCTCCGTCTGGTCAAGGATCTCTGAGGACTGAACCGGTGGATCTCGACCTC
Organism: Ilumatobacteraceae bacterium; assembly: GCA_049458915.1. GTDB lineage: Bacteria > Actinomycetota > Acidimicrobiia > Acidimicrobiales > Ilumatobacteraceae > Ilumatobacter. The sequence continues at coordinate 15,465 of JBMUCX010000065.1, forward strand.
GCCGGGACCCGGGTGATGATCACGGCCGCCGGTGCCGGGATCGGGGCCGCGACCGCTCGGCACTTCGCCGCACTCGGAGCGCGGGTCTGGGTCTGCGACGTCGACGACCGTGCGCTCGCCGAGGTGATGGCCATCGATGGTGTCGACGGCACCGCCGCCGACGTCGCCGACACCGCATCGGTCGACGAATTCGTCCGCACCGGACTCGACGTCATCGGTGGGGTCGATGTGCTGGTCAACAACGCCGGTGTCGCCGGCCCG
>JBMUCX010000066.1:0-15487 GCA_049458915.1 Ilumatobacteraceae bacterium
GAAGAGACGTTCCAGCCCGAGGCGTACGTGAATCGACTCCCGGACTCGCTCGCCGGGCGGCCGGTGATCGTGATCGACCCGATGCTCGCCACGGGCGGGTCGCTCGCCCACACGATCCAACTGCTCCTCGACCGCGGCGCACCGGCTCCGATCACCGTGGTGTGCGCGCTGGCGGCCCCGGAAGGCATCGAGCGACTCCGCACCGACGGTCACCACCTCCGCATCGTCACCGCAGCGATCGACGAACGTCTGGACGACCGTGCGTTCATCGTGCCCGGACTCGGAGACGCAGGTGACCGACAGTTCGGCGCCGGGGTCTGACCGACGACGACTCGGCGAGCCGGCTGCCCTGGCCGCCGTCGTCGGATTCGCCGCGGCGGTGATGTTCGCCTCCCACCGTGCCGGCCACTGGTGGGGGGACGACTGGGCGCTGTACCTGAGGCAGGCCGAAGCGCTCCTCGACGGTTCCCCGGGGCGAGTGCTCCGGGAGAACGATTTCACGGTGTCGAACTCGCTCGGTGCCGGCTTCAGTCCGACGCTCTACCCCTGGGGGTTCCCGCTCCTCCTCGCTCCGTTCGTCGCGGCGCTCGGGAACGACCTCGATCGCCTCGCCGTCGTCCCGGTGCTCGCGGCGAGCGCCTTCAGCGTCGCCTGGTACCTCCTGGCCCGCCGACACGTGGCCGTCGTACCGGCCCTGCTCGGCAGCTCGGCCGTCGTGCTCTCCCCGCTCGTCCTCGGCTGGACCGAGCTGATCCAGTCAGAGCTCCCGTTCATGGCCGTCGTGGCGTGGAGCCTGGTCCTGCTCGATCGACTCGTCGACTCCGAGCGACTCGTCGGCCCGACCGTTCGGATCCTGCCCCTCGTCGGCCTCGGCACGTGCGCCGCAGCGGCATTCGCGGTTCGTCGGGAGGGCCTGGCCCTGCTCGCAGCGATCGGCATCGCACAACTGGGAGCGATCGGTGCGGCGTGGCGGCGTGGTCGGCGCCCCGGACTCGCCGACGTGATCCTGCTCACGCTGCCCCATCAGGTCTTCGTGGTGACGACCTGGCTGTTGCAGATCGTCCTGCCCACGACCGTGATCCCGTCGACGACCGGCGCCTCGTTGCTCAACGTCTGGCGCTTCAGGGAGCGACATGCCGAACACCTCCTGGAACTCGTCGGACTCAAACGCCCCTGGGAGGACGACCCCACCGTGTTCGGAGTCTCGACGATCGGCTGGGTCGTCGGTATCGCGTTCTTCGTCTTCGCGGCGGCCGGTGGCGTGCTGGCGGTCGGTCGCCGCAGGGACGCCCACCTCGCTGCCTACGCCGTCGTGGCGCTCGCGATCGGCGGGAGCTCGCGGGTCCTGCTCAATCGGTACGTGTGCACGGTCGGGCCGGTCGTGCTCGTTCTCGTGATGATCGGGGTCGTCGCCACCGTGTCGGTGGTCGACCCGGACCGGTCGATCCGTCGTCTCCGAGGTGTTCGGCTCGACACGGCCATTCTGACGCTCGCCATGGCCGCGCTCGTCGCCGGCAACCTCGCCAACGCGCACCTCAGGGTCGATCAGGCGGGAGAGCTCGCCCGCACCGGAGCGATCGAGTGGGGGCCGACGCATCCCGACGCGACTGCGATGTTCGACGAGGTGGCGGCTCGTTCCGATGCCGACTCCGTGATCGGCGCCCCGAAAGCCCGAGCGATGACCTTCGCGACCGGTCGGTCGGCCGTCCAGATCGACGACTACCGGCCCGTGCCCGACATCGATCTCGACCTGATCGTCACCGAGATCGGCAGCTCCATCGACGTCACCCTCGGTTCCGACCCGGCTCTCGAACTCGTCTGGAGCAACACGAGGTTCCGCATCCATCGACCGAATCGGTGAGCTCGCACCACCCCGTCACGCTGACCATGCCGTGGCAGCGACCACTTTGCGGCAGCGACCACTTTGCGGCAGCGATCACGACCGAACGTGCCAACTCCGCTGCCATGAAGTGACCCTCCGAATTCTGTAGCAGCGATCATGGCCGAATTCGCCGTGTTCGCTGCCACAGAATTCGGCCGGGCGTCGGGAGCCGGACGGCTGCGCCTCCGAACCTCGACGACGACGACGACCACGGCGACGACGACCACGGCGACGACGCCCGTCAGGAGCGGACGAGGGCGGCCAGCGCTTCGACGTACGGCGCCGGATCCGCGTCGACGGCCTCGCCGTAGAGCTTCACCTTCGGTTCCGTGCCACTCGGTCGTACCTGGACACGGATGTCACCCTCGAGATCGAACCGCAACAGGTCGGCCTCCGGGAACTCCGTCACCTGGCGGACCCGTCGCCCTCCGATCTCGGTCGGCGGCCCGTCGCGCAACTCGGCCACCCGCGTGACCGCTGCAGCAGGATCCATGCGCACCGACGCATCAGCGAGGCGATGTCGGCCGAAGCGACCGGCGATGTCGTCGAGCCACGCCTGCAGGGTGATTCCGCGAGCGGCAGCGACGGCGGCGATCTCGGCGATCACCACCGCTGCCGTGATGCCGTCCTTGTCGAGGGGTCGGTCCGCGACCAGGTAGCCGAGTGCCTGCTCGTAGCCGAACACGAACCGCAGGTCCGGATGATCGAGTACCGCCCTCGCGATCCACTTGAAGCCCGTGAACGTCTCGACGGCGGTCACGCCGTGCGCCGTCGCCATCTTGCCGAGCAGTGCGGACGACACGAGCGTGGTGACCACGAGGCGATCGGAACCGCTGGTGCTCGCGAGGAGGTGGTCGGCGATCAGCCAACCGATCTCGTCGCCGCCGAGGCGCCGCCAGGAGCCGTCCGCCAGCGGAATGGCCACACCCACCCGATCGGCGTCCGGATCGTTGGCGATCGCCACGGCACACCCCGACCTTCGAGCGAGCGAGATCACCAGGTCCATCGCCCCCGGTTCCTCCGGGTTGGGGAACGACACCGTCGGGAACGTCGGGTCCGGCCGGAACTGCTCCTCGACGACCAGCGGAGGTGCACATCCCGCAGCAGCGAAGGCCCGCAGCAAGGTGTCGCCGCCGACGCCGTGCAACGGCGTGTACGCGACCGGAACCGGATCGACGTCGGAGCGTCGACGCACAGCGGGCACGAACTGCAGGTAGGCGTCGACGAGATCGGCGCCGACGCCGGTGATGAGCGGGTCGTCGGGCGCCGACAGTTCCACCCCGACGGGATCGATGCCGTCGATCCGCTCGGAGATCCCGGAGTCGTGCGGCGGGACGATCTGGGCACCATCGCCGAGGTACACCTTGTACCCGTTGTCGGCGGGCGGGTTGTGCGACGCCGTCACCATCACACCGGCGGCTGCACCGAGTGTCGTGATCGACCATGCGAGGACCGGCGTCGGGACGTACCGGTCGAAGACCCGGACCGGGATGCCGTGCGCTGCCATGACCCGGGCGGTGTCGGTTGCGAAGACGTCGCTCTTGCGTCGGGCGTCGTAGCCGACGACGACCCCACGCTGGCGGACGAGCGGGTCGGTGTCGAGCAGGTAGCGGGCGAGCCCGGCCGCCGCCTGTCGGACGACGAGCCGGTTCATCCGCAGAGGTCCGGCGCCGACGGCCGCCCGGAGTCCAGCGGTTCCGAAGTGCAGGCGGCCGGCGAATCGCGCCGCCAGTTCGGTCGCGTCCCCGCTGAGCAGCTCGCCGAGTTCGGACCGGACGTCGTCATCGGGTTCGGCGTCGAACCAGCGTCGTGCCGTCGTTCGGAGGTCGCTCGTCACCCGGCCAGCGTACGCAACTCGACCAGCGGACGGGGACCGACGTGCGAGATCACCTCGGCCGCAGCGAGCGAACCGAGGCGACCACAGTCGTGGAGCGCCCGGCCCCGGGTCAGGCCGTAGAGGAAGCCTGCGGCGTAGAGGTCGCCGGCGCCGGTCGTGTCGACGACCTTGCGAACCGGCACCGCCGGCACCTCGATGATCGAGTCGGGCGTGACGATCACCGATCCCCGGGCACCGACGGTGATCGCGGCGAACTCGCAGTGTCGTCGGAGTTCGGCCACGGCGTCGTCGAAGCCGTCGGTGAGGTACAGCGACATCAGTTCGGTCTCGTTCCCGAAGAGCAGATCGACCTCGTCCGACACGAGGTCGAGGAAGTCGTCGCGATGGCGATCGACGCAGAACGAGTCCGACAGGGTCAACGAGACCATCCGGCCGGCCTCGTGCGCCACGCCCGAGGCGTGCCGAAACGCCGCCTTCGCATCATCGCGGTCGTAGAGATAACCCTCCATGTAGAGCACCCGACCGGCGGCGATGGTCGGTTCGTCGAGGTCGGGGACGGCGAGCAGGCTCGACGCACCCAGGAAGGTGTTCATCGTCCGTTCGGCGTCAGGGGTCACGACGATGATGCAACGACCGGTCGGCACGTCGCCGTCGAGGGCGCCGGGGCGGAACTGGACACCGACGGCCCGGAGATCGTGTCCGAACACCTGGCCGAGGTCGTCATCGCTGACCTTGCCGAGGTACGCAGCCGTCCCCCCGAAGCTGGCCACGCCGCACATCGTGTTGGCTGCCGAACCGCCGCTCATCTCGACCGCCGAACCGAGCGCCCGGTACAGCACGTGCGCCCGTTCGGCGTCGATGAGGTCCATCCACCCCTTCGTCAGGCCGTGGACGTCGAGGAAGGAATCGCTCGCATGGGCGATGACGTCGACCAGGGCGTTGCCGATACCGACGACGTCGAAACGAGCATCGGGCGCGGCGCCGGTGGTCACCTTCGGAGCCTAGCGACCCACGCACACACCGGGCCGGACCGGCCATCCGACGACCCGACGAGGCGACGGAGGAACCACGACGCCCCTGCTCACGTCGGAACAGCGGGCGATCTCGTCGACGAACTGGGCACGAACCGTGAGGTAGAAAGTAGAACGGTTACTCAAAGTGGTGAAACCCATACTTTTCGTGCACTTTTCAGCAAAGATCGTGTCAAATCTCGAGGCCACCTGAGTAGGATCGCCGAAATGGTGGCCCTCGACCCCCGGCAGCTCGACCCGTACCGCCTCCCCCGACACCACACGCCGGTTCGGTACGATCTCGAGCTCGCCCCCGCTCTCGGCGACGCCACCTTCGAAGGGCGGGTCCGGATCACCGTCGACACCGCCGCGTCCACCGACGTCTCGTCGAGCTTCGTACTGAACTCGATCGATCTCGACATCAGAGCGTGCAGCGTCGACGGCCGTACGGCACGGTTCAGCACCGACACCGACACCGAACGGCTGTTCATCGAACCCGACCGCGTCATCGACGGCGGTGAGCACGTGATCGACATCGAGTTCAGCGGTGTGCTCAACGACCAGCTCCGCGGCTTCTACCGCAGTACGTATCGGGACGATGGCGGCGTCGAGCACGTGATCGCCACGACCCAGATGCAGTCGACCGACTGCCGTCGCGTCTTTCCCTGCTGGGACGAGCCGGACTTCAAGGCGGTCTTCGGCGTCACCCTCGTCGTCGACCCGTCCGATCTCGCCATCTCCAACGGACCCGAGATCGACCGGATCGAGCGACCGGACGGCTGCGTCGCCGTTCGCTTCGCCGACACGATGCCGATGAGCACCTACCTCGTGGCGTTCGTCGTCGGGCCGCTCGACGTCACCGAGCCGGTGCTGGTCGGCGACGTCCCGGTACGGGTCGTCCACGTGCCCGGCAAAGCTGCACTCACCGGGTTCGGCCTCGACGTCGCGACCTTCTCGCTGCGCTGGTTCCAGGACTACTACGGCATCGCCTATCCGAGCGACAAAGTCGACCTGGTCGCACTCCCCGACTTCGCCGCCGGAGCGATGGAGAACCTGGGCTGCATCACGTTCCGGGAGAACCTCCTGCTCGTCGATCCGGCCACGAGCACGATGCTCGATCGCCAACTCGTCGCCGATGTCGTGGCCCACGAACTCGCGCACATGTGGTTCGGTGACCTCGTGACCATGGAGTGGTGGAACGGCATCTGGTTGAACGAAGCATTCGCGACGTTCATGGAGATCGCCGCCTGCGACGCCTACCGACCCGAATGGGAACGATGGACCTCGTTCGGGCTCGAGCAGAGTCTCGCCCTCGAGACGGACTCGCTCGCCTCCACTCGTCCGGTCGAGTACGAGGTGCGTTCACCCGCCGACTGCGAGGGCATGTTCGACGTCCTCACGTATCAGAAGGGCGGCTCGCTCCTGCGGATGCTCGAGCAGTACCTCGGAACCGATCGGTTCCGCGACGGCGTCCGGCACTACCTCACCACGCACGCCTACGGCAACACCGACACCGCCGACCTCTGGGACGCGATCGAGACCACCTCGGGCGAACCGGTCCGGCGGATCATGGACTCCTGGATCTGGCAGCCGGGCTACCCGCTGGTCTCGATCCGCCTCGACGGCGACCAGTTCGTCATCTCGCAGCGCCGGTTCTCGTTCGAGGCCGACCCGGCCGACACGACCCTGTGGGCGATACCGGTATCGGTCCGGATCGGCGAGCGCGAGGAACGGCTCCTGCTCGACGTCGACGAGCTCAGGATCCCGGTCAGCGACGAGGTCGTGGTCGTCAACTCGGGCGGTCACGGGTTCTACCGGGTCTGGTACGACGACCAACTGATCGCCCGGTTCACCGAGGACACGCTCGGCTCGCTGTCGACACTCGAGCGGTACCACCTCGTCGACGATGCGCTCAACGCCGTCATCGCCGGCCTCCTCCCCGCCGACCGATACCTCGACTTCCTCGGACGGTTCACCGACGAGTCGGCACTCGGCGTGTGGGAGTCGATCGCCATCGGCATCCGCACGCTGCGTCGTCTCCTCTCCGATCCGGCGGCGATCGCCGTCTTCCGGCGTCGCGTCGCCGACCTGGTCGGCCCGACCCTCGACCGACTCGCCGAACCGGCCGACGGTGAGGGAGACCTCACGGCGAAGCTGCGTGGCCTGCTGCTCGGATTGATGGCCGTCCACGCCGACGACCAGGCGGCCCAAGAACGCGCCCGCACCTACGACCGCTCCTGGTCGGCCGATCCCAACTCGGTCGATCCGGAACTGGCAGCCGTGTCGACGATGATCATCGCCGCCACGGGCGACGCCGACGACTACGACCGCATCCTCGACCGGGCGCTGCACGGTGCGACTCCGCAGGTCCAGATCCGACACCTCAACGCACTCGCCGAGTTCCCCGACGGCGACCTGCTCCGGCGGACCTGTGAACTCGCCGTGAGCGACGACGTCAAGACGCAGAACGCACCGTTCCTGCTCAGGGCAGCAATCGCCAACCGTGACCACGGGCCGATCGCCTGGGAGTTCGTCCGTCGGAACTGGACACTCCTGAACGAGCGGTTCCCTCGGAGCACCATCGTGCGCATGGTGGAATCGGTCCGCCTGCTCGATCGCTCGGATCAGGTGGCCGAGTCACGTGCCTTCTTCGCCGAGCGACCGATCGAGCAGGCCCAGAAGACGCTCGACCAGATCCTCGAGCGTCAGCGGACGAACGCGGCGGTGCGAGATCGGGAGTCGTCCCGACTCGAAGCCGCGCTCACCGACTGATCCGGGCAACACGGCCCGACAACGACGAATCCCCGGGCCGACGACCCGGGGATTCCTGCGTGGAGCTGAGGGGAATTGAACCCCTGACCTCTTCATTGCGAACGAAGCGCTCTGCCAACTGAGCTACAGCCCCGAAAGGTGCGGACCGCAGTGTAGCGGTCCTCGTGAGGGTCGACTCCCGACCGGTTCTCAGCGATGCATCCAGTCGCTCGGCCACGTCTGGCTCTCGCGCTGACGAGCCTGCGACAGCAGGAAACCGAAGCCGAACAGCGCCAGGAACGACAGCGCGAACAGGTAGTAGAACAGTTGCGCCTTGGTCGACGCGGCGAGGAAGAACGTGGCCGCCGTCGTGAGGACGAGCGCCACCATCACATTGCCGCGCCGCCGCTTCAACTCCTCCGCCGACACGGCGTCCCTGCGAGGAGCGGCGACACGATCCGAAGACCGCGGACGCCGATCATCGTCGCGAACGCGTAGGTCGCGAGCGACCGAGCCGCCTGCGACGTCCGGTCGCCGGTACCCGCCGCTCGGATCGCCGTGGACGCGTTGACGCAAGTTGTCGCGGGGATCGATGCCGTGCGACCGACCGCCCGCTCCGCGTCGGATGCTCGGCGTCTGGGGTGCTCGACCGACCGTCGAACGCTGACCTGGTGACTGTGCGAGCGGCCGGGACATGCCCCGCATCGGGCTGGTCGCCCGGTTCGGCACCGTGCTCTGGAGCTTGTTGAGTTGACGACGGAAGTCGGTCACCGACGAGTTCGGACGGTTCTCGATGCGGGAACGCAGCAGCGGCGGGATCAGGACGGCGGCCCAGGCAGCAGCGACGACCAGCAGGACGAGTTCGCCCATGGGTGTGTTCCTTCGTTCGGCGGATACAGGTGGCACGGCGGCGCCCCGAAGGACGACGACGAGCCTCGTTTCGTTACGAATCTACGACATTTGTGACATCGATGCAACGCAGGCGCTCACGCTCCGTGACCGGCGTCACAACATCTCGTCACGCCGAACCCGGGTCGTCCCGCCGATAGGTCCCGGACCGACCACCGGTCTTCTCCCACAGCGCCAGCTCACCGATCGTCATCCCCCGATCGGCCGACTTGCACATGTCGTAGATCGTCAGCGCCGCCGTCGCACACGCGTGCAACGCCTCCATCTCCACACCCGTCCGATCGACCGTGTCGACGAACACCTCGACCGCCACGTGATCGTCACCGATGTCGAAGCTGACCGACACCGCACCCACGAGCAGCGGATGGCAGAGCGGAATCATGTCGGACGTCCGCTTGGCCGCCTGGATGCCGGCGACCCGGGCGACGGCGAGGACGTCCCCCTTCTTGACCTCCCGGTTCGCGATCGCCGCCGTCGTCTCGGGCTTCATGAAGACTTTGCACCGAGCGACGGCGCGGCGATGGGTCGGCTCCTTCGGTGTGACGTCGACCATTCGCGCCCGACCGAGCGGATCGAGATGGGTGAACTCGAGATCGCTCATCGGCGTTCACCGTACCCCGCCGTCAGCCACCGATCTGGCTCATCGATCGGTTCGGACGCACGAACCGCACCTGATTGATCTGGTGCCCGGCCCACTTCGTGCCGACGGCTCGCTCGATCCGACCGGCGATCTCGTCGTCGGACTCGCCGGCTCGCAGCGCAGCGCGGAGGTCGAACTCGTCGGTGGCGAACAAGCAGGTCCGGAACTGCCCGTCGGCCGTGAGCCGGACCCGGTCGCAGTCACCGCAGAACGGCTTGGTGACCGTCGGGATGACTCCGACCGTCCCTGCTCCATCGAGATACCGCCACGTGCTCGCCGGCGCCGCCCCCCGAGCGGGCACCACCTCGACGGGCCACACCGCAGCGATCGTCGCCACGATCTCGTCCTGGCCGACGACCTTCGCCCGCTGCCACTCGTCGGAGGCGTCGAGCGGCATGAACTCGATGAACCGGACCTCGACCCCCTCGTCGCGTCCGAACCCGGCGAGGTCGACGATCTCGTCGTCGTTGACACCCCGCTCCACCACGGCGTTGATCTTCACCGGAGCGAACCCGGCGGCCTTCGCGGCACTGATCCCGGCCAGGACGTTGTCGAGTTCGTCACGACGGGTCATCCGCTCGAACTTGGCACGATCGAGCGAGTCCAAGCTGATGTTCAGTCGATCGAGGCCCGCCGAGCGCAGTTCGACCGCGAGGTTGCGGAGCGTCGCTCCGTTCGTGGTCATCGCCAGATCGACACCGAGGGCCGCCAGACGCTCGACGAGTTGGACGATGTTGGCCCGCACGGTCGGTTCGCCACCGGTGAGCCTGATGCCGTCGAACCCGAACCGCTCGACGCAGATGCGGGCGAGTCGCTCGATCTCTTCGAACGTCAAGATCTCCGAACGCGGGATCCACTGGAGCCCGTCCTCGGGCATGCAGTAGGTGCACCGGAAGTTGCACCGATCCGTGACCGAGATGCGCAGGTCGCGCACGGTCCGCCCGAACGGATCGACCAGATCGCGCGGCTCGAGGCTCATCGTCCGGTCACCCGCTCGACCGTCACCAGATCGCCCGTCACCAGATCGTCCGCGAACATGGGACGATCCTACGGACTCGAGCGCACTCGCGGGAACCGGTGCCGCCCCGGCCGGCGTCACCAGTGCAGCAGCACCACCGGGACCTCGGCGCCGGCCGGGATCCCGTCTCCGTCCGGCACCATTGCGATCGCATCCGACAGTGCCGTCGCCGCCAACTGATGGCTGCCCTGGGCCCGGGCCGAACGGACGTGGCACCGACCGTCATCACCGAACGACGCCGAGACCCGCATCAGATGCGTCTTGCCGTCGGGTCGCCGGACCAGCGCATCGTCGGCGATCGCCAAGAGGCGATCGGGGAACCACGCCCGGTGACCCGCCATCCGGCGCAGCGCCGGCCGCGCCAACATCTCGAAACTGACGATCGAGCTCACCGGGTTCCCCGGCAGACCGAAGACCGGCACACCGTCGAGCTCGCCGAACGCGAACGGTTTCGCCGGTTTGATCGCAACCTGCATCCACGTCATGTCGGCGATTCGGCCGAGGACCGCCTTGACGACGTCGTAGTCGCCCATGCTCACGCCGCCGCTGGTCACGATCGCGTCGCACGACGACGCCGCCTCACGCAACACCGCTTCCAACGCCGACTCGTCGTCGCGGACCGTTCCCATGTCGACCACCTCGCAGCCGACCGAGCGGAGGAGACCCGACAGCATCCGCCGATTGCTCTCCCGGATCTCACCGGGTCGAAGCGGACGACCGTCCTCGACCAACTCGTCACCGGTGGACAGGACCGCCACGCGGACCCGACGATGGACCCGCACCGTTCTGGCGTTGATGCTGGCGAGGACTCCGACGATCGGCGGGGTCACCACCGTGCCCGCCTCGAACAGCAACTGCCCCGGTTCGACGTCGTCACCCGCCCGACGCACGGCTGCCCCGGCCTCGACCGACGCCGAGATCCGAACCCGTTCCCCACCATCGAGTCGCTCGGTGTCCTCCACCATCACGATCGCATCGGCCCCCGCCGGGATCGGAGCGCCGGTCATGATCCGGATGACCTCACCCCGGGCGAGCACCCGATCCGTTGCTGCGCCGGCAGCGACCTCACCCACGACGTCGAGCTCGACCGGCACCACCGCAGTGTCCGCAGCGATCACGGCGTAGCCGTCGACCGCGGTGTTGTCGAACGGCGGCACCAACTCCTCGGCCACCACGTCGGCGGCGAGCACCAGGCCGACCGCTTCCTCGAACGGCACCTCGATCGAGCCGAGCACGCTGCACCGGTCGACGACGAGCGACTGGGCATCTTCCAGGGGGATCATGGCCCGAACCGTACCGGCCCGGGCACACTGGCATCATGGCCAGCGAGCACGACGTCCCGCTCCGGGCGTTCCCCGCCGACGGGTACGACACCGCTTGGACCACCTGGGACGGACTCCACCGGGAGGAGGTGTCGATCCGGTGGGAGAACGAGGCCTGGACGGTCACCGGCCGGGTCGGTCGGGAACAGGTCGAGTACGTCCTGCGCCTGTCGCCGCTGTGGCACGTCCGCCAGTTCCTGCTGTTCCGCGACCTGGACGAACCCGACCTGTGGCTCGGGACCGACGGGAACGGGCGATGGGGCGAGATGAACGGCGCCCATCGCCCCGAACTCGACGGATCGCTCGATCTCGAACTCGCGGTGACGCCGCTCACGTGGTCGCTCCCCATTCGGCGACTCCCGCTCCGCGTCGGCGACACGATCGACGTCAGGGCCCTCACGGTCGACGTCGACACACTCGCCGTCGCGCCCGCCGTCCGCTCCTACCGTCGGACCGGCGAACGGACCTGGTCGATCGACGGCGACGATCTCACGGTCGACGAGTTCGGATTGGTGACCGACGTGAACGGCCGGTTCCGGCGCAACTGACCGGTCAGACGAACCGGCGCAACAGTTCGGCCGTCCCCGTCGACATCGACGGATGGCGCAGTGCGAAGGCGATCGCCGCCTCGAGGAACCCGACCGGGTTCCCGGTGTCGTAACGATCGACGGCCGAGAGCACGCCCGAGAACGGCGAACGGGCCGCCTGGGCTCGGAGCGCATCGGTCAACTGGAGCTCTCCGCCGGCACCCGGCCGCAGCCGCTCGATCTCGTCGAACACATCGGGGGTCAGCACGTACCGCCCGATGACGATGTACGGCGACGGCGCCTCGTGGACGAGCGGCTTCTCGACGAGGTCGGCGACCGGGAGGACGCCGTCCTCGATCGGTCCGGCAGGAGCCAGCACTCCGTACGACACGACCTGCTCGATCGGGACCTCGGTCACACCGACGACGCTCCCACCGGTCGACGAGCACACCGCCGCCATCCGGGTGAGGAGCGACGAATCACCCATCAACTCGTCGGGAAGGAGCACGGCGAAGGGTTCGTCGCCGACCACCGGCCGAGCACATCCGACGGCGTGACCGAGGCCTCGCGGGGTGTCCTGGTGGACGATCGACACCCGCCAATCCCGACCGATGGCGGCCAAGCGGTCGGCGGTGGCGTCCTTCCCCTGGTCGCGCAGCGTGCGGACGAGGGCGTCGTCCGGCCGGAAGTAGGCCTCGATCGCCGGCTTGGCGACGTTGCTCACCACGACGACGTGCTCGACCCCGGCGCCGACGGCCTCGTCGACGATCAGCTGGATCGCCGGCGTGTCACCGATCGGCATGAGCTCCTTCGGTACGGCCTTGGTCGCCGGGAGGAAGCGGGTCCCGAGACCCGCAGCAGGAATCACCGCATGTCGTACCGCCATGTCCCGGACCCTACCGGCCGACGGTTCCGGTGTCCCGACGACCCGGGCGCCACCGGACGAGACGAGCGGCACGGGCACCGATATCCTGCCCATCGCCATGCCCACGTACGTCTACAAATTCATCGAGACCGGTGAGACCATCGAGGTCCAGCAGTCCTTCGACGAGGAGGCGCTGACCGAGGCCGTGCACCCCGAACGGGGCGAACCGATGGCCGTCAAGAAGGTGTTCCTCCCGGTCGGCGTCACCTTCAAGGGTGGCGGGTTCTACAAGACCGACAGCCGTGGATCGTCCGGTGGCGGGTCCTCTGATGGCTCGTCCGGATCCGGCTCGTCCGGCTCCAGCTCGTCAGGCTCTTCGGGTTCCGGTTCATCGGGTTCCGGTTCATCGGGTTCCGGTTCATCGGGGACGAGTTCGACCGGGTCCAGCTCCTCGAGCGACTGACCCGGCCCAGCGGTACCCTGACCGATCTCCGACTTCCTCCTCACCACGAGCGGCTGGGACACGGTCCCGCCACGGGAGGTCCTCATGCGGGGTCGACACCGCACTCCGACGAGCGGAGATCGGGCACGATCCGGACGATTCGGCGCACGCATCCGTCTGTTCCTCGCCCGGCACCCCGGCACACAGTGGGTCGTCATCGGGGTGCTGGCCATCGGCACGGCGGTCACCGTCTCGGCCGAGATCGACGAGTCGCGCGCCGCACGGGCTGCGTGGGGCACCACGGTCACCGTCTGGGTCGCGACCCGGGACATCGCCGAGGGTGAATCCGTCGTAGCCCGCCGACGATCGGTCCCGCTCGGTGTCCGACCACCCACGGCAGCCACCGACCCGGTCGGACGCACCGCCAGACGGCCGATCGGCGCCGGTGAGATCGTCACCGACGCCGACGTCGATGCTCCGGCCCGATCCGTACCCGCTGGATGGCTGATCGCACCGGTGATCGAATCGGTACCGTCAGGTGCGGGGCCCGGCGACCGGGTCCGTGTCGTCAGCGACGGCTTCGTGATCGCCCCCGAGGCGATCGTGACCGGGATCGACGACGGCATCACGCTGGTCGCCGTCCCCGCCGACGTCGCTCCGGCCCTCCCCCGCCAGGAGGGCGTCGCACTGCTGCTCGTCCCCTGACCTCGGCACCGGCCGGATCAACGCCAACCGGCCGACACGACGACCAGGACGACGACACCGAGGGCGATCCGGTACACCACGAACGGCGTGAAACTCCTCGTCCGGACGATGCGCAGCGTGGCCCACACGGCCGACAGGCCGGCGACGAAACTCGTCGCGACGCCGACGAGCATCGGGACGAGGAGTCCGTCCGGAAGTCCGTCGGCCACGAGTCCCCCCACCTTCAACACCACCGCTCCAGCGATGACCGGCAGGCTCATCAAGAAGCTGAGCCGCGCCGCCGCGTCGCGGTCGAACCCGATCCAGCGAGCAGCCGTCATCGTGATGCCCGACCGGGACGTCCCCGGGTTGAGAGCGAGTGCCTGGGCGGCGCCGACGATCACGGAATCGGACACCGACAGGCTCTCGACCCGCCGGTCTCCCACCCGCCGGTCCGCCCACCACAGCAGGACACCGAAGCCGATCAGCGACCACGCGATCGCCGTCGGAGTGCCGAAGGTCGCATCGATGCGGTCCTCGAACAACGCCCCCACCAACGCTGCGGGCACCGTCGCCACCACGAGCAGCCAGGCGATACGACCGTCGGGATCGACGGGGCGCTCACGACGCACCACCAGACGGAGACCTTCACGGACGTACCCGACCAGGTCGCGCCGGAAATACAGCACGACGGCGACGAGCGTGCCGGAGTGGAGAGCGACGTCGAAGGCCTTCTCGATGTCGTCGGGCTGCGACTCCCAGCCGAAGAACCACCTGGTGAGGACGAGATGACCGCTCGACGAGATCGGCAGGAACTCCGACAGTCCCTGGACGATGCCGAGGACGATCGCCTCGAGGATCGACATCAGGCGCCCGACATGGTCACATCACGGATCACGAGGCTGACACCGGCAGCGCGCATCGGCAGCCAGTCGACGTCACCACCGACCTCCGTGATGTCGAGCAGCATCCGCTGCAACGTGGACGCGATCGTGAACTCACGCACCGGTTCGGCGACCGCACCACCCCTGATCATCAACCCGGCAGCGCCGGTCGAGAAGTCACCGGAGATCGGGTTGACACCGGAATGGATGCCCTTGACGCTCTGGATCAGGACCCCGTCGTCGACGTCGGCGATGAGTTCGTCCTGCGACCGCACACCCGGCACGAGCGACAGAGCGAGCGCTCCGACGCCGGGCGTTCCCGCATATCCCCCACGCACGGCGTTCCCGGTGGACGACGTACCGGCCCGCCGAGCCGAGTACGAGTTGTGCGTGAAGCGACGCAGGACCCCTCCCTCGATGAGGGCATTGCGCCGAGCCGCCAGACCTTCGCCGTCGACGTCGGTGGCCGTATAGGCGAGCGGATTCGTCGGGTCGTCGACGAGGTGGACGAACGACGGGGCGACCTCGTCGTCGAGGCGGTCCCTGAACAGGCTCCTCCCCTTGACCACGGCCTCACCGTTGAGTGTCGAGGCGATGATCGACAGGAACTGAGCGGTGACGAACGGGTCGAGGACGACCGTCGTGCGCTGCGAGCTCGGCTTGACGGCACCGAGCAACCGGGTGGCCCGCCGAGCCGCTTCACCCGCTGCGGGGGC
>JBMUCX010000067.1:0-15168 GCA_049458915.1 Ilumatobacteraceae bacterium
TCTCCCTGCACCTGAAGGCGACCATGATGAAGGTCTCCGACCCGATCCTGTTCGGCCATGCGGTGCGGGTGTTCTTCGAGCCGGTGTTCGATCGGTTCGGCGACGTGCTGAGCGACGCCGGTGCCAACCCCAACAACGGCTGGGGGTCGGTCATGGCGGCGATCGCCACGCTTCCGGGTGACCAGCAGGTCGAGATCGAGCACGTCCTCGAGTCGGTGTGGGCCACGCGACCGGATCTGGCGATGGTCGATTCCGATCGAGGGATCACCAACCTGCACGTCCCGAGCGACGTCATCGTCGACGCCTCGATGCCGGCGATGATCCGACAGTCGGGGCAGATGTGGGATCGGAACGGCGCCACCCGGGACTGCATCGCCGTCATTCCCGACTCGTCCTACGCCGGCGTGTACCAAGTCGTCATCGACGACTGTCGCGCGCACGGCGCCTTCGACCCGGCGACGATGGGTTCCGTGCCGAACGTCGGGCTGATGGCCCAGAAGGCCGAGGAATACGGCAGCCACGACAAGACGTTCGAGATCGCGGCGCCCGGGCAGGTCCGTGTCGTCGACGGGACCGGTGCAACGCTGATGTCGTTCGACGTCGAAGCCGGCGACGTGTGGCGGATGTGCAACGTCCGTGACCTTCCCGTGCAGGACTGGGTGAAGCTCGCCGTCGGTCGGGCTCGGGCGACGGGGGCCCCGGCGGTCTTCTGGCTCGACGCCGACCGAGCACACGACGCCCAACTCATCGCGAAGGTGGAGCGGTATCTCGGCGACCACGACACCGACGGCCTCGACATCCGGATCCTCTCGCCCGTCGAGGCGACCCGCCTGTCGGTCGAGCGGATCCGACGCGGACTCGACACGATCTCGGTCACGGGCAACGTCCTGCGCGACTACAACACCGACCTGTTCCCGATCCTCGAACTCGGTACCAGCGCGAAGATGCTGTCGGTCGTCCCGCTCATGAACGGTGGTGGCCTCTTCGAGACCGGGGCGGGGGGCTCGGCCCCGAAGCACGTCCAGCAGTTCGAGAAGGAGAACTATCTGCGCTGGGACAGCCTCGGAGAGTTCCTCGCGCTCGCCGTGTCGTTGGAGCACTGCGGCGACACCACCGGGAACAGGGCGGCCAAGGTGCTCGCCGAGGCACTCGACGCGGCGACCGGCCGCGTACTCGAGGAGGACCGTTCGCCGGCACGCCGACTCGGCCAGATCGACAATCGCGGCAGCCACGCCTACCTCGCCCGGTATTGGGCAGAGGCACTCGCCGCCCAGTCGGACGACCCGGGACTGGCCGACCGCTTCGCCCCGATCGCCGTGGCGCTCCGAGACCAGGACGAGCAGATCCACGCCGAGTTGCTCCGGGTCCAAGGTGCCCCGGTCGAACTGGGTGGCTACTACCGACCGGACGCAGCGACGGCTTCGTCGGCGATGCGGCCGAGTCCGACGCTGAACGCCATCGTCGATTCGATCTGACGTCGCCCGCGGGCCGCTCGTCACCCGCCGACGGGCGTCAACGGCGCGCGACCGGCGAGCACCGCCACCACGTTCCTGGCGGCGAGTTCGGCCATCGCCGATCGGGTCTCGACCGTGGCCGAGCCGAGGTGCGGCACGAGGACCACGTTGTCGAGGCCGAGGAGTCCGGGATGCACCTCGGGTTCGTGCTCGAAGACGTCGAGACCGGCTCCGGCGATGGTGCCGTCGCGGAGCGCCGCCGCGAGTGCCGCTTCGTCGACGACCGGGCCGCGGGCCGTGTTGACGAGAAATGCGGACGGCTTCATCGTGCGGAGCGCCCGCGCGTCGACGAGGTGATGGGTCTCGGGGGTGTACGGACAGTGCAACGACACGACGTCGCTCTCGCCGAGGAGGTCGTCGAAGGACGACCGGCGAGCCCCGAGGGCCTGCTCATCGGCCGGATCGGCGGCCCGGCGCCCGTGGTACACGATCTCCATCCCGAACGCTCGGGCCCGCGTCGCGAGCGCCCTGCCGATCGCTCCGAATCCCACGATGCCGAGGGTCCGACCCTGCAGGCCGGCGCCGAGCATCATGAACATCCCCCACTTCCACGGCGTCCCCGAGCGGATCAGTCGTTCGCCCTCGCCGAGCCGGCGAGTCGACATGAGGATCAGCGCCATGGCGAGATCCGCCGTTGCGTCGGTCAGCACGTCCGGGGTGTTCGTCACGATCACACCGCGTTCACGGCATGCGGCGACGTCGATGTTGTTGAAGCCGACAGCGACGTTCGCGACGATGCGCACCCGCGGTGCCGCATCGAGGAAGGCGGCGTCCACCCGATCCGTGAGCAGGGTCACGACGGCATCGGCAGTGGCCACCTCCCGATCCCGCACGTCGGTCGGGATCGGGTCCTCCGAGTCCCACGACCAGACCTCCCCGGCGCCGCGGAGCAGGGCCGAACCGGCCTCCGGGATCCGACCGGTGACGACGATACGAGGGGCCATGCACCGGAGTGTAGGCCCGGTCCTCCGGGCGCCGCCGGAAGCGATCGCTCCCGTGGCGATCCGTCGCTCGAGACCGTCGCCTGGCACAATCCGGCGATGCAGAGCGCGCGAACGGTTCGGGTCGGAGTGATCGGCGTCGGCGGGATGGGGGCGTTCCACGCCCGATCGCTCGCGGCGACGCCAGGAGTCGAGGTGGTCACCGTCGCCGACGTCTTCGAACCGAATGCCCGCCGACTCGCCGACGAACTCGGCTGTGACATGTCGCTCGAGCCGCTGGCGACGGCGGCCAGAACCGATCTCGACGGCGTGGTGGTGGCATCGCCCGACGACACGCACCCCGAACTGGCGGTGACGGCGATCCGAGCCGGTTCCATGGTTCTCTGCGAGAAACCGCTGGCCACGGACCTGGACGACGCCTGGCGAGTCGTCGAGGCCGAGGGGGCCCTCGGTCGGCGGGTCGTGCAACTCGGCTTCATGCGTGAGTACGACCCCGCACACACCCAGTTGCTCGCCGAGACGGAGACGATCGGCCGGATCGATTTCATCCGACTCGTCCACCGCAACGTCAACACCGAGCGACGCCCGCTCGACCGCATCATCGTGCAGTCCCTCGTCCACGAGGCGCACTCCGTCCGCTTCCTGTCGGGGTGCGAGGTCACCGAGGTGACAGCCTTCGGTGGCGGACCGGAGAACGGCTCCTATCGACACGTCCTCGTCCGAGCCGAACTGTCGAACGGCGGGCACGCGTCACTCGAGTTCGACGACGGCGGGTTCGCCTACGAGGTCGCGGTCGAGGTGCTGGGTCGGGCGGGCGACGCCCTCACGGGCACGCCGCTCCGGGCCGTCACCCGCCGCGCCGGCGTCGTCGGTCGACACATCGGCGACGACTGGTTCGGTTGGTTCGATGACGCCTATCGACGACAGGACGCCGCGTGGGTCGACTCGCTGCGCACCGGCGTCGCCGTCGGGCCGTCCGCTTGGGACGGCTACGCCGCGCAGGCGATCGTGCAGGCGGCGATGACATCGATCGCCGAGACCCGTCCGGTCCGGATCGACCTACCGGCACGACCGGTCCTCACGACCTGATCCGCTTCGCGAGCAACGGCCACAACCGATGTGGATCGACGGCGCTGACGGACACCACCGCGCCCCCTTCGTGCTCGGCCTCGGCGACCCAGACGGCTTCGAACGCCACGAGCCTGCCGGACCGGTCGCGGATGTGGTTCTCGTGGAACGTCAGCGTCGTGCGCCACCCGCATCGTTCCAGCGCACGACGAGCCGAGGCGGGTCGCCGGGAGTACCGATCGGTTCGTCCACTGGTCACGCCTCGATGGTGCACCGCGGCGCCTGTGGATCGCCAGTACCGCGACCATGTGATCTTCCTGTGGATCGGCCGCCCATGGCTGTGGACACCGCTCGAGCGACGATGGTCACTCGACGGGTTCGGCGACCAGCACCGGGATGACGCGCTCGTGCTCCGCTGCCGACACCTGGTAGTCGGCGTAGTTCGGGAACACGTCGACCGAGCGCTGCCACCACGTCGTGCGCTCCTCGGCCTCGACCTCTCGAACCCTGAACGGGATCGGGGTCGGCCCGTCCTGGATCTCGACGACCGGATCGGCGAGCAGGTTCCGGTACCAGACCGGGTGCTCGGGGCGGCCTCCGTACGACGCGACCAGGGCGTACCGACCCTCGTGTTCGACGCGCATCAGCGCGATCTTGCGCACCTTTCCGGTCGATGCGCCGCGCATGGTGACGACGATGATCGGAATGCCGGTGTCGCGCAGCGTGTTCGCTCGGGTTCCACCGGACGCCTCGTATTCGGCGACCTGCTCGGCCACCCAGCCCAGTGCACTCGGAACGTACTCACCGTCGATCGTCACGAACCCGGATCCTACGCTCCCCCGCCTGGCAGAATCTCGACCCATGGACATCGACGGCGCACGACATGCACCGCACGGTGTCCGGTGCATGTTGATGCGCGGCGGCACGTCGAAGGGGGTCTTCTTCGTCGCCGACGACCTGCCGACCGACCCGGCCGAGCGCGACGACACGATTCTGCGAATCGTCGGCTCCCCCGACCCACGCCAGATCGATGGTGTCGGAGGTGCGCACCCGCTGACCACCAAGGTCGCCATCGTGTCGCCGTCCGCTCGGCCCGATGTCGACATCGACTACCTCTTCCTGCAGCCGAGCATCGACCGGGCGCTCGTGAGCGACGCTCAGAACTGCGGCAACCTCCTCGCTGCCGTCGGCCCGTTCGCGCTCGAGCGGGGCCTGGTCGGGCCAGTGGCCGCCCGGGCGACCGCGGTGACCTGCCGGATCCACATGGTGAACACCGACAGTGTGGCGACGGCGAGGTTCCCGGTGGTCGACGGCCGCCCGGACTACGACGGCTGCAGCACGTCCGATGCGCTTCGCACCGTCTCGATCGACGGGGTGCCCGGAAGCGCCGCCGGGATCGTCCTGGACTTCGAGGACGTCGCCGGTGGATCGTGTGGCGCACTGCTCCCGACGGGGTCCGTCGTCGACGTGATCGACGGCGTCGAGTGCACGCTGATCGACAACGGCATGCCGGTGGTGGTGGTGCTCGCCAGCGCCGTCGGCGTGCGTGGCGACGAGTCACCCGCCGAACTCGAGTCGAACCGACCCCTTCGGACGATGCTCGAGTCGATCCGGATCCAGGCCGGTCCGCTGATGCGACTCGGTGATGTCTCGGATGCGACGGTCCCGAAGGTGACGCTGGTTTCACCGCCTCGCAACGACGGCCACATCGCCACGCGGACGTTCATCCCCCACCGGGTCCACGAGGCGATCGGTGTCCTCGGCGCAGTGTCGGTCGCCACCGCGGCCCGGCTGCCGGGCTCACCCGCAGCCGCCGTCGCCCGATCGGATGACGGAGCGACCGTCGTGTGCGAGCACCCGACGGGCTCCTTCGCCGCATCCATCGAGATCGACGTGGGCGAACACGGTGTCGTCCAGGTCCATCGCGCCGGCATCGTCCGCACCGCACGCAAGCTCATGGACGGCACCGTCTTCCCCCGACCCACCTGACGAACGGAACCACGTGCGCCCCGACCGGACGATCCCGCCGCCCCATCCCGAGCCACATCCGCCTCGACGATTCAGCCCACCGCCGGACTCGTGCGACGCGCACTGCCACGTGTTCGGCCCGGCGACCCGGTTCCCGTTCGCGCCGGACCGGGCCTACACACCCCCGGATTCCGGTATCGACGCGTTCGAGCGACTGCAACACCGACTCGGTCTCGATCGCGCCGTGTTCGTCCAGGCCAGTTGTCACGGAACGGACAACTCGGCGATGGTCGATGCGCTCCGTCGAGGTGCAGGTCGATACGCCGGTGTCGCGATGATCGACGAGTCGTTCACGGTCGGTGACATCGGGCGCCTGCACGACGTCGGGGTGAGAGGCACCAGGTTCAACTTCGTCGCCCATCTCGGCGGCGCTCCGGACCTCGCCACGTTCTGGCGGATCGTCGACCGGGTGCGGCCCTTCGGCTGGCACATCGTGCTGCACTTCGATGCGACGGACCTTCCCCGCTACGCCCCGCTCCTCGATCGCATGCCGTGCCCGTACGTCATCGACCACATGGGCCGGGTCCCGGTGACGAACGGAACCGGGCACGAGTCGTTCGAGCAACTCGTCGCGCTCATGTCCGACGAGCGATGCTGGGTCAAGCTCTCGGGCGCCGAGCGTCTGACCGTGGGTGGTCCGCCCCCGTACGACGACGTCGTCCCGTTCGCGAGGGCGCTGATCGCCGCAGCACCCGACCGGGTCCTGTGGGGCACCGACTGGCCGCATCCGAACGTGCGTCACGTGCCCGACGACGGCGACCTGCTCGACCTGCTCGCCGACTTCGCTCCCGATCGATCACTCCGCCACCAGATCCTCGTCCGCAACCCGGAGCGGCTCTACGACTTCGGGTGACAGTCGGTGTGACGACTCGTACCCGGCACCACTCGTCACACGAGGGCAGCAGCGAGCAGTGGGAGTCGGTCGGGGCGGACCGGGCCGCGCATCGACCAGACGACGACGTCGACGCCGGCAGCGAAGAAGCCGGCCGCCGAGTCGGCGAGCGCCCCCGGATCGTCGTCGGGTCCATAGGCGAGGTGGATCGACCGGGTGATCTCGGCCTGATCACGACCAACTTCGTCGCAGTGTCCGCGCAGTACCTCGTCGAGCCGTCGCCAATCGTCGGGGTCGTCCGGGAAGGTCATGTCCCACTGATCGGCCCAGCGCGCTGCGGTACGGAGCGTTCGTCGGGGCCCCTTGCCGCCGATGACGATCGGTAGCTTCGCCTGCACCGGCTTCGGTTCGCACCACGCCGCCGTCAGCGTGAAATAGCGCCCGGAGAAGTCGGTCACCCGACGGTCGAGCAGCGACCGGATCACTTCGATCCCTTCGTCCAGCCGGTCGAAGCGCTCGGTGAGCGTGCCGAGATCGAGGCCGTAGGCGTCGGACTCCATCACGTTCCAGCCGGCGCCCATCCCGAGCTCGAACCGCCCGCCCGAGATGTGATCGAGCGTCGCCGCCATGTTCGCCGTCACCGCTGGGTGGCGATGGTGCATCCCGTTGACCATCGCACCCAGGCGGACCCGGGTCGTCGCCTGTGCGAGTGCTGCGAGCATCGTCCACCCCTCGAGGTTCGGACCGTCGTACGGCTCGGCGAGTGGATAGAAGTGATCCCAGTTCCAGGCCGACTCGAAGACGTCGATCCGATCGGCCTCCCGCCAGGTGTCGAGGAAGTCCTGCCACGATGCGTGGTGCGGATTGGTCTTGATCGCGTGACGGCCCATCACACGACCGTACCCCCGCCCGGACGCCGTGACCGATAGGTTCGCCGACGTGATGCGGGTGTTCCTGACCCACGAACCGGCGGACCGGGAGGCGTACTACGGACGATCACTCCCGGAACTCCGGTCGATCGCCGACGTCGTCGTCAATCCGCTCTCGCGCGATCTGACCACGCCCGAGTTGATCGAGTTCGCGGCGGGATGCGACGTCATCGTCGCTCACCGGGCGACGCCGGGAGACGCCGCAGTCTTCGAGCAACTCCCCGGGTTGCTCGCGTTCCTCCGCACCGCCGTCGACATCTCGACGATCGACGTCGCCGCTGCCAGCGCGAACGGCGTACTGATCGCTCGCGCTGCGAAGAGCTTCGTCGCCTCGACGGCCGAACTCGCCCTGGCGCTCGTGCTCGACCTCGCACGGAACGTGAGTGTGTCGACGATCGACTACCGCAACGGCATCGAGCCACCTCAGCGGACGGGCTTCCAACTCCGCGGTCGGACCGCAGGACTGATCGGGTACGGCGTCATCGCCCGATACCTCGCCGACGTGCTCAGAGCGATGGGCGTCGCCGTCCTCGTGCACGATCCCTACACGGACGATGCCCGCACCGACGGGTTCGAGTCGACATCGCTCGCCGACCTGCTCGAAAGGTCCGACATCGTGCTGCCACTCGCAGCATCGACGCCGGAAACCGAGCGGATCATCGACGCCGAGGCCCTTGCGCGGATGAAGCACGGAGCGCTGCTCGTGAACGTCTCGCGCGGCGAACTCCTCGACGACGACGCCGTCGCCGCCGCCCTCGACAGCGGGCGGCTCGGAGGACTGGCGCTCGACGTCGGCAACGCCCCCGACCAGCGTCCGACTCCCGCACTCGCTCGGCGACCGGGTGTCGTGGCCACGCCGCACCTCGGCGGGCTGACACCGGAGAACGCCGACGCTCAGGCGTACAGCTCGGTCGAACAGGTGGCGGCCATCACCTGCGGCGAGATGCCGCCACGAGCCGTCAATCCCGACGCCGCACATCGCCTCAGAGCCCGGTGGGCCGACTGATGTCACTTCCAGCCGGTTCCTGCGACACACACGTGCACGTCTACGACCGTCGATACGACACGGCACCGACGGCCACACTCTTCCCGCCGGACGCCTCGGTCGCCGAGTACCGGGGTCTGCAACGAGCGATCGGAACGGACCGGGTCGTCCTGGTCCAGCCGTCGACGTATGGTCTCGACAACTCCTGCCAGATCGACGCCGCAGCGGAATTCGGCGAATCGGCTCGCCTCGTCGTCGTCGTCGACGAGCACACCGCGAGCGCCGAGTTGCGGCGATTGACCGAACTGGGCGCCCGGGGTGCCAGATTCCACATGCTGCCGGGCGGAGCGGTCGGATGGAGTGCGCTGCGTCCCGTCGCCGAACGGATCGCAGCCCTCGGCTGGCACATCCAACTCCAGATGGACGGCAACCTCCTGGGCGATCGACTCGAGCTCCTGCTCGACCTCCCGACCCCGATCGTCGTCGACCACGTCGGCCGCTTCATGCCACCGCCCGGAGCCGACTCCCCGGCCGTCGATGCACTCGTCCGCCTGCTGGACACCGGTCGGTGCTGGGTCAAGTTGTCAGCGCCCTACGAGTCGACCGACGCCGACGGCCCCGACCACCCGAGGGTCGGCTCCATCGTCCGGCGAATCGTCGACCACGCTCCGGAGCGACTGCTGTGGGCGACGAACTGGCCGCATCCGGGCCGGGCCCACCCGCCGACGGTGGACGACCTGCTCGCCCTCCTCCACGCGTGGTTGCCGAGCGAGGAACTGCGCCGAGCGGTCCTGGTGGACAATCCCGCCATCCTGTACGGATTCGATCCCGTCGAACCGACATCCCCCTGACCCCGAACGGAGACCCGATGCCTCATCCGAACGACCTGCCCGCTTCGAGCGACGAACCCGACGTCGAGAACTTCGCGAGGTACCCGTCGCTCGTCGACCGCACCGTCTTCATCACCGGTGGTGCCGACGGGATCGGCGCCGCGCTCGTCCGGAACTTCGCTCGCCAGGGAAGTCGGGTGGCCTTCGTGGACATCGCCGCCGACAGGGCCGCCGAGACGGTGGAGGCCTGCGCCGGCGCTCGGCACCGTCCGGTGTTCTACGAGGTGGACCTGCGCGACATCGACGCCCTCCAGGCGGCATGTCGACGAGCGGTCGACGATCTGGGCGGCGTGACCGTGCTCGTCAACAATGCTGCCAATGACGACCGCCACGACTGGCAGGACATGACGGTGGAGTACTGGAACGACCGCTTGAACGTCAACCTGCGCCACTACTTCTTCGCGATCCAGGCGCTGGCTCCGAACATGATCGAGGCGGGCAAGGGGTCCATCGTCAACATCGGGTCGTCCAGTTACATGATGCAGGAGGACTTCTTCCCGGGTTACGCCGTCGCCAAGTCGGGCGTCGAGGGGCTCACCCGCACGATGGCCCGGACCTTCGGCCCACACGACGTCCGCGTCAACACGGTGCTCCCGGGATGGTGCGTCACCGACCGACAACTGGCCAAGTGGTGGTCGCCCGAGGGTGAGGCGGGCACCATGGCCGACCAGGCCCTCAAGAAGCGCATCTACCCCGACGAGTTCGCCCAGATGGTGCTGTTCCTCGCCGCCGACGACGGCGGCGCCTGCACCGCCCAGAGCTTCATGGTCGACGGGGGACGTTTCTGACGACCCCCGACGCCGGGCCGACGCCGGGGCTACGGTGAGCCCATGTCCGACGTCTTCCATCTCGGCCTCAGCAGGCCACAACTCGACGGAGCGACGGTGGCGATCCTGCCGGGCGACCCGGGTCGGGTCCAGCGGATCGCCGAACTCCTCGATCGACCCGAGCCCCTCGCCTCGAACCGTGAGTTCACCAGTTGGCTCGGATCCGCGGAGGGCTGCCCGGTCGTCGTCTGCTCGACGGGGATCGGCGGCCCCTCGACGTCGATCGCCGTCGAGGAGTTGGCCCAACTCGGCGTCCGCACGTTCCTGCGGGTCGGGACGACCGGGGCGATCCAGCCCGACATCGCCGTCGGCGACGTGATCGTCACGACCGCCTCGGTCCGCCTGGACGGAGCGAGTGGTCATTTCGCGCCCTACGAGTACCCGGCGGTCGCCGACTTCGAGTGTGTCGAGGCGCTCGTCGGGTCGGCCCGAGCGCTGGGCGTGACCGCACACGTCGGCGTGACGGTGTCGTCCGACACCTTCTATCCGGGCCAGGAGCGCTACGACACCGTCTCGGGGCACGTACCGCGGAGCCTCCGTGGGAGCCGCGACGAATGGGCTGCGCTCCACGCCCTCAACTACGAGATGGAGAGTGCCACGCTGTTCACGCAGTGCGCCACGAACGGGTGGCGAGCGGGGATGGTCGCGGGCGTGCTCGTGAACCGGACCCAACAGGAGATACCGAGCCACGATGTCCACGAGCGGGTCGAGGCGAACGCCGTCGGCGTGGTCGTCGCCGCTGCTCGTCGCCTCGTCGGCTGACGAGCGGACCGGTCAGTCGAGTCGATCGACGTACTCGACACCCATCTCGATGAGCTTCGCCCGCAGCCCGTAGACGTCGACGCCGAGTTCGCCAGAGTTCAGTCGCTCGCGCATCACCGCCTCGTTGGCGAGGCGGCGCTCGGATTGCTCGAGCGCTCGGACCGCCTCGGACCGCCCGACCACCAGGACCCCGTCGTCATCGGCGCACACGACGTCACCGGGGTGCACCGTCACACCACCGAGCACCACGGGAACGTTCACCGACCCCGGCGTGTTCTTGACGGTGCCCTGGCAGGACACGTATCGGCTCCACACCGGGAAGCCCATCGACCGCAGGTCGGCGGTGTCGCGAACACCGGCGTCGATGACCAGACCTCGGACGCCTCGCGCCATCAGGGAACCGGCGAGGAGATCCCCGAACATCCCGTGGGTCGATGGCGCGGTGTTGACGACCACGAGGACGTCACCGGGGCGACACACCTCGACCGCCGCATGGATCATGATGTTGTCGCCGGGGTGACTCGACACCGTCACGGCCGAACCCGCCACGGCGACGCCCTGCTGGATCGGACGGACGTCGGGACCGACGTACCCGACTCGGCCCATGGCCTCGTGGACGGTCGCCGTGCCGATCCCACCCAGGCGGTCGATCACCGCCGGATCGGCCCGATCGATGACGCGGACGACGACGTGACGGCTCATGAACCGACCTCCAGGTGGGGCGCGACCCGCGGATACACCCGGGCGACGTTGGTCTCGTAGATCATCGTGCGCTGCTCGTCGGTCAGATCGGCACGGTCGACGTAGCGCTTGGTGTCGTCGTAGTACTCGCCGGTGTCCGGGTCCGAGCCCTTCACCGCCCCGACCATCTCCGAGGCGAAGAGAATGTTCTCGGTCGGCACGACCGAGACGAGCAGGTCGATGCCGGGTTGATGGTAGACGCAGGTGTCGAAGTGGATGTTCGACATCAACTCGTCGAGACGCTGCCAACCGTTTTCCTCTGCCATTCCCTTGAAACGGCCCCAGTGGTACGGCACGGCGCCCCCTCCGTGGGGGATCACCCACCTCATGTCGGGGAAATCACGGAAGATTCCGGACGTCAGCGCCTGGACGAACGCCGTGGTGTCGGCACCGAGATAATGGGAACCGGTGGCGTGGAAGTGCGGGTTGCACGAAGCGCTGACGTGGATCATCGCCGGGACATCGAGCTCGCACATCGCCTCGTAGAGCGGCCAGAAGACCGGGTCGTGGAGGGTGGGACCGTTCCACATCCCGCCCGACGGGTCCGGGTTGAGGTTGCAGCCGACGAAACCCATGCCGTCGACACAACGACGCAGTTCGGCGACGGAGTTGCGGACCGATGCCACGGGGTCCGCTCCGGTCTGGGGTAACTGGCAGACCGGAGCGAAGTTCGCCGGATAGAGATCGCACACCCTTCGAACCAGGTCGTTGCAGTGCTCGGTCCAGAACCGAGACGTGTGCGCGTTCCCGATGTGGTGCCCCATCCAACTGGCCCGGGGCGAGAACAGGGTGAGATCGATCCCTCGCTCGCGCTGGAGCCGCAGTTGGTGCGGTTCGAGGCTCGCCCTCAGTTCGTCGTCGGAGATGTCGAGCACCCCTCGAGCACCCACAGCCGTCGGATCGGCCCCGAGGGCCCGTATCTGCTCGTCGCGGTAGTCACCGAGTTGCGAGGGGGCGGTCGTGTAGTGGCCGTGGCAGTCGACGATCACGGGCGGACACCCGCAGCCACCAGGAACTCGACCGTCCGACCGAAGGCGATCGCCGCCGAGACGGGATCGAACGAACCGCGCGCATCGCAATGGAATCCGTGCTGGGCACCGGCATACACGTGCACCGGGACGGACGGGTGCGCGGCGGCGATGGCGGCGACGTCGTCGAGTGGGATCGCATGGTCGAGTTCGCCGAAGTGCAGCATCGTGGGCACGTGCGGTCGGAGATCGATCATCTCCCCGACCTGGCCGCCGTAGTAGCCGACAGCCGCGTCGATGGGGAGTTCGTGCGCAGACCGCCAGGCCAGGCTCCCCCCGAAGCAGAACCCGACCACGCCGACGGCACCGGTCCCGGTCACTTCGTCGACCGTCGCCCCGATGTCGAGCATCGCCGGTTCCCACTTGATCCGGTCCGCGAGCGCCCTCCCGGCGACGACCCCGTCGCCGTCGTAGTCGAGTTCGACCCCTGATTCGACACGGTCGAACAACGCCGGGGCGACCGCTCGGTACCCGAGCGCCGCGAAACGCTCGACGACCGACCTGATGTGCGGATTCACACCGAAGATCTCCTGCACGACGACGATCGTCGCTCCGGCCCCACCGGGATCCGCGTCGAACACCTCGAACTCGTGCCCGTCGGCTGCCGTCACACGCATCTCTCGACCTCCTCGACCCGCGAGACCGTCAGCTTGCCATACTGGCGGCATGGGAGTCGCTGCCCGCACGACGACACAGGTCGCCATCATCGGAGCGGGACCGGCCGGCAGTCTGCTCGCACTCCTGCTCCGGCGGGCCGGTGTCGACAGTGTCGTCGTCGAACGACAGTCCCGCGCCCACGTGCTGTCCCGCATCCGGGCCGGTGTCCTCGAGTGGGGGTCCACCGAAGTGTTGCGAGCCGCTGGAGTCGGTGAGCGGATGGATGCCGAGGGCCACGTGCACACCAGGACCGGTATCGCCTACGGCGGCGATCAGTTGTTCTACTTCGACATCGAGAAGTACGCCGGCTCGCGGTTCGTGTCGTACGGCCAGACCAATCTGCAGGAAGATCTCTATGCCGCTGCCGACGCCGCTGGCATCGGCATCGAGTTCGAGGCCGACGACGTCGTCGTCCACGACGTGGCGACGAATCGACCATCCGTGTCCTACACCCGCCAGGGCGCGTCCCACGTCGTCGACTGCCTCCACGTGGTGGGGTGCGACGGATTCCACGGCCCGGCCAAGACGGCGATCCCGAATCGTCACCTCCGTCGTTTCGAGAAGACCTATCCGTTCGGCTGGCTCGGGATCATGGCCGAGACCCCACCGCTCGACCACCTCGTCTACGCCAACAGCGAACGCGGCTTCGCGCTGTGTTCCCGACGCAACCCGATGCTGTCCCGGTACTACGTGCAGTGTCCGCTCGACGACTCCCCCGACGACTGGGACGACCGTCGATTCTGGGACGAACTCCGGCGCCGACTCCCGGAGTCCATCGCCGACGAGATCGTGACCGGACCGTCGATCGAGAAGTCGATCGCACCGCTGCGCAGCTTCGTCGCCGAACCGATGCGCTGGGGCAACCTCTTCCTCGCGGGCGATGCGGCCCACATCGTCCCTCCGACCGGCGCCAAGGGACTCAACCTCGCCATCAGCGACGTCTACCACCTCGCCCGTGGACTCGTCGCTCACCACCGCGACGCTGAATCCGACCTCCTCGAGCGATACGCCGACATCGCGCTTCGACGTGTCTGGACATCGGTTCGATTCTCCTGGTGGCTCACCAACCTCTTGCACCGTTTCCCGGGGCAGTCCGAGATCGATCAGCGACTCCAGGAAGCCGAACTCACCCTGCTTCGTACCTCCGAGCGCGCCCAGGCGCTGCTCTGTGAGCAGTACGCCGGTCTGCCGCTGGAAGGGATCGACCTCCTCGAGTGACCTCGCCACGCCGCGGTGGTCGGCCGTGTCGCCGGCGACCTCCGTGGTACGTTCCGTTCCGATGCCGGAACCGGTCCAGTCCGTCGTGCGAGCTCTCCGGCTCCTCGAGACGTTCGATGCTCGCCACCCGACGAGAACGGCCGCCGAGATCACCGACCTCGTCGGGCTCCCCCGACCCACGACCTACCGACTGCTGCACACGCTGGAGGTGCTCGGGTACCTCCGGCGACGCGACGGACGCTACGAGCCGACAGCACGGATCCTCACCCTCGCCTCGACACAGCTCGGCGCCGGCAGTCTGGCCGCCTCGGCTCAGCCGATCATCGATGCCATCGCCGCCGAACTCCAAGAAGCGATCGTGGTCGGGGTGCTCGACGGCGACGACGTCGTCACCATCGCCGCCGCGATGCCGGCGACCGGCCACTACCTGTCGGTCGCCATCGAGATCGGGCGTCGCTTGCCTGCCGAGGCCACGGCGCTCGGACAGGTCCTCCTCGCCGCGGCAACGAACGGAACCGAGCGACGCAACCTCGACCTCGTGGTCGCCGACGACGGTCACGTGATCTCCGAGGGCCTCCTCGAGGACGGCCTCAGAGCGATCGCGGTCCCGGTCGCCGACACCGACGGCACCGTCGTCGCCGCCGTGTCGCTCGCCGTCAACGCGGCTCGCGTGAGCGCCGACGAACTCCGCGTACGATGTCCTCGCTCGACGTCGGTGGGTGGTCGGAGTCAGGCCGATCGGGTGATC
>JBMUCX010000068.1:0-14566 GCA_049458915.1 Ilumatobacteraceae bacterium
GCAGCGCATGGCGGGAGGCTAGGCAGCAGTAGCGTCCCAGCCGTGGAGCCCCCCGCGCCGACACCGGGTCCGACGCCGGGGGACCGTGCGCCGGTCGCGCCCCGCCCGGCCGGGCCGGCGCACGAACTCGACGCCGATGCCGTCACCCGGACGTTCGACGTCAACGTCACCTCGATGTTCCGCACCTTGCGGCTCGTCGTGCCGTCGATGATCGCCCAGCGCTCGGGGTCGATCGTCAACATCTCGTCCACGGCCGGCCAGCACGGCTTCGCCAACCGAGCGCCGTACGCGGCATCGAAGTGGGCGGTGATCGGCCTGACCAAGACGCTGGCGATGGAACTCGGCGGCTACGGGATCCGGGTCAACGCCGTGTGTCCCGGTTCGGTCACCGGCCCGAGAATGGACCACGTGATCGACTTGGAGGCCGTGGCATCGGGCCGCTCGGCCGACGAGGTGCGTCGCGGATTCGAAGGTCAGGTGTCGATGCGCACGTTCGTCGGTGCCGACGACATCGCCGCCACGATCGCCCATCTGGGGTCACCCTCGGCGAGATACGTCTCCGGCCAAGTGATCGCCGTCGACGGCAACACCGAGACCATGCGGTCCTGAATGTCAGGTCTCGGGTTCCGCGACGAGGCGGAGGATCTCGTCGAGCGTCCGGGTGAGTCGCTGTCGTTCGCCGGTGGCGAGCAGGTCGACGACGAGACCGGTGAAGCCGGCCTTGAGCAACGACGCCCGCAGCACCGCCGAGGCTCGGTCGAGTCCCTCGGAGACCAGGCGGTCCTCGAGCCCACGCCGCCAGAACCCGATCTGCTCGCCACGCAGATCCCGCGGCAGTCCGGACAGGGTCGCTTCGAGTGCTGCGGCTTCGATCTCGAGACGAACCAGCGCAAGGTTCCGCGGTGACGCGACGAGCCACTTCCACCAGCGTCGGAGCAGGTCCGCGGTCGTCATGTCCGGATCGTCGCGGAGCCACCGGGCCTCGACGGTCTTCTGGACCTGTGCCGACCGTCGGAGCGCGGCGACGATCAGGTCGTCGCGGGATCCGAAGTGGTGGGTCAGCGTGCTGACGCTGACACCGAGGTCGGCGGCCAGGGGACGCAACGACAAACCGGCCAGGCCGTGCCCCGCGAGGTGCTCGACCACTCGGTCGAGGAGTTCGGCGCGTCGAACTTCGTCGACCGGCCGAGCCATCAGGCCCGCATTCGTTCGCCGGTCGGGTCGAGCACGGGCTCGGTGAGGAGGGTCGCCGGTCGACGCCGCCCGATGATCTCGATCTCGAACTCGCCCGGGTCGTCGGCGACGGCGGCCTCGACGTACCCCAGGGCCAGCGAGCGCTGCGTGTAATGGGCGTAGCCGCCGGAGGTGATCCACCCCACCACCCGCCAGGCATCGTCGGACGATCCGGACGGCCGATGCCAGATCGGCTCGTCACCGATCACATCGGCCGGCTCGTCCGGATCCGGGTCGACGTCGAAGTACGACAGGTAGCGCTTCGGCGGTGGTGCCGCTTCGAGTGCCGCCCGGCCGACGAAGTCGTGGTCGAGCTTGATGAACCGGTCCATCCGGCACTCGTAGGGCGTGAAGATCGGCCGGTACTCGCGGAACCACGTGCCGAACATCTTCTCGAGCCGCAGCGACAGCAGCGTTCGCACGCCGAACAGGCGCATCCCGTGCGGCGCTCCGGCGGCCATCAGCACGTCGAAGACGTGGCGCTGGTCCTCGGGACGCATCCAGATCTCGTAGCCGAGATCACCCGAGTAGGTCATCCGGCCGACCCGACAGGTGGCCATCCCGACGTCGAGGGTGCGGAAGTCCATGAACTTGAACGACCCGTTCGAACAGTCGAAGCGGGTGGTCGCCTGCAGCACCTCGCGCGCCAGCGGTCCGGCGAGCGACAACCCGACCATCGACTGACCGATCACGTCGACCCGGATCGGCGAGCCAGTCGGGAGATGGGCGAGGAACCATCGACGATGGTGTTCGGTGGCCCCGAGCGACGAGAACAGCAAGAAGTCGTCGGCGCCCTCACGAGCGACGGAGAACTCGCCGATCACGTGGCCGTGCTCGTTGAGCATCGCGGTCAGAGCGATTCGCCCGACCTTGGGCAGATGGTTGGTGAACAGACCTGCGAGGTAATCGGCGGCACCTGGACCGCTGATGCGGTACTTCGAGAAGTTCGACACTTCCGTCAGTCCGACGCGTTCGCGGACGGCGAGTGACTCCTCGGCGATCATCTCGAACGCGTTCGACCGGCGGAAGGTGACGGCTTCGACCGGCGGTTCGCCCGCTCGCTGGAACCACAGCGGTGACTCGAGCCCGAACGACGCGCCCCAGACGGCGTTGTGATCGGTGAGGCGGTCGTGGATCGGCACGGTCTGCAGCGGGCGGCCAGCCGGGAGTTCCTCGTTCGGGAACGTGATCCGGAATCGACGGCGGTAGTTCTCCTCCGACTTCACCCGGGTGTAGGGCAAGGTGGCGTAGTCACCGAACCGCGAGACGTCCATGCCCCAGATGTCGAAGCCCGCTTCGCCCTCGGTCATCCAGTTGGCGAGCGCGAGTCCGACCCCGCCACCCTGGCTCAGGCCGGCCATCACGCCGCACGCCGTCCAGTAGTTGCTGAGTCCCGGCACGGGGCCGACCAACGGGTTGCCGTCGGGGGTGAACGTGAACGGCCCGTTGACGATCGTCTTGATCCCGGCCGTGGCCATCGCCGGATAGTGCTCGAACGCCACGCCGAGTTCGGGCGCGATCCGGTCCAGGTCGGGCGGGAGCAACTCCATGTCGAAGGTCCACGGCGTGTGGTGCTCCGACCAGGCACGCGAATCCTGCTCGTAGGTGCCGAGCAGCATGCAGTCGCCTTCCTGGCGGATGTAGATCTCGCCCTTGAAGTCCATGGCCATCGGCATCTCCTTGCCGGTGGCGGCCATGTGCTGCTTGACCTCGTCCATCGGTTCGGTGACCAGGTAGTGGTGCTGCATGGCGAGGATCGGCAGTTCGAGTCCGGCCATCCGCCCGACTTCGCGTGCCCAGAGCCCGCCGGCGTTGACGACGTGTTCGGCGTGGATCTCGATCTGCTCGGTCGTGCCGTTGCCGCTCCGTTCGGCCACCACGGTCCAGGTGCCGTCGGGCCGCTGGTGGAGGGCGACGACGGGGGTCTGGCGGTGGATCTCGGCTCCGGCTTGCCGGGCACAGATGGCATAGGCGTTGGTCACGCCCGTCGGATCGACATGGCCCTCGACCGGATCCCACATCGCCCCGAGGAAGTGCTTCGGCTCGAGGAGCGGGAACAACTCCTGGGCCTCACGCGGCGAGATCATCTCGAGTTCGTCCATGCCGAGGTACCGACCGCGGGCGACCGCCATGCGCAGCCAGTCCATCCGGTCCTCGTCGGCGGCGAGCGTGATGCCGCCGGGCAGGTGGATCGAGCAGTTCTGCCCGGATCGCTCTTCGATCTTCTTGTAGAGCTGCACCGTGTACTGCTGCAGTTGGGCGACGTTCGGGTCGCCGTTGAGCGTGTGCATGCCGCCGGCGGCGTGCCACGTCGATCCGGCCGTGAGTTCCTTGCGCTCCAGGAGCATCACGTCGTTCCAACCGTTCTCGGTGAGGTGGAACAGCACCGAGGCGCCGACGACACCTCCTCCGATCACGACGACCTGTGCGTGCGTCTTCATGTCGTTCCTTCCACGGTTCCGGGTGTGAGCGTCAGCATTCGGTGGTGTTCAGAAATCGGTGGGGACACCGCCCTCGGCGACCCGACGGTCGACGAAGTCGGTGAGTTCCGCGAGACGGTCGTCGGGCATCGCCGGCGGGCGGTACTCGCCGAGGAACGCTGCGACGAGGTGCTCCGCCTTGGCCGCTGCCTCGGGTGAGCCGGCCTCTTCCCAGGTCTCGTAGTTGCGCCAGTCCGAGATCATCGGTCGGTAGAACTCGGTGCGGAACCGGGCCTGGGTGTGTGCCGTGCCGAAGAAGTGACCGCCGGGGCCGACCTCTGCGATCGCATCGAGCGCGAGGGTGTCGTCGTCGACGACCAGCGGATCGAGAGCTGCCGACACCATGTGCAGCAGGTCGGCGTCGAGGACCATCTTCTCGAAGCTCGCATGGAGGCCGCCCTCCATCCACCCGGCGCCGTGCATCGTGAAATGCGAGTTGCCCGACACGGCACCCCACAGTGAGAACATCGATTCGTACGCGGCCTGCGCGTCGACGGCGTTCGCTGCGCTGGTGTTCGAACTGCGATACGGCACTGCGTAGCGCCGCGCGAGTTGACCGCCGATGATCGCCGTCTTCCAGTACTCGGGTGTCCCGAAGGCCGGCGCGCCGGACTGCATGTCGACGTTGCTCGTGAAGCCGCCGTAGATGAACGGGCTGCCCGGTCGCACGATCTGGGTGAGGAGCAGGCCGACCAGGGCTTCGGCGTTCTGCTGGGCGAGTGCGCCGGCCAGGGTGATCGGGGCCATCGCCCCGGCGAGCGTGAACGGCGTGACGCAGGTGACCTGGTTCGCTCGTGCCATCTCGATGATGCCGTGCGACATCGGGACGTCGAGGGTCAGCGGTGAGTTCGTGTTCACGACGGTGAACAAACTCGGCTCGGCGTCGAGCTGCTCCGGGCTGATGCCTCGGGCGATCCGGACCATCTCGATCACGTCGAGGTTGCGCTGGCGTCCGAGCGAGTACACGGCGATGGCTCGATCGGTGAGCGTCAGCATGTCGTGGCTGGCGACGAGGTGGCGGACCGACGGGTGGATGTCGACCGGTTCGACCGGGTAGCCGCCGAGGAAGTGGATGCTCGTCAGCATGTGCGCGAGGCGGCACAGGTTCTGGAAGTCGTGTCGGTTGCCGGTGCGACGTCCGCCCTTCAGGTCGGCGACGTTCGGTGCGCTCGCGACGGTGCCGAACGAGAGCCGGTCCCCGCCGATCTGCAACGACCTCGCCGGGTCCCAGGAGTGGAGCGTGAACTCGGCCGGCGCCGTCACCCGGAGTTCGTCGACCATCTCGGGGTCGAACCGCACCTGCTCGCCGTCGACGACGGCCCCGGCCCGCTGGAACAGAGTGCGGGTCTCGGGGTCGAGGACCTTCATGCCGAGGTCCCGGAGGATCCGCAGCGATGCATGGTGGATCGTCTCGAGTTGATCCAGCGACAGCAGTTCGACGGGACCCTGGTGGAGCCGGGGCTGGGCGAACGGGCGCTGCTCGGGGATCGTGGGGGCGGATCGACGAGTCCGGCTGGATCGTCGGGTCTGCGGCTCGGATTCCGTGGTCACCTGGCCCTCGGTTCGGTCGGTCGGAGTCGACGTGGGTGGCGAGTTTCTAGCACACCCGTCCGAGGCACGATCAACGGGAGCGGGCCGGTCGCTCGGATCGACCGGCCGGCCCGGTTCAGCTCGCCCTGCGTCGCCGGATCTCGGCCGTGATCGCCGGGACGACCTGGTGCAGGTCGCCGATCACGGCATAGCCGGCCCGGGTCACCATGTTCGCCTGAGGATCCGTGTTCACGGCGATGATGTGCTTGCTCGCCATCGCTCCGACCCAGTGTTGGATGGCGCCGGAGATGCCGCAGGCGAAGTACACGTCGGGGGCGATTCGGGTACCCGTCTGGCCGACCTGGTCCGTGTGGTTCCGCCAGCCGTTGTTCGTCACGGCGCGCGAGCACCCGACGACGCCACCGAGCTCGTGGGCGAGTTCCTGGAGTGGCGCGAACCCGTCGGCCGAGCCGACGCCGCGGCCGCCGCCGACCACGACCGGTGCGGTCGACAGGGTGACTCCGGCTTCGCGTTCCACTCGCGCCCGGACGTTCGAGCGGGCGAGTGCCGGGTCGATCTCGACCACCAACGTCGCCGGGGTGCCGGCGCCCTCGGCCGGTACGGCCTCGACCGCGTGCGGGGCGACGGACAGGATCTTGACGTCGGCGACGAGCGATGCCTCTTCGAGGAGCGAGCCGCCCCACCGGACCCTGGTCATCTCGAGTCGGTCCGCCGTGGCCGACCCACGGAGTTCGACGCAGTTCGCCACGAACGGCGCATCGAGTCGAGCGGCCACCTGGGCGAGGACCTCGTTGCCGCGGTCGGTGCCCGCTGCGAGCACGGCGGAGGGTGCGAGCGTGCGCACCGCAGCGGCGAGTGCAGCGCCCCAGGTCTCCGGCCCGTAATCGGCGAGCAGGTCGTGGTGCACCTGGTGCACGACCTCGGCGCCGTGGGCTCCGAGTTCGGGGGCGAGCGCGTCGGCGGGAGCGCCGAGGCCGATGGCGTGCACCGGGACACCGAGCGCCCGAGCCGCCGTGAGCGCTTCGAACGTCGCCGGGGCCACCGTGCCCCGATCGTGTTCGACGAGGACGAGAACGCATCCCATCAGAGCACTCCCAGTTCTTCGAGCACGTCGACGACGGCGGCGGCGGCGTCGGGTCCCGTGCCGAGCACGATGGTCTCGGTCGTCCGCTCGGGCGGCGACGCCAGTCGATGCATCGTCAGACCGCCGGGTTCGGCGACCGGCACGACGCTCGCCACGTCGGCCTTCTTCGAGGCGAGGCGGCCCTTCATCGTGGGGTAGCGGGGGAGGTTCAGCCCCTCCTTGACACCGACCACGGCCGGGAGCGGCAGCTCGTACGCCTCGCGACCCGACGTCGCTTCGCGCTCGACGTGGGCGATGCCGTCCTGCACGCGGAGCCCCTTGGCGCCGTTGACCATCGGCCGGCCGAGCGCGTGGGCGACGCGGATCCCGACTTGGAAGCCACCGGAGTCGGCCGACTCGTTGCCGAACAGGACGAGGTCGAACGGGCCATCGGCGGCTTCGAGGTCGGTGATCGCGGCCGTGAGCGCCGCTGCGGTTCGCTGCGGGTCCCACTCGCCGTCATCGACCGGCAGGAGGACGCCACGGTGCATCCCGACACTCACGGCGTAGCGGAGTTGCTCCTCGGCATCCGTCGAGCCGAGGGTCAGCACGGTGGCGTCACCGCCGTGCTGCTCGACGAGCTGCGCGGCCGCCTCCACGGCACACTCCTCGTGAGGACTCGTCGTGTGCCCCAGGTTGGTGTCGTCGACGGCTCGACCGTCGGCGGTGATGTTGATCTTCGAGCCGGGTGCGGGCACCCGCTTGACACAGACCAGCACTCTCATCTCGTGTTCTCCCTGTGGTCCGGCTCAGCCCTTGAGGCGCGAGTCCTCGGGGTCGAACGGACCCGACGTGCCGACCACCTTCACCGGGAAGACCTCGTTGAAGTACATGACCGACAGTTCGGTGCCGGGTGCCGACAGCTCGACGGGCAGGTAGGCCATCACGACCTGCTTGCCCACCGACGGGCAGAACGCCGCACTCGTCACACGCGACACGCGACCGTGGCCGTCGAAGATGGTGTCACCGTTCGCATCGAGGATCGGCTCGTTGCCGCCCTGGAGGAAACGTCGCCGTCCCTCGCGGTCGTGGTCGTCTTCGACCGTGAGCGTGCACATCTGGACCTCGGGGGCACCTCGGTCGCGGGCGGCGACGTACGCCTCCTTGCCGATGAAGTCGGCCGACTTGAGCTTCGGTCGGGCGAGACCGGCTTCGAGCGGGTTGTACTCGCTCTCGAGTTCGGCACCCTGGAGGCGGTAACCCTTCTCGATCCGACCCGACGAGCCGTAGACGCCGCCACCGGTCGGACGGAGTCCGTACGCCTCGCGTCCGTTGGCCATGAGGGCGTCCCACAGCGCCGGACCGTCGTTCCAGTCGACGTAGATCTCCCAACCGGTGTCGCCGACGTACGAGATCCGGAACAACTTGGCGGCGACCGGCGTGCCACCGCAGTTCAGGGTCACGTCGACGATCGATCCGTACGGGGATCCGTCGTGGCTCAGGTCGGCATCGGTGAGCGTGGCGAGGAGTGCCGGCGCCTTCGGCCCCCACAGACCGAGGGTCGAGACGTCGCGGGTCCGGTCGGTGACGGTCACCGACCCGTCGGTCGGCATGTACTTGCGGATCCACGCCAGGTCGCGGCCACCGTCGAAGACGCCGGTGACGACCCGGACGTGCTGGTCGCCGAGGCGCTGCATGGTCAGGTCGGAGTGGAAGCCGCCGTCGGGGGTGAGCCACGGCGTGTAGGTCGCCCGACCGACGGGGCCGATCTTGTTGACGCTCAGGAAGTCCGCGAACTCGACCGCACCCGGTCCCTCGAGGTCGAACAGGTGGAACGCCGAGAGGTCGACCAGGCCGCAGTTCTCGCGGAGGTTGAGGTGCTCACCGACCGTGATCGGACTCCACCAGCGGCGATCCCACTCGACCTCGCGGTCGGCGACGGCGTAGCGCTCCACGAGGTCGGCGTTCGAGGTGTACCACTGCGGCCGCTCCCAGGTCCGGGCCTGGAAGAAGAAGGCGCCGAGTTCTTGCTGGCGCGAGAAGTACGGCGACACCTGCAGGTTCCGGCGGGTCTCCCACTGCTCGGCGGGGTGCACGATCCCGTAGGTCTTGTTGAAGTGCTCGCTGGCCCGGGCCCAGATGTGTTCGTCGTTGCGTTCCTCGGGATAGAAGCGGGCGATGTCGGCGCCGTGGGCGTCGATCACCCGCGGGTAGCCGTAGGTCATCCACTCGGCGACGACCTGGGCCATGCCGGGGCCTTCCTTGACCCACACGGCGGCGGCCGACCACAGGTTGCGGACCTCGACGGTCTCGCCGAGACACGGCATGGCGTCGGGGGTGAGGCTGAGCAGGCCGTTGATGGCGTACTTGATCTCGGCGTCGCCGAGCATGTCCATCAGTTCGATGGCCTGCTCCATCTGCGGGTCGAAGTCGTCCTGTGTGAAGGGCATCTCGGTGGGGGAGAGGGCCGCCTCCTCGTTGGACGGGATCGAGTCGGGGTGATGCAGGATCGGACGGTGGGCGTAGGAGCCGACCTCCATCGAGCCCGATGACTGACGCTCGTAGCAGAAGGTGTCCATGTCGCGGACGATCGGGTAGTCGATCTCGGAGTTGGTCTCGACGAGCACGTCGATCGGGCCGACGTCGGCCATCTGGTGGACGGCGGGCACGAGCGGGATCGTCGCCCCGGCCATGTTGGCGATCCGGTTCGACCAGATGCCGCAGGCGATCACGACGTACTCGGCCTCGATCCGACCCCTGTCGGTGACGACCGCCGTGATCTTCTTCAGGCCGGTCGCCGGCTCGTCGGCGGTCTCGAGGTCGAGCACCTCGGTGTTGGCGAAGACCTGCATGCCCGTCTTCTCGATCGCTTCGTTCCGGAAGAGCGTGCCGGTGTCGAGCGAGTCGACCACGGACACGGTGGGGCAGTAGAAGCCGCCCTTGATGACCTCGTCGTTGATGAACGGGACGAGTTCTTTCACCTCGGCCGGGGTCAGCAGGCTGGCCTCGACGCCCCATGCTTTGGCGCTGGTGATCCGACGCTGGAGTTCGAACATCCGCTCGTCGGTCCGGGCGACCTCGATCCCACCGGAGTCGACGCTGCGGTCGAGGGCGCGGTACTGGTTCGCCGACTGGACTCCGAGGAGCGCCATCTCCTTGTTGTGGTCGACGGGGAAGATGAAGTTCGAGGCGTGGCCGGTCGAGCCCCCCGGATTGGGGAGCGGCCCTTTGTCGATCAGCACCATGTCGGTCCACCCGAGCCGGGCGAGATGACCGGCGAGGCAGTTGCCGACGATGCCGGCCCCGATGATGACGACTCGGGCGGAGGATGGGAACTCGCTCATGTGGTGGTGCTCCGGATGTGTGCTTCGGGACGAGCGACCGACGGCGTCGGTTCGTTGTGATATATCATGAACGTATCACAACGTCCGACCCATCACCATCGCGATCCACCGCCGGTTCCGGCGAGTTCCGGGCCACCAAGAGTTCACTCGCCTATGAACGGGTCCGTCGCATGATCGTCCGACTCGAGTACGGCCCGGGCGACCTGCTCCGTGACGACGAACTGCAGGAGCGCCTCGGCCTCGGGCGGACGCCGATCCGCGAGGCCCTCCAGCGTCTCGCCCGCGAACAGTTCGTGACCGTCGTCCCTCGGCGAGGAATGTTCGTGTCGCCGATCGACGTCGACGACCTGTCGTCGCTCTACGAGACCAGGGCGGTGATGGAACCCCACGCCGCTCGCCTGGCTGCGATCCGTGGCACGTCGACCACGTGGGACGAGATGGCCGAGGCCATCGCCGAGTCGCAGCGTGCCGATCTGTCGGCCGAGGAGTTGCTCGACGTCGACCGGCGCTGCCACGAACTCATCTGGCGGGCGGCCGGCAACCGGTTCCTCACCGACACGCTCGACGCCCTGTACGCCCAGTCCGACCGGGTCTGGCACATGTACCTGGCCGATCTCTACGACGCCCGCCATGCGATCGACGAGCACCTCGAACTGCTCGACGCCTTCCGCAGGGGCGACCCCGACGAGTGCGCTGCGTCGATGGCGCGCCACCTCCAGGGCTTCGACGACCAGGTCCGAGCGGCGGTGGTGGCTCGACTCGGTGCTGCCCGGGCGTCGTGACCCGTCGTGCGTGAGACCGCTCAGAGCAGCGAGCGGTAGATCTCCACGGTGCGGCGGGCGGCGACGTCCCACCCGAACTCGGCGACGGCTCGCCGCCGACCGGCTGCACCCATCGCTGCCGCCCGCCGAGGGTCGCGCACGATGTCGTTGACGGCCGAGGTGATCCCGGTTTCGAAGGCGACCTCGTCGGCCGGGTCGTAGTGGACGAGCGTGCCGGTCTCGCCGGGCACGACCACGTCGGGGATCCCACCGACATCGCTCGCGACGACGGCGGTCTCGCACGCCATCGCCTCGAGGTTCACGATCCCCAGCGGCTCGTAGACCGACGGACAGACGAAGACGGTGGAGTGGGTGAGGACCTGGCGGACCTGGTCGCGAGGGAGCATCTCCGACACGACGTGCACGCCGTCCCGTCGCTCGTGGAGGGCTCCGATCGCCGCATCGGTCTCGGCCTTCAACTCGGGTGTGTCGGCCGCTCCGGCGAGGAGCAGGACCTGGACGTCGGGGTCGAAATCGAGCGCTGCGCGCAACAGGTGCGGCACGCCCTTCTGACGGGTGATCCGGCCGACGAACACGGCGATCGGGCGCTCGAGGTCGAGGCCCAGCCGCTCGAGCACCGAGGTGTCCGGGTCGGGGGCGTACAGGTCGGTGTCGATGCCGTTGTGGACGACGTGGATCCTGGACTCGTCGAGTGAGGGGTAGGCGTCGAGCACATCGGCGCGCGAGCCGTGGCTCACGGCGATCACGGCGTCGGCGGATTCGTACGCGGTCCGCTCCGCCCACGACGAGACCCGGTACCCGCCGCCGAGCTGCTCGGCCTTCCAGGGACGGTGCGGCTCGAGCGAGTGAGAGGTGACGACGTGTGGGACGTCATGGAGCAACTTCGCCAGGTGGCCACCCATGTTGGCGTACCAGGTGTGCGAGTGGACGAGGTCGCAGTCGGCAGTGGCGTTGGCCATGGCGAGGTCGGCAGCGAGCGTCCGCAAGGCGGCGTTGGCGTCGGCGAGGAACGGTTCGTGCTCGGAATGCGCGATCGCTCCTGGTCGTGGAGCGCCCATGCAGTGCACCTCGACGTCGACCATCGCCCTCAGTTCTCGGACGAGGAAGTCGACGTGGACGCCGGCGCCACCGTAGACCTCGGGTGGATACTCCCGGGTCAGGATGCCGACACGCATGGAAACGACTGTACGCCGTCGTCACTCGTAGCTGGTGTGCTCACGGACCGCTGCGAAGACCTGGTCGAGCGCTGCGAAGACCGGCTGTGCGGCCATCAGCTTCTGTCGGTCGCCGACCAGCAGGATGCGACCGGTGATGAACGCCTCCTGGGCGTTCAGTGCGCCCGTCGCCACGGCCACGGCGGTCGGCCACGACTGGCGCATCCGGACGTCCTCGCCGTCGGCCGGCCCGGCACCGAAGCTCGCCCGGCCGTCACCCACGACGAGGTGGTAGGTCACGTCGCCTTCCGGTCCGTCGGTGACCACCTGCGTGACGGCGATCGAGTGTTCGGCGGCGAGGTCGGCGAGCACGGGATGCTCCTCGACCTCGCGCGACAGCTCGCGGAGCCAGGCGAGGCTGAGGTAGCGGACGGTCGCTGATGTCTGCTCGTGGTCGGCGTCCATGACGGCCATAGTGTGCCCGGTCGTGACGCCCGGAGCCACCGACGAGCGACCGCACCGCGGGACTCCCGACGACGAGTGGGTCTTCGCGACGTGGTCGGTCGATGCCTCCGTCGGCCTCGTGTCGGGCCATCGCATCACCGGTACTCGGGCGTGGTACTGGTTCGCACTCGTCGAGCGCGGCCGGCCGATGCTCCACCTCACCGAGTGGGAGGTCAAGCTCCGCTCCGACCCGTTCATCGTCAAGGCGCCCGAGATGTGGGCCGAGCACCACTGCGTCGAGCCGCTCCGCCAGTGGACGATCGGGAACGAGGGCCACGCGGTGGCACTCGACGACCCGGCAGAGGCGTTCGGGCGGGCCTACGGCACCCCGACCCCGATCGCATCGGACGTCGAGTGGTACGCGACCGGAGCGCCGATGCCGCTGGGTGACGGGTCGGGTTTCGAGCAGACGGGTGTGGCCCATGGACTCGTCGAGTTGCTCGACCGTCCGAATCTCGATCTCGACGGCTGGCCCGCGCACCGGTGGCGCAGGTGGGGAGAGCACCTCGGACCGCTCGCCGTGCCATCGGTCGTCGCCCACACCGGGCTGCGCGCCGGATTCGCCTTCCCCGACGGCACCTCCGCTGACTGGGTGCTCACTCGTGCGGGCTGGTGCCGGCGGTCCCGCTCGTCGTGACCCGACGCCGGCGACGAACGACGACGGCGACGGTGACGGCGATCGCGAGGACGACGAGGAACGGGAAGATGACGGCGAGCACCAGCACGACCACGCGGACGAACTCGGCGAAGGCGTCGATACCCCGAGCGAAGGCGTCCGCGATGGAGTCGCCGTCGTCGTCGGGCTCGGGCAGGCTCGACGTCGGCACGATCTCGACGGTCACCGTCGACAGCGCCACCCGTTCGGACAGGTTCCGCTGCTGCGCCTCGAGTCGTTCGAGTTCGGTCTGTCGTCGGGTCAGTTCGGCTTCCAGGGAGACGAGTTCTCCGAGGTCCTCGGCGCGATCCATGAAGGACCGGACGTTGGCCACGCTCTCGCGGGCGTTCTCGATACGCACGTCGAGATCGACGAGTTGCTCGGTCACGTCGAGTGCCGACTGGTTGATCGACCGGATCGTCCCGGTCTGCTCCAATCCGGCGAGCAGGTCGTCGATCCGCTCCGGCGGCACCTTGACGACGAGAACGGCGTAGCCCCGGTAGCCCTCGGGGTCCGACCCGTCATCGGTCGGGTCGCCGTAGTCGACCTGCGACGAGGCGACCCCACCGCCGAGTGTCGACGCCCGAGCGGCGATCGCTGCGACCGACCGGGCGATGTCGTCGCTCGCCAGGGTCACGTTCATCTCGATGATGACGTCACGGCCGATGGTGCCGAGGTCGATCGCCGTCGAAGCGTCGTCACCTCCATCGCCCACTCGGTATGCCGCGTCGGTGTCGGCCGCGTACTCGGCCGGTTCCGCTGCTGCCGGCTCCTCGATCGCCGCCGATTCGTAGCTGGCGTTGTCGTCGTCGCCACTGCACGCAGCGAGGGCGGTGACGGCGACGAGGCAGG
The DNA here is from genome assembly GCA_049458915.1 of Ilumatobacteraceae bacterium. Taxonomy (GTDB): domain Bacteria; phylum Actinomycetota; class Acidimicrobiia; order Acidimicrobiales; family Ilumatobacteraceae; genus Ilumatobacter. Next base: position 13,619 of record JBMUCX010000068.1, read on the forward strand.
CGGCGACTGCCCGCCGAGCGGCGTGGGCGCTGGTGTGTGCGATGCGTGGCATGCGGGTTCGACGTTCCGCGACCCGGTCCGGTTCCCGTGCCACACTCGACGGGCGATGCGGTACGAGCGAGACATCCTGGACGAGTTCGCTGCCGCTCGGCGGCCGGTGGAGCATCCGACCGTGGAGGTCGCCATGGGTCTGGTCGTCGAGGACCGGGCGAGTGGGTTCGTCGGCGACGTCGTCCGTTGGAACCACGAGGCGGTGACGCTGCGCGATCGACGACAGCACCTCCGGCACTTCACCTGGAAGTCCGGTGGGTTCCTGGTCGACGGGAAGCCGGTCACCCTCGTTCGGCCGGTGCAGCAACGGTCCGCGAACAGGTCCGTCACGGCGTCGGGTTCGTTCGCGGCCGACCGGTCGGCCGGGGCGAGGGTCGCTCGATCCAGTCGGATCTGGGTCGAGGGTCGCCACGATGCCGAACTGGTCGAACACGTGTGGGGTGACGACCTCCGGGACCTCGGCATCGTCGTGGAACCGCTGCACGGCGCGGACGATCTCGTTGCCGCAGTGGCGGACTTCGGTCCCGGTCCGGGGCAGCGCCTCGGCGTACTGCTCGATCACCTCGTACCCGGCTCCAAGGAGTCGCGGATCGCGGCGACCGTCACCGATCGGCACGTGATGGTCACCGGGCATCCGTTCGTCGACGTGTGGGCGGGGGTCCGCCCTCGCACCGTCGGATTGTCGGCATGGCCGGACGTGCCGAAGGGACGCCCCTGGAAAGAAGGCCTCTGCGAGGCGATCGGTGTGCCGCTCGACGGGTTCTGGCCCCGGCTGCGCAACGCCGTGCGCTCCTACGCCGACCTCGAATCCGAGTTGGTCGGAGCCGTCGAGCGACTGATCGACTTCGTGGCCGAGGTCGACGAGGCCTGAACACGCCGGTGGGCCCCCCCCCCCCC
>JBMUCX010000069.1:0-14547 GCA_049458915.1 Ilumatobacteraceae bacterium
GGTCGATGTCGTCATGACGAGACCGAACGGTACGTCCGACCGACGAGGCCGACAACATCGTCGGGGGACTCGGCGAGGGCGACCGCTCCCGAACCGAGGAGTTCGTCGACCGAGCCGTAGCCCCACGTGACGCCGATGCAGGCGATCCCGTGGTGCATCGCCCCGAGCACGTCGTGGTCGCGGTCGCCGACCATGATCACGTGGTCGGCGAGGTCGGGGTCGGCGTGGATCCCGAGTTCGCGGAGGGCGTGGTCGATGACCTCGGCCTTGGTCCTGCGTTCCGGGGTGAGCGTGGCGCCGGCCCGGACGTCGAACCGATCGGTGATCCCGAAGTGGTCGAGGATCGGATGGGCGGTCTGCTCGGGTTTCGCCGTGGCGACCGAGAGCGACAGGCCGAGGTCGGCGAGGGCGTCGAGCATCTCGAGGATGCCGGGATACAGGGTGTTCTCGTAGGCGCCGATCGTCGTGTACCGCTCGCGGTACCGGTCGATCACCCGCTCGAGGGCGTCGTCGGGAATGCCGATCGCCGGGAGTCCGATCTCGAACGGAGGGCCGATGACCGAACGGACGGCCTCTTCGCTCGGGATCGGGAACCCCTCGAGGTCGAACGCCCACTGGAGCGAGCGGAGGATCCCCGGTTCGCTGTCGGACAGGGTCCCGTCGAGGTCGAGCAGGACGTGGGTGCGGGTCATCGGGCCACCGCCTCGAATCGGGACAGATCGTCGTCGGTGCCGACCGCGATGACGACCTGGCCGGCGGACAGGACGGTGTCCGGGTCGGGGTTCACCATGAACGTCCCGTCGCTCCGCCGGATCGCCAGGACGAGGACGCCGGCGCGCTGGCGCAGGTCGGCGTCGCGGACCGATACGCCGTCGAGTGGTGACCGTTCGTCGATCGCGAGCTCCTGCATCCGGATCTCGAGCGACCGTTCGTGCATGACCACGTCGACGAACTCGGCGACGTGCGGCCGGGCGACGAACGAGGCCATGCGTGCGGCCCCGAGTTCCTGGGGATTGACCACTCGGTCGGCGCCGGCCCGTTGGAGCTTGGCGACGCTCTCTTCTTGGCGGGCCCGGGCGACGATGAACAGGTCGTCGCGGATCGCCCGACTCGACAGGGTCACGAAGAGGTTCTCGGCGTCCCCCTCCAGTGCGGCGACGAGGGCGTCGGCGTGTTCGATGCGGGCGGCGCGCAGAGTGGCGTCGAGTGTCGCGGCGCCGACGAGGGGCGGTGAACTTCGGGGCCGGACCCGGTCGTCGTCGATGTCGATGACGACGACCTGCTTGCCCGTCCGTTCGAGGTCGTCGACGACCGCCCGTCCGACACGGCCGAGTCCGCACACGATGACGTGGCCGCGCATCCCGGCGATCTGTTTGTCCATCCTGCGCCTCCCGACGAATTCCCGGAGCTGACCCTCGACGACGACCTGCACGCCCAGGGTGAAGGTGTACAGCACGGTGCTCACCCCGGTCACGATGATGGCCATCGTGAAGAGCTTCTCGACGCTGGTCGGGTCGTCACCGATGATCTCGCGGTAGCCGACGGTGGTGATCGTGATCACCGTCATGTACACGGCGTCGATCGGTGAGAGCCCGAGGAGCACGTAGCCGACCGTGCCGACGGCGAACACGGTGAGCACCATGCCCACCGCCACGCGCAGCCGTCCGATCGTCGTCCTCACGGGCGGTCACGCTAGTGGCCGAGGTCGGTCACGGCCCGCTCCCGTGCGTGACGGTTCGGTCGACGGCGCGTCAGTCGTCGAGTCGGGCGAGTCCGCGGCGTGCGAACCATCCGCCGAGCACGATCATCACCGTCAGCGCGACGAGTCCGGGCCAGGTGTCGGACCACGTCGGTTCGGCGACGAAGCCGACGCGGGCGAGTCGGAGCACATGGTTGAGCGGATTGATGCGAGCGACGGTGGGTAACCACCCCGACATGATCGAGATCGGCGCTTGGGCTTCGGTGAGGAACAGTCCGAGGAAGAGGGTGAGTTGCATCAGCGCAGCGGCGCGCATGTCGCGGAGTCGGTACACGAGTCCGAGCGCCCAGAAGGTGCCGACGGCAGCGATGCCGATACCGGCCACGACCAGCGTCACGACGCCGACGACACCGCCGGTGAAGCGGGCTCCGAGTGCGAGGCCGACCGCGGTCACGACGACGATCGCGAGGGACGCCCGCGCGAGTGCCGATCCGAGGCCGCCGAGCAGCAGTGCCCGCCGGGGCACCGGGGTGAGTCGGAGTCGGTCGTAGAAGCCGGACTCGAGGTCGCGGATGGTGGCGAACCCGAGTCCCATCCCGGCGAACGAGCAGCCCATCACGATCGCGAGCGGCAGGAACCAGTTGGCCGATCGGTCGGTGGGGAAGCCGGGTACGTCGGTGACGCCCCGATAGGTGCCGGTGAACGACACGACCTGGAACACGGGCATCAGGAGGGCGGGGAGGAAGGCCGACGGGACGCGCTTGATGTTCCGCAGGCTGCGCTTGGCGATGCCGACGCTGGGACTCCCGAGGTCGGTGTGGCCGGAGGTGGCGGCGATGCTGGCGGCGCTGGCTGCAGCGGTGGGGGTGCTCATGAGGCGGCCAATCGGTTGCGGAGGGTTCGGAGCGACAGGGCCAGGGTGGCGACGGCGCCGACCGCCGGGATGAGGAGGACCTCGGCGACGGCGGACGCCGTCAGCGACTCGATGGTGAGCGTCCGGAAGCCTTCGGCGAGGAACGACAGCGGATTCACGTCGGCGATCACCCGGTAGAAGCCTTCCATCGTCTCGCGGGGGAAGAACGTGGACGAGAAGAACAGCAGGACGAACACGAGTGGGAAGGAGCCTTGCACGGCTTCGCTCGATCCGGTCTTGATGGCGAGCGCCGCCATCAGGCCACCGATCGCGAGTGCGACGAGCACCCCACCGATCAGCATGACGATCACGCCGACCGGGCCGGACTTCACGCTCAGACCGAACGGCAGCAGCAGGGCGATGAACAGGGCGGTTTGCGCCCCGCCGAAGACCATCGCTCCGCCGAGCCGCCCGACCAGGATTCCGGTGCGCGAGCTCGGTGCGGCGAGGAGTCGGTCGAAGAAGCCGTTCTCGATGTCGGTGGCGAGCGCCGTGGCGCTGACGGTCGACCCGAACAGGATGCCCTGGACGATGGCACCGGCGAGGGCGAAGTCGAGGAACGAGTCGACCTCGGGAAAGCCGGGGATGTCGATCGCCTGGCCGAACGACGCCGTCCCGAGGGCGACGAAGAAGAGCGGGAAGATGAGCGACGGGACGACGATGCTCGGCTGGCGGACGATCGCGAGGATCGATCGTCGGGACATGGCGGCCGTCTGGGCGATCGCCGAGGTGCGGGCGGTGTCGACCGTGGTCATCGGCGACCTCGCCGACCCGGGCGTGCCGGGGCGCTGTCGTCCGATGCCGTACCGGCGTCACCTTCGAGTCGGTGGCCGGTCGCTTCGGCGAACACGTCGTCGAGGCTCGGCTCGCGGAGTTCGAGGTGGTGCACCGTGATCCCGGCGTCGTCGAGTCGGCGGATCACCTGGGAGACCTCTCCGGCGCCGCGTTCGAGGCCGACGCCGAGTGTTCCTTCCGGGCTCGGCCGCAGTTGGCCGAACTCACCGAGCACGCCGGTGGCGTCGGTGATGCGGTCACGGTCGACGTCGACGAACAGGGTGGGGCACCCGACCTCGGCCTTGAGTTCGGCCGGCCGGCCCTTCCGGACGATCCGGCCGTGGTCGATGATCAGGATCCGTTCGGCGAGTTGGTCGGCTTCCTCGAGGTACTGCGTCGTGAGCAGCACCGTGGTGCCGTCGTCGTTGAGTCGGCGGATCTCTTCCCAGAGGGCGATGCGGCTCATCGGGTCGAGTCCGGTGGTGGGTTCGTCGAGGAACAGCACGCTCGGTTCGTGGATCAGCGACAGGGCGAGGTCGAGGCGACGACGCATGCCGCCCGAGTAGGTGCCGACCCGGCGATCGCCCGCTGCCGAGAGCCCGACCCGCTCGAGGAGTTCACCGGCCTTGCTCTGGTGCTGGGCTTTGGGGATGCCGTAGAGCACGGCCTGGAGGAGCAGGAGTTCACGGCCGGTCATCAACGGGTCGATGGCGGCGTCCTGGAGGGCGACGCCGATGTTGCGGCGGACCTGGTCGGCTTCGCGCACGATGTCGAAGCCGGCGACCTGTGCGCTGCCGCCGGTCGGCCGGAGCAGCGTGGTGAGCATGCGGACGGTGGTCGACTTGCCGGCACCGTTCGGGCCGAGGAACCCGACGATCTCACCGGCTTGGATCTGCAGGTCGACACCGTCGACCGCTCGGACGAGTTGGTCGCCGGTCCCGAAGTGTCGTTGCAGGCCTTCGGCGACGATGGGAGGAGTGGTCATCGATTCCAGTCTGCCCACGGATGTGCCGTGTGAGGCGTGTCAGAGCACGTTGGCGGCGAGGGCGTGCCCGATCGCTCCGACGGTGAGACCGTCGGTGATCGCTCCGCCGAGGAACATGTCACGGACGTCCTCGGCTTCGAACCACTCGATCCGTTCCGCCTCGTTCGGGTCGGTCGGCGCTCCGATCCGCTCGGCGTCCCGACTCACGAAGATGTGGAACGACTGGTCGAGGATCCCGTTCGCCGGATGGAACGTGAAGAGGTGGTCGACGGTGCGCGGTCGCCACCCCGACTCCTCCTCGGCTTCGCGAACGGCGGCGTCGGCGGGCGTCTCACCGGGGTCGACCCGACCGGCGGGGATCTCCCAGCCCCACGTGTCGGTGATGAACCGGTGTCGGTGGAGCAGCAGGAGTCGACCCTCGTCGAGCAGGAGGGTGCCCGCGGCCGGCTGCGGGAGCCGGACGACGTGGTGGTCGATTCGGGTGCCGTCGGGGAGGACGACATCGGTCGTGACGAGTCGGACCCACGGCGAGTCGTAGATGACCGAGTCGCCGTGGGTGATCCAGCGACCCGGTCGGTCGCCGGTCTGCCCGGCCGGAGTCACGAGTTGATCGCCCGCCAGACCTTCTCGGAGGTGCACGGCATGTCGATGTGGCGGACGCCGAGGTGACTGACGGCGTCGACCACCGCCGAGTGGACGGCCGGGGTGGCGCCGATCGTGCCCGACTCGCCGATGCCCTTGGCGCCGAGCGGGTTGATCGGCGTCGGGGTCTCCATCGGGATCCGTTCGATCATCGGGAGCAGGTCCATCGAGATCATCGAGTAGTCGGCGAGGTTCGAGGTGATCGGGTTGCCGTCGGCGTCGTACCGGACCTCCTCCCAGAGTGCCTGTGCGGCTCCCTGGGCGACGCCGCCGTGGACCTGACCCGTGATCAGCAGCGGGTTGAGGATCGTGCCGGCGTCGTCACAGGCGATGTGTCGCAGGTGCGTGACCTCGCCCGTGTCGGTGTCGACCTCGACGACGGCGACGTGGGCGCCGAACGGGAAGGTCGGCATCGACGCCTTGAAGGTTTGGTGTTCGACGAGTTCGTCGGGTGACGCGGCTGCGGCGACCTCGTTCCAGGAGGCGGTGATGGCCGGAGTGCCGGCGACGTGGAACGAGCCCGAGGTGGTGTCGAGTTCGATGTCGGCGACGTCGGCTTCGAGGAGGCGGGCGGCGATGCCTTTCGCCTTCTCGACGAGTCCGACCGCTGCGTCGTGGACGGCGGCACCACCCTGTTGGAGCGAGCGGCTGCCCATCGTGCCGAGTCCGACCGGGGTGAGGTCGGTGTCGCCCCACACGAGGGTGAAGCGGTCCATGTCGATACCGGTCCGGGCGCTGGCGATCATCGCCCACGCGGTCTCGTGGCCCTGGCCGTGCGGGGAGGTGCCGGTGTAGATCGTGCCGCTGCCGTCGGGATGGATCTCGATCTTGGCGTCCTCGCTCAGGTTGCCGACACCGCCGGTGATCTCGACGTAGACGCACACGCCGATGCCCAGCTGTCGGGTCTCGCCGGCCGCTCGGCGGCGGGCCTGCTCGGCACGGAGTGCGGGGTAGTCGGCGGCCGCCAACGCACGATCGAGGCTCTCGCCGTACCGACCGCAGTCGTAGGTCTGTCCGGCCGGGGTCGTGTGGGGCGTGTCGAAATCGGCGAGCAGGTTCCGGCGTCGGACGTCGACCGGGTCGAGGCCGAGTTCGAGGGCGAACAGGTCCATCGCCCGCTCTGCGGCGGCCGTCGCCTCGGGTCGGCCGGCGCCGCGGTAGGCGACGATCGGGGTGGTGTTGGTCACGACCGAGACGCACTGGGCTTCGACGTTGGGGATGTCGTAGACGGCGGTCGCCATGCTGCAGGTCATCGCTGCACCGAGCACGGTGCCGATCTCGCCGAATCCGCCGCAGTCCTGGATCAGGTCGAGGCGGAGGTGGGTGACGGTGCCGTCTCGGCGGCCACCGACGGAGATCTTCTGCAGTTGGGCCCGACCGTGGCCGAGAGCGACCATCGACTCGCTGCGGGTTTCGAGGAACACCACGGGTCGCCCGACGTCACGTGCGAGGACCCCCATCAGCAGTTCCTCGGAGTAGCAGCCGATCTTGGCACCGAAGCCACCGCCGACGTCGGGCGTGAGGATGCGGACCTGGGCGGTGTCGACGCCTGAGACCCGGGCGATCGCGTCGATCGCGCCCTGGGCGTGCTGGGTGGAGATCCAGACGTGGAGCCGACCGTCGATCCAGGTCGCGGCCGCACCGCGGGGTTCGAGCGGGCAGGGTGCGACGCGCTGGTTCATGACCGTTTCGCGGACGACGACCTCGCAGTCGGCGAAGAACTCGTCGCCGGTGACGGCGGGGCGGCCCATGAACGTCGAGTCGAAGATCGTGTTGCTGCCGGCATCTGGGTAGATGTGGACGTCGCTCGCCCGGGCGGTCTCGAGGTCGATGAGCGCCGGGAGCGGGTCGATGTCGGCCCAGATCGCCTGGGCGGCGTCGACGGCGTGTTCGAAGGTGTCGGCGACGACGGCGGCGATCGGTTCGCCGACCCAGCGGACGGTGCCCGAGGCGAGCAGGGTCCGGGTCACGGCCGGGTTGAACGGCGACGGTTCGGGCGGCAGCGAGAGCGAGTCGGCGGTGTGCACGGCGAGCACCCCGGGCATCCGGCGAGCATCGTCCGTCTCGATCGACAGGATCGTGCCGTGGGCCACCTGTGACCGTGCGAACACGACGTAGGCCGCCCCGGCGAGACGATCGTCGTGGAGGTCGGCGAGGTACACCCCGCCGCTGGTGAGGAACTTGGGGTCTTCCTTGCGGACGACTCGCTCGCCCAGGATGCTGCCGGTCATGGGCGGCACGCTACCGACGTCGGGTGCTCGTTCGCCGAGGGTGCGACGGTGGACGACGAGCTCAGGGTGCGGGTGCGCGGCGCAGGTCGACGATGTTCTCGACCAGGTCGTACGGCCAGCCCTCGGGGAGATCGGTCGGGACGATCGACGGATCGATCACGGTGAGACGCTGTTCGCCGGCCTGCACGAACCCGAGTTCGGCCCGGGCGGCTTCACGGACGCCGTCATCGGTCCGGAGCCGCTCGACTTCGCTGCGGAGGTCGGCCACCACGGCCGAGATCTCGGCCAACTGTTCGTTGCGGCGCTCGATCTGGTCGTCCTGGTCGTAGTAGTCGCGGAGCGGGATCACGAACAGCGAGGCCGTGAGGGCGAGCACGGTCGCCGCACCGAGGAGGGTGAGGACGAGTGTGCTCCGCCGTCCGCGGGCGAGCCGACGATCGATCGCGATCGGGCGGGTGACGTCGCCGAGCCTCGACCGGCCTCGTTCGGCCGCTGCTGGTGGAGTCGACGGACGTCGGACGGCGCTCCGTCGACCGGCTCGACGTGTCGAGGATCGGCCGGTGCCCATCGGATCAGTGTGGCAGGCCCGACGTCGTGGTCGCCGTCATCGGGTGGAACTCAGCGCGGTGCGAGTGCGGAGCGGCCGTGGAAGGCGGCCTGCTCGCCCAACTCGGTTTCGATGCGCAACAGCTGGTTGTACTTGGCGACCCGATCGGATCGGGCGGGGGCACCGGTCTTGATCTGTCCGCAGTTCGTGGCCACGGCGAGGTCGGCGATCGTCGTGTCCTCGGTCTCACCGGACCGGTGCGACATGACCGCCGTGTACCCGTGGCGCGTGGCGAGTCCGACGGTGTCGAGGGTCTCGGTGAGGGAGCCGATCTGGTTGACCTTCACGAGGATCGAGTTCGCGACCGACTGGTCGATGCCCGTGCGGAGTCGCCGGCTGTTGGTGACGAACAGGTCGTCGCCGACGAGTTGGCAGCGGTCGCCGACGGCGGCGGTGAGCATCGCCCACCCGTCCCAGTCGTTCTCCTGCATGCCGTCCTCGATCGAGACCACCGGGTAGGTGTCGACGATGCGGGTCCAGTAGGCGGTGAGGTCCTCCGACGAGAGCACCTTGCCTTCGCCTTCGAGGTGGTAGGCGCCGTCTCGGTACAACTCGCTCACGGCCGGGTCGAGTGCGATGGCGATGTCGTCGCCGGGGGTGAATCCGGCGGCCTCGATCGCACGGAGCAGGAGGGTGATCGCATCCTCGTTGGACGCCAGGTCGGGTGCGAAGCCGCCTTCGTCGCCGATCGCCGTGGAGAGGCCCTGGTCGTGGAGGACGCGCTTGAGCACGTGGTACGTCTGGGTACCCCAGCGCAGCGCTTCGCTGAACGAGGGAGCGCCGACGGGCATGATCATGAACTCCTGGAAGTCGACCGAGTTGTCGGCGTGCGCTCCGCCGTTCAGGACGTTCATCATCGGGACGGGCAGGACGTGGGCATTGGTACCGCCGACGTAGCGGTAGAGCGGGACGTCGAGTTCGTCGGCGGCTGCGCGGGCGACGGCCAGGCTCGTCCCGAGGATCGCGTTCGCGCCGAGGCGCGCCTTGTTCTCGGTGTCGTCGAGGTCGAGCAGCGCCCGGTCGACGTCGCGTTGGTCGAGCGCGTCCCGTCCGGTGAGCAGGGCGGCGATGTCGCCGTTCACGTGGCCGACGGCGCCGAGGACGCCTTTGCCGGCGTATCGCTCGCCGCCGTCGCGGAGTTCGACGGCCTCGTGCTCGCCGGTCGAGGCGCCGCTCGGAACGGCGGCGCGTCCTCGGGCGCCGGAGTCGAGTTCGACCTCGACCTCGACGGTGGGGTTGCCGCGGGAGTCGAGGATCTCGCGGCCGACGACGTGGATGATCTCGCTCATACGGGGCCTCAAGGTACCGGCTGGTGGTCGTCGCCCGGTCGGTCCGGGCCGTCCAGTTGGCGACGCTCGGCGGGGGCGTCGGCCAGGAGGCGGAGATAGTCGTCGAGCACGTCGAGCAACTCGAGCGAGTGTCCGGTCTCCTCGGCCCGGTACCACCGGTGCTCGAGGAGTTGATGGAAGATCTCGGCTGGTTCGAGGCGGTCGAGGAGCTCGGCGGGGATCGCGGCCATCACCGGTTCGAACACCCGGTCGAGCCATCGAACGGCCGCGACGTTGAACGGGACGGGTCGGTCGGAGCGACTGTTGAGCAGGGCGGCGTGCTCACGGATGTCCTGGAGCATCCGTCTTGCCTGGTTCTCGCCGGCGCGGAGACCGGTGAGGCGGGCGAGTTGGTCGGCGTGGTGACCGTGCTCGACCACCTTGGGGATGTACTGGATGGTCGACCCGTCGGGAGTGGTGACCAGTTCGATCTCGTCGACGTCGAAGCCGAGTTGGTGGAGCCGTTCGAGTCGTTGGCGGAGCGGTGCGACGAACCCGTGTTGGTCGACGGCTGCCGGAGTGGTCAGCTCGGCCCACAGTGTCCGGTACCGATCGCCGATCGCGAGGGCGACCTCGATCGGGTCGATCCCGGTGGCGAGTCGGTCGGCGGCCTGGAGGTCGAGGAGACCGCCTGCGACGTTGTCGGTGGCGATCATCAGGTCGAGTTCGCGCTGGCCGTCGGTGAGCCGGGCGTGCCGTTCGGCGGTCTCGACGTCGATCACGTACGCCTGGAGTGCTCCGGCATCGCGGCGGAACAGGGTGTTCGACAGCGAGCAGTCGCCCCAGAAGAAGCCGATCAGGTGGAGGCGCACCAGGAGCACGACGAGCGCGTCGAGCAAGCGGTCGCCGAGGTAGGGGATCTGGAGGCCGCGTCCGACGAGGAGCGATCGGTAGGGCAGGGAGTAGTCCAGGTGCCGGGTGACGAGCATGCCGTCGATCGGTGCGCCGTCGAGTCGCCGCTCGGTGACGACGCCGACCACGTCGACGGTCGGGAGTCCGAGTTCGTCGAGTTCGCGGAGCAGCCGGTACTCGCGCAGGGCGAGGTGGTCCGGAAGCTCCTTGACCACGTAGCTGGCGTCGCCGAACTCGACGAGTTTGACGATGTGTCGGTGGAGTCCGAGCACTTCGTGGACGGTCGGGCTCTGCCAGGTCTCGAGGGGCCGGGTGAACGGCAGGGTGGCGATCATGCCGTGTTCGGCCGGATGGGCGACATGGACTCGCACGGGTCCAGTGTGGCGGCCGGGTGACGCCGATCGTCGCTGCGTGTCGATCCGTCGATCGGGTCCGATCGACCGTGCGAGGCGGATGACGGCACCGGTTCCGTGAGCGGCCCTTCGACGTGCTCGTGTCGTGGTGGCCCGCCTGCCGCAACCCTCCTGCCGTGATGGTCCGGTGTCGGCTACCGTCGGTCGGATGACCGCCATCGTCGTCATCGTGGTGCTGCTCGTGGTGGCCGTCGCCGGAGCCCTGACGGTGCCGGCGATGATTCGTCGGCAGCGAGCGCCGCAGCGTCAGGAGTCGGTCGGGCGCTCCGACTCTTCGGAGTTGCGCTCGGCGCTCGACCAGGCGATCGGATCGACCGCGAGTTCCGGTGTGGCGTCGACGACCGGTGGTGGGGCGTCGTCGCGTGGGCGTCTCCGGGACGTGCTCGACTCGTTGGAAGCCGGGCGCCCTGTCGGTGACGGGGAGTCGGGTGAGGACGCAACGCCGGCTCGGGGCAGGGCGATCGATTCGTCGCTGCTCGACCTGGGGAGCGGATTGCAGGAGACCCTGGGACGGTTCTTGGAAGCCGGTGCGACGCCGCCGGTCGAGCCCGATTCGGAGCGCGAGGGCGTCGCGGATGCGGTAGGCGTGGAGACGACCGACGACGTTGCCGACGCCGAGGTGGCCGACGGCAGCAGTGGGGTCGATGACGGGGCCGCCGGAGATGTCGACCCGGTTGACGTCGGGTCGGCGGACGACCCCGCGGGAAAGAGCACGACGGCACCGGAGACCGCGGCACAGGAGACGGCGGGGGTGGTCGGAGTCCCCGAGGTCGGGACCTCGGTCGTCGACGCCGTCGATGCCGGATTGGCGGTGCCGGTCGTTCCGGTGCTCTCGGGCGGTGGTGCCGAGACTCCGGTGGTCGATGCGGTGGTCGATCCGGTGTTGTCGGGCGGTGGGGTCGAGGCTCCGGTCGTCGATCCCGTGCTCTCGGGCGGTGGGGTCGAGGCTCCGGTCGTCGATCCGGAGATACCACGCCTCGCGGGTGATGCTCCGGCCCTCGGCGGCGATGGGCCCGATGCCGCTGGTCCCACGCTTCCGGATGTGCCGCTGCAGATGCCGACCGCCGCCGACCGGTGGCGCGATCGCGCCATCGGCCGACTCGACGGGGAACCGATCGAGGAGACCCGCCGACCGCTGCCGGGGACGGCGTCGTTGCGCCAGGCCCTGCAGTGGGTGCTGGTCGGCGGGTTCGTGGTGGCCTTCGCCGGTGCGACGGTGTTGCTGCTGGTGTGGCAGCAGGCTCGCTCGTCGGGCCTCCTCTCGCAGCAGTTCGAGTCGGCGAGTGACGCGTTCGACCTCGTCCGATCGATCGAGCGCTGGGTCGCGTACGTCGCACTCGGGATCGGTGCGCTGTGGATGGCGAGTGCCACCTACAACATCCGTCGGGTGACCGGTGCTCGTCGGAACCCGTGGGGGAGCGCGGCGTCGCTGCTGCTGGCCGTCCTCGGGGTCTGGCTGGTCGGCGACGAGGTGATCGCTCGCTCGACGGGTGACGGCGGACGGTACGCAGGGTTCTTGTTGCAGGTCGTGTTCCTCGTCCTGCCCTGGTTGGTGCTCGAACGGGTGTCGGTGGTCGTCTTCGCTCGACGGAGCGCGCTTCGGTTGGCGTTCGCCGCCGCCGTGGGATACCTGATCCTGGTCGATGTCGATTCGGTGCTGTCGACGGTCGAGTTCCCGGCCGAGTTCCCGACGACCGGGTCCGCACCGGGATGGGGGTCGTTGGCCCTGCGGGCCACGGGCGGAGCGGTGGTCCAACTCATCGGAGTGCTCGCAGTGGTCGAGTCGACCCGGTCGGTCGAGCGGGCGACCACCCGACGAATGATCGCTCAGCGCGAGGCCGAACGGGCCTGACGCCCGTCGGACGCAGGGCGCGGCGAACTCTCGTCAGCTCCGGGCCTTGACCTCGTCCCAGAGCGCGTCGAGCACGGACAGGTCGGCGGCGTGGAGATCGAGCCCTCGGGCCCGGGCCAGCGTCTCGACCTGTTCGAAGCGATGACGGAACTTTCCGGTCGCCTGGCGGAGTGCGGCCTCGGGTTCGACGCCGAGGTGTCGGGCGACGTTCACCACTGCGAACAGCAGGTCACCCAGTTCGTCGGTGATGGCATCGGGGTCGCCACCGTCATCGGCGGCTCGGATCGCGGCTCGGATCTCGTCGGCCTCCTCGGCGATCTTCGGGAGCGCCCCCTCGACGTCGGGCCAGTCGAAGCCGACCTTGGCGGCCTTGCGCTGGACCTGATGCGCGTACGAGAGGGCGGGCAGGGAGCCGGCGATGCCCTCGAACACCGACGTCCGGCCCTTCTCGGCGCGCTTGATCGCCTCCCAGTTGTCGAGCACCTCGCCGGTACCGGCCACGACGGTGTCGCCGAAGACGTGGGGGTGACGGCGGACGAGTTTGTCGTGGATCCCGGTGGTCACGTCGGTGATCGAGAAGCGGCCCTCCTGCTCCGCGATCGTGGCGTGGAACTCGATCTGGTAGAGGAGGTCACCGAGTTCCTCGATGAGGTGTTCGTCGGTGGCGGGGTCGTCCGGGTCGAGCGCCGCGATGGCATCGACGACTTCGTACGTCTCCTCGATGAGGTAGGGGACGAGCGAACGGTGCGTTTGCTCGACGTCCCACGGGCACTGTTCTCGCAGCGTCCGGGCGAGTTGGTGGAAGCGGACGTACCCGTCGGCCGGAGACGCGGCCAGGTCGGGCACGAACAGCGACGTGAGGTGATCGGCATCGACGGCTCGGTCCATGTCGGCCCAGGTCGTCGTGACGATCTGCTCGTCCGGCGTGCCGAGTGCGCGGAGGAGGATCACGGGCGTGTCGTCGATGTCGGGATGGTCGATCGAGAGCTTGATGTCGGACAGGACCCAGTTGGCGTGTGTGTGGGCCACGAGCAGGGCACCGGAGTGGCCGGCGAGCGAGCTGGCGAATCGGTGGCCGTCGACGAGGCGGACGCCGGCTTCGACCGGGTCGATGCCGAGCCGGGCCCAGGCGACGTCGAGGAACGACATGGCCGGTCGGATGTCGAGTTCGACAGCGGTTGCTCGCAGAGCACGGACGGTTCGTTCGAGAACGAGCGGTGACCCGGGGACGGCGTAGAGGATCTCGCCGTGTCGGTGGGCGTCGTCGACGAGTCGAGCGGTGATGGCGTCGTACACGTCGTCGAATCGATCGGCGGTCTCGTAGAGATCGTCGTGGGTGACGGCGTCGGGTACGAGGTGGGCGGTCGGGTGGCGCTCGGTGCGGAGGTGCCGGTGGGGAATCCGCTCGATCGTCGAGAGCGTCTCGGCCGTGACGTGGGCGGGACCACCGGGGCCCAGTCCGACGACGACGATCCGGGGCATCGGCGGAGCGGTCAGCCGAGGGCGACCACGCCGCCGGCGGTCGGGTCGAACTGACCGATCCGGGTGTCGACGCTGATGTCGGCGGTCTCGATGATCGTGTCGAGGCCCTCGGTCAGTTCGGGGGCGACGGCTTGGACGAGTCCGGCGAGTTCGAGTGGTGGGACCTGTTCGGCCGGACGCATCCGCAGCACCGCCGAGGAGAGGTCCTCGAACTGGAACACGGTGTAGGGGGTGTCGAGGGTGAGGCCTTCGACCTGTGTCGCGAGCGGTCCGAGTGCCTGGATCGGGATGCACTCGACGTCGCCGTTCTGCTGGATCTGGGGGTACTCGAACTCGAGCACGTCGCTCCACGAGATGCCGGCCTCGAGGCGCGAGACGACGTCCTCGGCGATCTCGAGGGTGCCGGTGCGGATCAGCGACACGCACACGATGCCCGACTCGGCGGGTCCGGCCTCGTAGAAGTCGACGAAACCGCCCTCGTCGAGGATCTGCAGGATGATCCAGTCGGTGACGACGTCTCGGGCGGTGTCGCCGAGGACCCGTCCGTCGAACGGTTCACCGGCGATCGCCTGGTACCGCTCGTCGAACTCCGCCTGGCCGAGTGTGGCGTCGTTGAAGGTCGCCACGGTGTCGGCACGGGTGACGCCGGCGCAGCCGGTCAGGGCGATGGCGGCCACGGCGATCAGTCGCTTCACAGCCGACAAGCTACCCCGGCCCCAACCCCCAACCCCCACTGCGAATGCGTGAGGGTCGGCCCGGCAGAGCCGGG
>JBMUCX010000070.1:0-14267 GCA_049458915.1 Ilumatobacteraceae bacterium
TTCTCGCCGCGCACGTTCGACGCCGACGACGAGTTCTCCGACCCCGAGAGTCCGCTCGACCGACTCGGCGACTGGGTGACGGTCACCCTCGACCTCGGCGACGGCCCGAAGCAGTACCGCCGCGACACCAACGTGATGCCACAGTGGGCGGGGTCGTGCTGGTACCAACTGCGGTACTGCGATCCGACGAACACCGACGCGTTCATCGACCCGACCGTCGAGGAGTACTGGGTCGGCCGTCGGCCGGACCGTCGCTCCGATCACCCGGGCGGCGTCGATCTGTACGTCGGTGGTGTCGAGCACGCCGTGCTCCACCTGCTCTACGCACGGTTCTGGCACAAGGTGCTGTTCGACCTCGGCCATCTGTCCTCCCTCGAGCCGTACGCCCGACTGTTCAACCAGGGCTACGTCCAGGCGTACGCCTACACCGATGACCGGGGCGTGTACGTCGATGCCAAGCAGGTCGTCGAGCGCGACGGCTCGTATTGGCTCGGCGACCAGCAGGTCCACCGCGAGTACGGAAAGATGGGCAAGAGCCTGAAGAACTCCGTGTCGCCCGACGAGATGTACGACGAGTACGGCGCCGACACCCTCCGCCTCTACGAGATGGCGACCGGGCCACTGGATGCCTCCCGACCGTGGGAGACACGCGACGTGGTCGGCATGTACCGGTTCCTCCAGCGACTCTGGCGCAACATCGTCGACGAGGCGACGGGTCGGTGCACCGTGGTCGACGTACCGGCCTCCGACGAGTTGCTGAAGCAATTGCATCGGACGATCGCCGTCGTTCGCACCGAGATGGAGGCGCTGCGTTTCAACACGGCGATCGCGAAACTGATCGAGTTGAACAATGCGTTGACGAAGCTCCCGTCGACACCTCGCTCCGTCGCCGAACCGCTCGTCCTGATGATCGCTCCGCTGGTTCCGCACGTCGCCGAGGAACTGTGGCGCCGTCTCGGACACGACGAGACGGTGACCTACCTCGACTTCCCGACGGCACGCGAGGAACTCCTGGTGGACGACACCGTCGAGATCCCGATCCAGATCGACGGCAAGGTGCGAAGCCGCGTGACGGTGCCCGTCGACGCCGATGCCGCCACGTGTGAAGCCGCAGCCCTCGACGACGAACGGGTCGTCGCCGCGCTCGGCGGTGCGACGCCTCGCAAGATCATCGTCGTGCCGGGCCGGATGATCAACATCGTCTCCTGATCGGGCCGCAGATCGACGGATCCGACGACCTGCGTGACCATCGGCCCTGGCTCGGTGTCGGCACCGGCGCGACGATGGCATCGAATCCACGAGGTGACCAACGGGGAGCCAGACCCACGAGATCGCTCCGGCGACCGACGTGGCACCTGATCCCGACACCGTTCCGAGTCGATCGGGACCACCTCGTGGATTCGCTGCGTCCGGACCCGTCGCCAGCTGTCCCGAACCGACACGGCTGGTGTGCTCCGCCACGACCACTGCACGCGCGGAATCACACCGTCAGCTGAGGAATTTCGCAACGTTTCGTCACTTCTCCGCCACCCACCGTGGTATCGGCGTCCATCGCCGTCGAACTGATTCAAGAACCACACCGAAGCCTTGGCGGCGGGGACGGACCTGTGTACAGTCCGTACGGTCGTGAACCACGCCGTGGACCACACCCCGAATCACACCATGGAGGAACCCGTGAGGGACAACATCAGCAACACGAAGCGTCGGCGCCGGGCCATCGGTGGCGCCGCGATCGGGATCGGTTCGATCCTCGCCGTGCTCGGCACGGCCGCCGGGACCACCTCGGCGTACAGCAACTACCAGACCCTGCTGGCCACGCCGGAGAACAACCACGTGTCGTTCTGGAACGACGCCTGGAACGCCATCAGCACGGTGTACGACGAGTCCCCGTGCACGAAGGTCAACCAGTCGGGACTCGACGATTACACGGCCGGTACCGACTACGGGATCGTGGCGCTCAAGGCCGGCACCATCCAGCACATCTATTACGACGTCGAGGCCGGCGACGTGCTGAACGAGGGTGAGCAGGACTTCAAGCTCGCCATTTCGCACTACGTGACGTGCAAGCCCTTCCCCGAAGTGACGACCACCACGGCGGCGCCGACCACGACGGCGGCGCCGACGACGACGGCACCGGTCGTCACGCTGGCGCCCACCACCACCGTCACCCCGACGACGGTCGCCCAGCCGACGACCACCATCGACGACGCTCTGGCGAACCTGTCGCCGCTCCCGCCCGAGCCCGAGGTCGTGGCGCTGCCGGCAACCGGTTCCTCCAACCTCGCCAGCAGTCTCGTGGCAGGCTTCCTCGTCCTGATGGGCGCCGTGCTCGTCTTCTCCACCCGGCGAGACCGCACCGCCTGACCCACGACGTCACAACGGGAACACTCCTTCGGCACTGGCCGGGTGGAGCGCCAGCAGGCGCCCCACCCGGCCATCGTCGATTGCGGCGACATCCCGCTCGGGCTGGCAGGTCCGACACCACGTGATCGATCGACCCCACGGTGACGCCCGCTCCGAACGATGATCGAGTCGGGTCCCGCACACCGGGCACGGCCGCCGACCGACACCGTGGACCCAGACCGCACTCGTCTGCAGACGTCGCCCGGTCGTGTTCTGCGGTCCTCGCGCAGCGTTCGTCCGGATCAGGGCTGCACCGACCCCGATGAGACGGTCGAGTCCCTCGACGGTGCCGACCGGCTGGAACGGTGAGATCCCGACGATGAACGGAATCTCGTTCGCGTAGATGTTGCCGAACCCGGCGACGTTGCGCTGATCGAGCATCGACCCGCACAGGAGGTCCCTCGAATCGACCAGCATTCGTCCGGCGATCGTCACGGGATCCGGCGGTCCGGCCCGGCTGCACAGATCCGGGCCGAGTTCGGCGGTGACCCGGACCTCGTCGGCGGTGCGGAGCATGCCGAGCACGGGCACCATCTCCCCGACCACGTGTCCTCCGGCCAACTCGAGTTCCACACGTCGCTTCCACGCTGGTTCCGACGACGGCCGTCCGACCGAGAACGACCCGGTCATCAAGAGGTGGGCGTGAAGCGTCCACCCGTGATCGAAGCGGACGAACAAGTGCTTGCCGTACGCGTCGGCCGACACCAACCGCCGCCCGGTGAGATCGACGCCGACGAGTCGGGGATCCCGGGTGATGCATCTCTGTACGGCCTCGCCGGCGAATCGACCGTCGATCGCATCCGCGAGGCGTCGGAGGGTGTCGCCCTCTGGCATCTCCGCAGCGTAGGGGCGCATCGCCCGGACGTCCGATCGTGCGACCTGCCCGACGACTCCTTCGGTGGTGCACCGGGTCGAACACGCGAGCTGCGTAGCCTCGCCGAATGAGCATCCGCACCGAATCGCGCGGCCCGGTGACGATCATCACCATCGACCGGCCAGCAGCGCGCAACGCCGTCGACCGTCCGACCGCTGCGGCCCTCGCCAACGCGTTCAGGTCCTTCGACCGCGACGAGTCGGCATCGGTGGCCGTGCTGACGGGCGCCGCCGGGACGTTCTGTTCCGGCGCCGACCTGAAGGCCGTGTCCGACGGACGAGGCAACCGCGTCGACGACGACATGAACTCCGACGGGCCGATGGGGCCGACCCGGATGACGTTCAGCAAGCCGGTGATCGCCGCCGTCGAAGGGTTCGCCGTCGCCGGCGGCCTCGAGTTGGCCGTCATGTGCGACCTGCGGGTCGCTGCGTCGGACGCGGTGTTCGGTGTGTACTGCCGCCGCTGGGGCGTGCCACTCGTCGACGGTGGCACGGTCCGACTCCCCCGCCTGATCGGCCAGGGCAACGCGCTCGATCTCATCCTGACCGGGCGTGGTGTGAGCGGCGACGAGGCGGTGCGCATGGGCCTCGTGAACCGCCTCGTCGAGCCGGGAGGCGCACTCGACGCCGCAGTCGCCCTGGCCGGAGAACTCGCTCGCCTCCCCCAGCACTGCCTCCGCTCCGACCGTCGCTCGAGCTACGAGCAGTGGGACCTTCCACTTGCCGATGCACTCGCCAACGAGACCCGCCTCGGCCTCGAGGTCATCGCCTCGGGCGAGACGGCCGACGGCGCATCCCGGTTCGCTGCCGGGGCCGGTCGACACGGGAGCACCTGAGCTGAGCCGTTCCAGCGGCACCCGAATACGGTGATCCGATGGCTGGCACCGGGACGTCGCGTCTGGAACGACGACTCGGCGTCGGTGACGCCGTCGTCATCGGCGCCGGATCCATGATCGGAGCCGGCGTGTTCGTCGCCTGGGCACCCGCTGCCGAGGTCGCCGGGTCCGGGCTGCTCATCGGTCTCGTCATCGCCGGCATCGTCGCCTGGTGCAACGCGACCTCGTCGGCGGCACTCGCTGCGGTCCATCCCGAGTCGGGTGGCACCTATGTCTACGGCCGCCGACAGCTCGGTCCGGGTTGGGGCCACCTCGCCGGCTGGGGCTTCGTCGTCGGCAAGACGGCCTCGTGCGCTGCCATGGCACTGGCCTTCGGCGCCTACGTCTGGCCCGATCAGGCCCGACTCGTCGGCATCGGTGCCGTCCTGACGATCGCCCTCGTCAATGCCGGTGGCCTCGAACGAACCGCGGCGGTCACACGGATCCTGCTCGTCGTCTCCCTCCTGTCGCTCGGTGTCACGGTCGCAGCGGCGTGGAGTTCATCAGATGTCGACCTCGGACGGCTCCCGCCGTCGGACACCTCGCCGTACGGCGTACTCCAGGCGGCCGGGCTCCTGTTCTTCGCGTTCGCCGGCTACGCCCGTATCGCGACACTCGGTGAAGAGGTCCGCGATCCGGCGATCACGATCCCGAGAGCGGTGCGACGAGCATTGGCCTTCGTGCTCGGCGTGTACCTGGTGGTCGGCGTGTCGGTGGTCGCACGTGTCCCGATCGACGTCCTCGGTGATTCCGATGCGCCGCTGCGGGCCGTGGTCGAGGCGTCGTCCTGGTCGGTCGCCGGACCGGTCGTCCGCCTCGGGGCCGCCGTCGCCACACTCGGCGTGCTGTTGAACCTGGTTCCCGGCGTCTCGCGCACCGTGCTCGCCATGGCCCGGAGGCGGGACCTCCCGGCATGGTTCGACCGGGTCGATGGTCGACGGAATCTCCCGGTGCGCGCCGAGAGCCTCGTCGTCGCCACGGTCGTGGCGCTCATCGCGCTGGTCGGGATCCGGTCGGCGATCGCCGTGTCCGGCACGGCGGTGCTCACCTACTACGCCGTGACGAACGCAGCGGCCCTCACACTGCCCGCCGACCAGCGTCGATCGCCTGGGTGGATCCCGTGGACCGGACTCGTCGGATGCATCGTGCTCGTCGCTGCGCTTCCGTGGCGGGCGATGGTCTCCGGTGCTGCCGTGGTGCTCGTCGGCGTGGCGGTGAGGTTCGTCGTCGAACGACGCCGTCCTGCACCACCGGCCGGTACCGAGGCAGTACGTTGAGCCGATGACCGCCGGCACCAGCACGTACCTCTCCGGGAACTACGCACCCGTCGCAGAGGAGGTGACCGCCTTCGACCTCCCCGTCATCGGCGAACTCCCGGTCGAACTCTGCGGTCGGTACCTCCGCAACGGTCCGAACCCGATCGGCCCGGTCGACCCCGCCACGCACCACTGGTTCACGGGGGACGGGATGGTCCACGGGATCCGCCTGCGAGACGGCCGGGCCGAGTGGTACCGCAACCGCTACGTCGGGTCGAGTCGGGTCAGCGCGGCCCGCGGGGAGCCCGACATCCCGGGCCGCAACTGGAACGATGCTCCGAACGGACCCAACACGAATGTCGGAGGGTTCGCCGGCCGGACGTGGGCGATGGTCGAAGCCGGCGGGTGCCCGGTCGAATTGACCTACGAACTCGAGACCGTCGGCCGCAACGACTTCTCCGGCACCCTGCCCGGAGCCTTCACGGCACATCCGAAGATCGATCCCGACACCGGCGAAATGCATGCGATGACCTACGCGTGGGGTCAGTGGTTCGATCACGTGCAGTACGTCGTGGTCGCGACCGATGGCCGGGTGCGGCGGACGGTCGACATCCCACTCGGCATGACGATGCTCCACGACATGTCGCTCACCGGTCGCTACGCCGTCGTCTACGACCAACCGTGCACGGTGGACCTGGAACTCGCCTTCGCCGGCCGGTTCCCGTTCCGGTGGAATCCCGATCACGGGAACCGGGTCGGCCTGCTCCCGCGGGACGGCGATGCCACGGACGTCATCTGGATCGACGTACCGATCGGCTACGCGTTCCACCCGATGAACGCCTACGACGCCGACGACGGAAGTGTCGTGATCGACCTGTGCAACTACCCGAAGATGTTCGACGACGACATCCTCGGGCCGTTCGGCGACGGACACATGGGTCGTCTCGAACGGTGGGTCCTCGACCCGTCCCGACGAACGGCGTCGACCACCGTGATCGATGAACGATCGAACGAGTTCCCCCGCCACCGCGGCTCACTCGGCACCAAGGCCTACCGGTTCGGATACTGCGCCTCGCCGTCCCTCGATGCCGGTGCCGGGTGGCCGACCGTCAAGCACGACCTCGTCACCGGCGAACGATGGACCTTCGACCACGGAACGGGTCGCGCCGCCGGCGAGCCGGTCTTCGTCGCCAAGCCGGGCCGAGCGGAGGAAGACGCCGGTTGGCTCGTCACGTTCGTCCACGACCTGATCGCCGGCACCGCCGAGTTCGCGGTCGTCGACGCCGAGGACTTCTCCCGCGGCTACGTCGCACGGGTGCCGCTCCCGCAGCGGATCCCGTTCGGGTTCCACGGCAACTGGGTGAGTGACGACCTCGTCGGACCCTGAATCCGGCGCGGTGCCGGGCCGGACCAGGGGGATCTAGTCAACTCCTGACTAGATTGCCGCGATGCGGGCCAGCAGACCGTTCGAGGACTTCGTCACCGCTCGAACACGCCCCCTGCTCCTGGCCGTCTTCCTGACGGCGATCGGATGTGGTGGGGACACGGATCGGACCACCGTGACGGTCCTCGCTGCATCGTCCCTCACCGATGCCTTCACCGACGTCGGCGAACGATTCGAAGCCGCCCATCCCGGATACGACGTCCGACTCGGCTTCGCAGCGTCGTCCGACCTCGCCCGACAGGTCCTCGAGGGTGCTCCCGCCGACGTGTACGCATCGGCCGACCCGGACCAGGTGGATCGCCTCGTCGCCGCCGGGATCACCGCCGAACCGCCCATCATTTTCGCCCGGAACACCCTCGCGATCGCCGTCGCTCCCGGGAATCCTCTGGGGATCACCGGACTCGGCGATCTGGACGACAGCGACCTGGTGCTCGTGGTGTGCGCCCCCGAGGTGCCGTGCGGTGCCTACGCCGCCGCCGCCTTCGACCTCGCCGACACCGCGCTGCAGCCGGCCTCGTTCGAGTCGAACGTCAAGTCGGTCGTCACGAAGGTGGCCCTCGGAGAGGCCGATGCCGGCATCGTCTACCGGACCGACGTCATCGCGGCAGGCGGGTCGGTCGACGGGGTGGCGATCCCGGCCGGTGCCGGCGTCGTCGCCGACTACCCGGTCGTCCGGCTGTCCGGAGCACCGAACGCCACCGGCTCGCTCGAGTTCGTCGAGTTCCTGCTCGGACCGGTCGGGCGAACCGCGCTCGCCGACCACGGGTTCGTCGTCCCATGACCGCGCCCCGGTCGAAGCCGCCCTCACGACGGGTCGCGCGGACCGGCATCCCGTGGCCGGCACTGGTCCTCGCCGCGGGAGCCACCGCACTGTTCGCTCTCCCCCTGCTCGGCCTCGTCTGGCGTGCACCGTGGAGCGACATCGGGACGATGCTCGGACGCGACACCGTTCGCCAAGCACTCTGGCTGTCCCTGCGCACATCGGCGATCGCCACCGTGGTGGCGACGGTGCTCGGAGTCCCACTGGCCTGGGCGCTTGCACAGGTCGACTTCCCCGGACGAAACATCGTGCGGGCGCTGGCCACCCTGTCGATGGTGCTCCCGCCGGTCGTCGGTGGTGTCGCGCTGTTCGCCTCGTTCGGCCGGCGCGGCATCATCGGGCAGTTCCTCGACGACTGGTTCGGCGTCCGACTCCCGTTCACCACCGCAGGAGTGGTCCTCGCCCAGACCTTCGTGGCGATGCCCTTCCTCGTCCTCACGGTCGAGTCCGCGCTCCGTCAGGTCGACCACCGCGTCGAGGAAGCAGCCCGCACGCTGGGTGCCGATCGCTGGTACGTGTTCATCCACGTCACCGTGCCGACCATTCGACCCGCCCTCGTCGCCGGTGCCGTGCTCGCATGGGCCAGAGCGCTCGGCGAGTTCGGGGCGACGATCACGTTCGCCGGCAACTTCCCGGGCACGACCCGCACGCTGCCGCTCGCCACCTACCTCGCACTCGAGAACGACCCGGACGAGGCCGTGCTCATCTCGCTCGTCCTCGTCGCCGTCAGTTTCACGGTGCTCGTCACCCTGCGCGAGCGCTGGCTCGGCGGAGAGCGGGGACCGGGCACATGACCCTCGAACTCGACATCCGGGCAGCGATCGGCTCGCTCCGACTCGACGTACGACTCGACGTGCACGAGGGAGAGGTCCTGGCCGTGCTCGGTCCGAACGGGTCCGGCAAGACGTCGCTCCTGCGGTGTATCGCCGGTCTCCACCCGATCGACGACGGCACCGTGCGTCTCGACGGCGCGGTCCTCGACGATCCCCCGGCCGGCGTCTTCGTCCCACCACACCTCCGACCGATCGGGTACGTCTTCCAGCAGTACCTCCTGTTCGACCACATGTCGGCACTCGACAACGTGGCGTTCGGCTTGCGTGCCCGGGGCGCTCGACGCGACGACGCACGCCGACGAGCGATCGACCACCTGAACCGACTCGGCATCGGCGACCACGCATCGTCACGTCCGACCCGCCTGTCCGGCGGACAGGCCCAACGAGTGGCGCTCGCTCGTGCCCTCGCCGTCGAACCCAGGGTCCTGTTGCTCGACGAGCCGCTGGCCGCCCTCGACGCGACCACTCGACGTCAGGTCCGTCGCGATCTCCGCCTCCACCTCGACCAGTTCGACGGGATCCGTGTGCTCGTGACCCACGACCCGGTCGACGCGTACGCCCTCGCCGACCGTGTCGCCGTGTTCGACGGCGGCTCGATCGCCCAGGTCGGCACCGTGGCCGAGATCACGGCGCACCCACGCTCCGGCTACGTCGCCGACCTCGTCGGCACCAACCTCGTCGCCGGGCACCTCGACCACCAGGGCTTGCGCACGGCGGATGGTGTCAGACTCGCCGTGGTCGCCGAGTTCGACGGTCCAGCGTTCGCGGCAGTGCGACCGCGGTCGATCACCCTGTCCACGTCCGCCCCGGACACCAGCGCACGGAACATCTTCCACGGCACCGTCGACGAGATCGACCGGCTCGGTGATCGTGTCAGGATCGGGATCGCCGGGGAGTTGCGCCTCACCGCCGAGATCACCGTCGGAGCGCTCGACACCCTCGGCCTCCGCCCGGGCGACCAGGTCTACGCCGCCGTCAAGGCGACCGACATCGAGGTGTACCCGGCGTGACCGCTCCGCCTCGGGACCCGACCCTCGGCGAGTGGACGTGCCTCGGAATCCTCGTCACGGAACCGGCGCACGGGTGGTCGATCGTCAAACGGCTCCGGGTCGACGGTGACCTCGGCCGGGTGTGGAGCCTGTCGCGGCCCCTGACCTACCGGGCCCTCGACCAACTCGTGGCGCGGGCGTGGATCGAAGCGGTCGGTGAGGAAGTCGGCATCGGCGGCCCGAGCCGGACGATCCTGGCGGCCACGGCGCTCGGCCGGCGCTCGTTCGAACAGTGGGTCACGACACCGGTCGCCCACGTGCGCGATCTCCGGAGCGAACTGCTCGTGAAGTTGGTCCTCGCCGAACGCGCCGGGATCGACGTCGCCGACATGTTGGCCCGGCAACGCACGATCATCGACCACCACGCGAGCGCCCTCGGTGAGGCCGATCCGGACGACGTCGTCGCGGTCTGGCGGGCCGAGGCCACCGCCGCCGCCCGCCGGTTCGTCGACCGCATCACCGCCTGAACGTCAGAGGCCCAGTGATTTGGCGATGATCGTCTTCATCACCTCGTTGGTCCCGCCGTAGATCGACGTGACACGGGCATCGGCGTACGCCCTGGCGATCGGGTACTCCAGCATGTAGCCGTACCCACCGAACAACTGCAGGCACCGGTCGACGACCCGCTTCTGGAGATCGGTGCACCAGTACTTCGCCTGAGCGGCATCGGCCGCCGACAGCTCGCCGGCGTTGAGTTGCAGCACGCACTGGTCGACGTAGGCCTGCGCGATGTCGACTTCGGTCTTGACCTCGGCGAGCACGAACTTGGTGTTCTGGAACGTCGCGACCGGCTTGCCGAACGCAGTTCGCTCCTTCACGTAGTCGAGCGTCCAGTCGAGCGCCGCCCGCGCCGTCGCCTGACCGCTGACTGCGATCGAGAGCCGCTCCTGAGCCAGATTGCCGGTCAGGTAACTGAAGGCCTTGCCCTCGTCCCCGAGACGGTTCGCGACCGGGACCCGGACATCGTTGAAGAACAACTCGGCCGTGTCCTGGCTGTGCATCCCGATCTTGTCCAGGTTGCGACCGCGCTCGAACCCGGCCATACCGCGCTCGACGACCATCAGCGACATCCCGGCGTGCCGTTCCGATGGATCGGTCTTCGCGGCGACGATGACGATGTCGGAGTTGATCCCGTTGGTGATGAAGGTCTTGGACCCGTTGAGGACGTACTCGTCGCCGTCCCGCACGGCCGTGGTCGCGATCCCGGCGAGGTCGGAGCCCGTCCCGGGCTCGGTCATCGCGATCGCCGTGATCAGTTCACCGGACGCGATCCCCGGGAGCCAGCGGGCCTTCTGCTCGTCGTTGCACACCTCGAGGTAGTAGGGCGTGGTCACGTCGTTGTGGAGGGTGAGGCCGAGCCCGGCTCCGCCGATGCCGGCGTACGCCAACTCCTCGGCGATGACCTGGTTGAACCGGAAGTCGTCGGTGCCACCGCCGCCGTACTCCTCGGGGATCTGCATGCCGAGGAATCCGTAACGACCGGCCGAGGAGAACACCTCGCGTGGAGCGATCCCGGCCTCCTCCCACGCCAGGTAGTGCGGAGTGACCTCTTTCGCGATCCACGAGCGGAACGACTCGCGGAACGCTTCGTGTTCGTCGTCGAAGATGGCACGCATGGGATGCTCCTTGCTGGACACCGCCGTCAGGCGGCGAGACCGGATTTTTCGAGGATGTGGACGCCGCAGGCCGAGCCGAGCCCGATCACGTGCGCGAGACCGACGGTGGCGCCCTCGATCTGTCTCGGGCCGCCTTCGCCTCGCACGTGCTGACAGATCTCCCAGATGTTGGCGATCCCGGTCGCCGAGATCGGGTGCCCCTTCGACTGCAGGCCTCCCGACACGTTCACCGGGAGTCGGCCGTCACGCCAAGGAGCGCCCGACTCGAAGAAGTCGACGGCCCCGCCTTCCTCGCACAGCATGAGGTTGTCGTAGTGCACGAGTTCCGCCGTGGCGAAGCAGTCGTGGAGTTCGACCAGATCGAGGTCGTCGGGTCCGACGCCCGCCTGTTCGTAGGCCTGGCGGGCGGCCGAACGGGTGAGCGTGTTGACATCGGGCAGGACCTGGCACGCCTCCTGCCACGGGTCGCTCGTCAGGATCGACGCCGACACCTTCACGGCACGACGCTGCTGCTCGAGCGACAGGGTCCGAAGTTTCGACCCGCTCACGACCACCGCCGCCGCTGCACCGTCGCAGTTGGCCGAGCACATCGGCCTGGTGTTCGGGTAGGCGATCATCACGTCGTTCATGATGTGGTCGAGCGACATCGCCTTCGAGTAGGCGGCGAGTGGGTTCAGCGTCGAATGGCCGTGGTTCTTCTCGCTGATCCGGGCGAACAGTTCGAACGCCGCCCCGGCGTAGGCGTGCTCGTGCAGGTACTCCATCCCGACCTGGGCGAACACACCCGGCATCGCCTCGGTCCCGATCCGACCGTCGACCGGGCCGACGGCGCCGTACCGACCGGACCGCGCCCATTCGTGGCCGTCGGACTTCGCCTGACCCCCGGCACCGAGCAGTCCGGCCCCGGCGAGTTTCTCGACGCCGCACGCCAGACCCATGTCGGTCTCGCCGGCCTTGACCGCCATGATGGCGGTCCGCAGCGCAGTGGCACCCGTGGCACAGGCGTTCGACACGTTGTACGCCGGGATCCCGGTCTGGCCGACCTGCTTCTGGAGTTGCTGGGCGATCCCACCTCGCCCCATCAGGTTGCCGGCCGCGAAGACGCCGATGTCGGCCATCGTGACCCCACCGTCGGCGAGCGCCGCCATGATCGCCTCGGCACCGAGGTCGACCACGTCACGATCGGGATGCTTCCCGAACTTCGTCATCGAGATCCCGAGGATCCAGATGTCGTCGGATGCACTCATGTCGGTGTCCCTTCCTCGGTGCGGTTGCAGGTCGACGGTTCTCAGGCCGGCTCGAAGCCGTAGTTGAACGCCTCGACGGAGTGGTCGTCGACACCCATCGAGATGGTGGTCAGCCGGACCGCCATGCCGAGTCGTACGTGCTCGGGATCGGGCGGGCAGTTCACGATGTTGGTGCGCACGCTCGTGCCGTCGCAGTCGACCACGGCAGCGACGAACGGCACCTCGACACCCGGAGCAGCGAAGGTGACGATCGTGAACGACCGGACGACCCCGGCCGTCGCGACGTCGGCGTCACGGAACTCCGTCCCGAAGCACCCCGCGCACGCGTTGCGACGATCGAAGTAGCGGGCGCCGCAGTCGACGCATTCGTGTGCCACGAGATGCGGTTCGGGATCGAGGGCGAGGTAGTCGACGAACGGGATCTTGGTCGCGGTGCTCATGGCGGTCTCCCGGGGTACGAAGCGAACCTGCACATGTTCACCGGCCGAGCGCACGACGGACGAATCGTGGTCGGCCGACCCAACATCGGCACCATCGGGTCTGCTAGATCGGTCGACGTGTTCGCGTCCGATGACATCCTGCCGCCACCACCGACGAACGGCTCGGCCGTCCTCCACGACCGCGAGTACCGGGTCCGGGCGTACCGGCTCGCCGACGACCGCCTCCTCATCCAGGGAGCGATCAGGGACCAGAAACCACCGGGGCTCTATCTCGAAGACGATCCGGATCCGCTCACGGTCCACCACATGCAACTGAGCATGGAGATCGCGTTCCCGGAACTGGAGATCACGGCCGCCACGGTCCACTTCGAGACCCACCCCAACACCACCTGCCCCTCGATCGTCGACCACTACGGCAACCTGGTCGGTCTCTCGATCGCCCGTGGCTTCACCCACCGTGTCCGGGAACTGTTCGGCGGTCCGCGCGGCTGTACGCACACGACCGCCCTGCTCCAGGCGATGGCACCCGTTGCGATGCAGTGCTTCTGGTCGATGAAGGCCGCCGCCGCTCGCGACGAGGGTCGGCCGAGCCCGATCGCCTCGGGCGAGGTCGACGACGACGAGGGCTGGAAGCGGATCATCGGCACCTGCCACGTCTGGGACCCGGACGGCGACGCCGTCGCGGCCCGGCGGGACGGCACGTTCCCGGCGGTGCCGGTGTTCCTCCAACGACGACTCGACGAACTCGGCCGCGAGGCACCGGCCCGCTGGCAGCCGGACTGACACTCGGCGACCCCGGCGCCGAAGCGTTCAGAGGCGCGGAGCGACCCGGTCGATCAGACCGCGGATCTCGTGTGCGCAGCGGACGAAATCGTCGACCTCACCTCCTCCGGGGTCGACGACCTCCTCCCACTCCTCCAGCACCGCCTCACCCGCGGCGCCGGATGCCACCCAGTCGGCCGGCGTGACGTCGGTCCGATCGAGGCGGAGCAGTGTCGTCGCCCTACCGGCGTGTCCCGGGTGCTCCCGTCGAACCCATGCGACGTGTTCCGGAGCGAGTCCGATGATCAGATCGACGGCGGCGAGATGCGTCGCCTCGGCCTGCGTCGATGCGTGGCGGGGCGGCTCGACGCCGATCGCTTCGAACGCCCGCCTGGTTCGCCAGCTGATCGGTCGTCCGCCGACCGACAGGGTCCCGGCCGTCTCGACGACCAGCTCCGGTCGACGGATCCGGAGCAACTCACCGGCCAGGACCGAGCGTGTCGCGTTCCCGGTGCACAAGAAGAGCACCGACCCGATCGCCGTCACGACAACCGCTGGAACCGCGGTGGTCGCTTCTCGATGAACGACCGCACCCCTTCGGAGAAGTCCGGTCGGCCGAAGCTCTCGACCATCAGCCGCTGCGACTCGG
>JBMUCX010000071.1:0-13761 GCA_049458915.1 Ilumatobacteraceae bacterium
ATGGCCGCCGCACGGGCCCATCTCGACCTCGGTCGGACTCCCCACGGCCGACTGCACGCCCAACGGGCGCTGCGATGTCTGGCGGGAGCCCTTCGGCCCGAACTGCACGCCCGGGTGCTCGAGCTCCTCGCTGAGTGCGACGCCCTGGAGCACGACATGGACGGTGCTTCGTTGAAGTACGGCCAAGCGGTGGCGCTGTGGTTCCACGCCGACTCGATCCCCGATGCGCGTCGAGTCGCGCGTCGGGTCCTTCCGCGACCGCCGACCAGCGAGGACGAGGTCGACGGTGCCGACAGCCGACCGGTGGCGCCGACCGGAACTCCGTTCATCGGGATGTACCTCTGATCGGACTCGTCGACCGGTCACGGTGGCCGCTCGATCACGCGAGGATCCGATGCTCTCGCAGCATCGTCGACACCCGGGCGAGTACCGGCCGGGGCAACATCCGGTTGAGTCGTCCGTGGGCTTGGCGGATCCGTCGAGTGGCCGGGTCGATCTCGATGCATCCGATCAGCTGCTCGGATCGATGGATCCCGATGAGCCAAGCTCGCTGCTGAGCAACGGCCGGACCGTAGGTGCCCAGACAGTTCTGGAGTGCTGCGGCCCACTGGTTCAGAACGGGTGTCGACGTGGGGACGAGGAGACGGAGGCCGTCGCGTTCGAGCCCCGCAACGGGGACCAGGGCCGAGGGGATCGGCCAGCGTGTCGCCGATGATCGTTCGGCTGCGGGGGCCGGCAAAACGGCCCGCCGTCGGCCGACGAGGTGACCGGGCAGTTCGTCGGCGGTGTGCTCCCGGTTCCCGGAAGTCGCGGGTCGAGGACGTTCGATGGCGACGATCGGCACCGTCCGCTCGCAGAGCGCCTCGAGATCGACGACCCGCCGGGGGAGGGGTGGCGTCACCCGATCCACGACCCAGGCGAGTTGCCTGAGCGCGTGGGCCAGACGAATCGATCGGTCGGTCGCATCGACGAGCAGACTCACGCACCGGTCGGCTGGGTATTCGGCGAGTCCGGCTTCGATCGCCCGCACATCATCGACGGACGGCACCGGAACGGCTCCGCCACCAGCGTTCCGCAAGAGCTCGGTGCACCCGTCGAGGACGTTCGCGAGATGATCCGGACCGAGACGGCGACGTGCCGCGATGACCAGTGCCAGCGGGGCGAGGTGGATCCGACCGTCGACCGGGAGCAGGCTCGAGGCGAGCGATCTGGTGAGGCGTCGGGTCGTCGTCCCGCCGGTCAGGACGCGTGCCGCTGATCTCGGATCGACGTTGCGGAGAACGGGTGACGCCCACCGGGGGATGTCGTCGATCGCCTCGCCCCCGGCTCGATACAACGTGGCGAGCAGAGGGTGGGTGAGGGCGCCGAGCGCAGCCGAGAGGTGCGCTCCATCGTCAGGGCACCAGCCGAGGTCGGGTTCCCAACGCCGGAGGGCGACGGCGACGGCACCCCTCCAGGCAGCCGGGTCGTCTCGGGCGAGGCGGGCCTGCTGGTCGATGATCGTGGTCACGGCTCCCGGCTGTACCGAGACGTCCGGGCCGATGTTCGACCGACCGAAGCCGAGTCTGACCGTGACCGACTCGGACGTGCGTCGGATCGTGATCGTCGACCCGGGTGACATCTCGATCGCGAGTCGGTCGGGGAGGAGGTCAGTCGTGAGCGGCACGATGATCACGACAGCAGAATCGGCCTGTGGAGAACAAGTGTTCGTTGTCCACATGGCCGGTGCGATCCGGCCGGTGCGATCCGGCCGGTGCGATCCGGCCGTCGTTCACCAGGGGATGCTCACAGGTATCCGGGCATCGGTGGGTCGTCGGCCGAGTCCGACTCGGGCTCGGGGTTGGTCACCCGCATCGCCAGGTTGCGCATCAACATCTCCTGGACCGGCCGCATCGCTGCCAGGTTGCTGAGGCCGGGCAGGATCGCTTGCCGTCGGAGGTCGCGTGACAAGCCGGTGGCGAGGCGGCGCAGTTCGTCGGCCAGATCGAGGAGCACCGCCTCGGGGAGTGGGGGAGCTTCGGTCTGAGG
The DNA here is from genome assembly GCA_049458915.1 of Ilumatobacteraceae bacterium. Lineage (GTDB taxonomy): Bacteria > Actinomycetota > Acidimicrobiia > Acidimicrobiales > Ilumatobacteraceae > Ilumatobacter. The sequence continues at coordinate 2,029 of JBMUCX010000071.1, forward strand.
TTCGTGAGCGGGTCGGATGGTGGACTCCTCGTCGGGTCGTCGGGTGGGAACCGGACAACGCGCGTTGGTGCCTCGGACGTGACGTCGAGTCAGCGACACCCGTCGTCGCGCGCCGTCAGGGCTTCCCGAGGTCCTCGAGTGCCTTGTTGGCGAACTGCTGGATCTTCGGTGCGTACTTGTCGATGGCATTGCTGACGATGCGGGATCCGACGAAGCCGACGACCGCCCAGAGCAGGATCTGGGCAGCCATCAACGAGCCGAGGTACCACATGAATGCGGTCGGGCCCATCGGCACGAACACGGGCATGGCGGAGACCGCCAGCGCGATGAGTGCTCCCACGAACATCCACAGGCCGGTCCGGTCCTTCTTGGCGGTCGACATGTCAAGGTCCTCCTCGGTCTCGAGCCGGCGCGAGCCGGACACCGGAGGAACGCACGATCCGGGGCGGGTCGTGATTCATCGCCCATCGAGAGAAGAAATTCCAGCAAACATCCGCTAGTTCGAGGTACTCGAGCGCTAGCATTTGCGGCGACATGAAGAGCACCCCTCACGGGGTGCGGCAACCAGGGATGGACAACCCGGGTGCCTTCCGCCACATGGCGGCATGCGGTTCCCAGAACAGGGAGCAACCAATGGTCCGAGTTCGCTCGGTGCGTCGCTCGACGGCCCGGCCTGCGGTTGTTCTCCAGAACATCAGGAGAGACGACCATGAACCAGACCACCGACCACGCCGAGATGCCCGACGACGAATACGTCACCGAAGTCTTCGGCGTGCTCCGGCGGATCCTCCGGGCGACGACCAGCAGCCTGCCCGCTCATGACGGTGCCGCCGACGACGCGGTCCAACGGTGCATCGTGAAACTGCTCGTCGGCCTGCCGAAATATCGGGCGGCCTACCAGTCGCCGGCAGCGATGGCGGCGGCACTCGCTCGTACCGCTCGCGCCGATCTGTTCCGTGCCGAGCGGGTCCAGACATCGCTCGGTGCACGGGTCTCCGATTGCCGAACCCGGGTCGCCTGGTCCGACGAACGGGTGAACGCCTGCGAAGCCGGCTGGGTCGATGACCCGTTCGCCTCCGTTCTGGACCGCGACGAACTCCGACCGTTGGTGGAGGACATGGCACCCGAGATCCGAATGTTGGCCTGGCTGGTGTGGGTGGAGGGCGAGTCCATCACCGAGGCCGCCCGCATCGTCGGGTGGTCGCGGGAGCATGCCACACGCATGCTGCGCGCCACGTCCACGAGGTGTCAGACACCTCATGGACGGTGGTCTACGATCTGCCGATAGCCGCTCGTCTCCTGACCCGGTTGGCGATCTTGTTCGCCTCGCTCGCATGGGGTTCGACCGTGTTCGTCCACACGGTGGGCGATCCCGACCGGGCTGCCGAGATCGGAGCGGCCGTCCTGGCCGACGACGAGGCTCGTGCCGAGGTGGTGGCGCCGCTGACCGCGGCCGTCATGCGTAGCACCGGTCTACCCGTCGAGCAGGAACCGGTCGTCGCCGGCGAAGTCGACCGGATCTTGCGTGATCCAGAGGGTGCTCAGACGTTCATCGAACCATTCGTCGGGTCGTGGGCGGCGACCCTCGGCGTCGACGACCCCCGGTCGTCACGCCTCGACGTCTCGCGGCTCGTTTCGCTCAGTCCGACGCTCGCTGCGCTCCAGCCGTCGACCGGGGCGGGAGGCGCCGAGTTCCCGTCGATCTCGCAACTGCCGCTGCCATCCGTCGGAGCCACCGATGGCGTTCCGTTCCTCGCCGGGGGCTACGGATGGGTCGGCGGACTCGGCCGGGTCGCCTCGGCCGCAATCGTGCCGCTGGCGATCCTGGCGATGGTCTGCGGCGGTGTTGCGCTCGCGATCGGCGACCGCCGGTCGACGCTCCGTCGACTCGGCGCCTGGGCGGTCGGCGCCGGGATCATCTGGGTCGTGCTTCCATCGGTCGCCGTGTGGTTCGCTCGGCGATGGGTGACCGAGGCCGATGCGGTCGTCGAGGTGGCCGTCGGCGAAGCGATGTCAGGCCTCGTCGTTCCCGCACTCTTGCTCGTGCTGGCCGGTGCCGGTGCACTCACCGTGTCATTCGCCGTCGGCCCTGGTTCCGGGCCGACGGCGCGGCCCACTCGTCGATCGATGCCACCGGCAGCACCTTCGTCCGCTCCGCCCGCGACGAGCCCCCGCGACGAGGAGCGGCGATATGCGGGTGCCCTGGCGGCTCGAGCCGCCGAGGCGTCGTCGACCCAGCGTGTGCCGACGTCAGAGCCGGATCCGGTCGACCGCACCAGGGCGATGCCCGAAACCATCCAGCGCGGGACGGCGTCACCAGTACCGGGTTCGCGGTCGGACGAGCGGTCCGATGCCGACCCCGATGCCGACCCCGACGACGACGTCTGGTCGTTCTACGGTCAGCGCTGACCGGCCGCCCGGTGTCGGCAACCGGTCACCGACGGGCTCGTCCCGTTCTCGTCAGCGGAGTTCGTCCTGGCAGTCGGCCGCCCGCAGCGAGTTGGCGAGGTAGGTCTCGTACTCGTCGGCGCTCAGCGCCTCGAGGTCGTCCTCTCGGGTGATCGACACCTCGTTGAACCAGCCGATGAACTCGGTGGTGCAACCGAACTCCTCGCAGGCGCAGGCCGCATCGGCTCGTTCCGTCGACTCCTCGACGAGGTTGCCGCCGCCACCACCGCCGCAGGCCGCGATCGACACGCCGACGGCGACGACCGCGACCGTCCTGAACGAGCGGGGGCTGATTCCGTACCGTGTGAGTTGCATGACCACCGTGTTAGCAGAACCGCTGCGGTCGACGCCGATGATTTCCGTCGTCGGTGGGGGCATTTCCGGCCTCACCGTGGCCGTGACCCTCCGTCGACTCGGTTTCGCGGCCGACGTGATCACCGCCGAGCGTCACCATCGAACGGTGTCAGCGGTCGCCGGAGCGATCTGGACCAGGGTCGATGCCGAGCCACTCGCCGACGTCCGGCGGTGGGCGCTCCACACCCGCGAGGTGCTCGGTGGGCTCCTCACCGATCCGTCGACGGGAGTCCATCCGTTGACGATGGTGGAGTACGAACGCGCCGATCCCGGCCCGACGTGGTGGGAGTCGACCCCCTACGTCGAACGGGTCCCACCGGCTGAGTTGCCGGCGGCGTACGCAGTCGGATTCCGGATCGACGGGACGATCACGGTGCCCGCCGTCCACCTGGCCTGGCTGGAGGACGAACTGGGCCGACTCGGTGGCACCGTGCGCGAACGCCGGGTCGATCGACTCACCGAGGTGCCAGGTGACCTGGTCGTGAACTGCACCGGACTGGGCGCGGCATCGCTGGTGGGCGATCGATCGATGTTCGGGATCCGCGGACAGCTCGTGCTCGTGCGCAACCCCGGCATCGTCGTCGGTCGGTCGGATGAGGACGACCCGGTCGATGTCGCCTACGTGTATCCACGACCCGACGGTGTCGTGGTCGGTGGTTCGAGGATCCACGCCGACCCGTCGGAGCGCGAGGGTGATCCCGATCCGGCGCTCACACGGCGGATCCTGGCCGATGCGATGGATCTCGAACCGCTCCTCGCCGACCCCGTCGTCGAGGGTGTCCGTGTCGGACTCCGGCCCGGTCGGCCGTCGGTTCGGGTCGAAGCCGAACGGCTCACCGACGGCCGGTGGGTCGTCCACGATTACGGGCACGGCGGTTGCGGCTACCTGCTGTCGTGGGGATGCGCCGACGAGGTCGCCCGGTTCGTGCTGGCGCTCGACGGCAGGTGACCGTTCCCGACACGCCCGGTCGGCCGACATGTTTCGGTTTCGATCGGATCAAGATGTGGAAATTGTCACACACGACTTCGCGCCGAACGACGAGTCTCGCTACGTTGCGCCGCTGAGCGGGCGTCGGCCCGCTCTGCGGACGAACCGCACGGCTCGTCGACGAAGACGTGGAAGAGGGGACCCATGCCAGTCGAATCCGATGGACACAGCGCTGGGAACCCCCGGCTGTTCGAGTTGATCGAGCACTCCCCGAAAACCGGCGCGAGTCCGACCGTGTGGGCGTGGCCGCAACTGATCGACTACCTCAAGGTCGCCGGCCAACCGGTCCAGGGACCATGGCCACCACACCAGGAGCCCCGTCCCGATCCGGACGCCGAGTCGCTCCCCACCGCGCTGCCCGACGACGGCGGCCGCTGACCCGCCCTCCAGGACCAGAGGAGACCCATGTACCCGTCACGATTCCGCTACGAGGCACCGTCGAGTCTCGACGAGGCGATCGCCCTCCTCGAAGAGGGCAAGGGTGAGGCCAAGATCCTCGCCGGTGGACAGAGCTTGGTCCCGATGCTGAAACTCCGCTTCGCGTCGCCCGACATGCTCGTCGACATCAACAACCTGACCGAACTGCACTACCACCGGTTCGACGCCGATGGCACGCTGCGGATCGGTGCGTTGTGCCGTCACGAGGACCTCGAGAAGTCCGATGTCATCGGCCGCCAGCCGACGATCGCCGCCGCTGCTCCGCTCGTGGCCGATCCGATCGTTCGAACCCGCGGCACGTTCGTCGGTTCGGTCTGCCATGGCGACCCGCAGGGTGACTGGGCGGCATGCATGACCGCCCTCGACGGATACGTCGTCGCTCTCGGTCCGAACGGCCGGCGCCACATCCCGGTGCGGGATTTCGTCACCGGACCGTTCCAGAACGTCCTCGCCTACAACGAACTCGCGATCGAGGCGGTCATCCCGGCTCCGAAGGGGACGGCGCACGGTGGGTACCTCAAGCTGGAGCGCCGGGTCGGTGACTTCGCCACCGCTGCGGTCGCCGTCGCCGTCGACATGATGGGCGACCGGGTCGCTCGTGCCGGCATCGCCCTCACCGGAGTGGGTGGCACGACGGTCGACGCCGCCGACGCCGCCGAGTCGCTCGTCGGTGGCTCGCTGTCGGCCGAAGCGGTCGCCCGTGCCGGCGAACTCGCAGCCGAGGCAGCCAAGCCACGAAGCGATCACCGGGGCACCGCCTCGTACAAGAAGCACATCATCAACACGTTCACCACGCGACTCCTGCGGGGGATCGCCGAGTCGACCGAGAAGGCGGCCTGACATGACGAGTCTGTTCGAGGAAGTCACCGAGACCCCGGTCGGAGTCCCGGTTCGTCGGGTCACGATCACCATCAACGGCGAGCGTCGGTCCGCCAATGTCGAGCCGCGGCTCCTGCTCGCGCACCTCCTCCGGCAAGGGTTCAAGCTGACCGGCACCCACACCGGCTGCGACACCACGAACTGCGGAGCCTGCACCGTGCTGTTCGACGGCCGGCCCGTGAAGAGCTGCACCATGCTCGCCGTGCAGGCCGACGGCCACTCGGTCGAGACCGTCGAGGGACTCGCCACCGCCAGCGAACTCCATCCGGTCCAAGAGGGCTTCAAGGAAGAGCACGGCCTGCAGTGCGGCTACTGCACCCCCGGGATGATGATGGCTGCGAAGGCGCTGCTCGAGGAGAACCCGGACCCGACCGAGGACGAGATCCGGTGGGCGCTGTCGGGCAACCTCTGCCGGTGCACCGGCTACCAGAACATCGTGAAAGCCGTCATGTGGGCGGCCCGGAAGATGCGCGCGAGCGCGAGCTGAGAGACGAGGGATCATGACGCTCGACGAGATCAAGATCGGCGGGATGGGCGCGAGCCGCCGCCGGGTCGAAGACAACCGCTTCATCCGCGGCCGGGGCAACTACGTCGACGACGTCGTGCTGCCCGGCATGCTGCACATGGAGATCCTCCGCAGTCCGATGGCCCACGCCAGGATCCGGTCGATCGACGTCAGCCGGGCCTGGCAGATCCCCGGTGTTCGGCTGGTGCTCACCGGCGACATGATGGCGACCCGCAACCTGGCGTGGATGCCGACGCTGTCGTACGACACCCAGGCCGTGCTCGCCACCGACAAGGTCCGCTTCCAGGGGCAAGAGGTCGCTGCGGTCATCGCCGACGACCCGTACATCGCGAAGGACGCCTGTGAGGCGATCGTCGTCGACTACGAGCCGCTGCCGGTCATCGTCAATCCCGATCAGGCCCAGGCGGCGGACGCCCCGCTGATCCGGGACGACAAGGAGAACCAGGCCGACAACAAGGTCTTCGATTGGCAGGTCGGCGACCAGGCCGCCACCGATCGGGCCTTCGCCGAAGCCGACGTCGTGTCGGAGATCTCCCTGCACTACCCGCGGTCCCATCCGTCACCGCTCGAACCGTGCGGATCGATCGCCGACTACGACCGGTCGACCGGCAAGCTCACCGTCTACATGACGACGCAGGCGCCGCACATCATCCGTGCGGCGGTCGCCCTCGTGGCGGAACTGCCCGAGCACATGATCCGGATCATCTCCCCGGACCTCGGTGGCGGGTTCGGCAACAAGGTGCCCGTGTACCCGGGTTACGTCATCTCGATCCTCGCCTCGATCCTGACCGAGCGTCCGGTCAAGTGGATCGAGGACAAGACCGGCAACCTGATCTCGACCGGATTCGGGCGTGACGTCTACCTCAAGGGGCAGATGGCACTGCGCAAGGACGGCCGGATCCTCGGAGTCCGGATGCACACGATCTCCGATCACGGGGCGTTCTTCGCCGATGCACAGCCGAGCAAGTTCAAGATCGGCCTCATGCACTCGGCGTTCGCCTGTTACGACATCCCGGCCGCCCACCTGACGGCCGAGGGCTTCTACACGAACAAGGCCCCCGGAGGCGTCGCCTACCGGTGTTCGTTCCGGGTCACCGAGGCGATGTTCTTCCAGGAGCGGATGGTGCAAGCCGCCGCCGACGACCTCGGCATGGATCAAGCCGAATTCCGACGGGTCAATCTCGTTCGCGACGACGACTTCCCGCACCGGACACCGTTCGGGTTCCTCACCGACTCGGGGCAGTACGCCAAGTGTCTCCAGGTCGGCCTCGACGCGATCGGCTACGAACAGTTCCTGAAGGATCAGGCCGAGGCACGCGCCAACGGTCGCCTGCTCGGCATCGGCATCTCCACGATGACCGAGCCGCTCGGTGCCGGCAACAGCCGTGAGTACGACATCTTGGGCATCAAGATGTTCGACTCCGCCGAACTCCGGGTCCACATGACCGGCAAGGCGATCCTCCGGACCGGGGCGAAGACGCAGGGCCAGGGACACGAGACGACGTGGGCGCAGATCGTCGCCCACGAACTCGGGATCCCCGCCGACGACGTCGTCGTCGAAGAGGGCGACACCGACACGGCGCCGTTCGGGATGGGAACCTACGCATCGCGGTCCACGCCCGTCGCCGGCGCCGCCGTGGCGATGGTGTCCCGCAAGATCCGCGCCAAGGCCCGCAAGATCGCCGCCCACCTCCTCGAGGTGTCCGAGGAGGACATCGAGTGGGAACTCGGCCGGTTCTACGTGCGGAGTTCGCCCGATCGCGGCGTGTCGATCCAGGAGTGCGCCATGGCGGCCTACTCCAACATGCCCGACGGGATGGAGCCCGGTCTCGAGAACGTCGCCTACTACGACCCGCCGAACCTCACCTGGCCGTTCGCCTGCTACATCGCGACGGTCGAGATCGACCCGGACACCGGCGTGTGGGACGTGTTGCGGATGGTCGCCGTCGACGACTGCGGCGTGCGCATCAACCCGATGATCGTCGAAGGGCAGATCATGGGCGGACTCACCGAGGCGTACGCCATGGCGAGCATGCAGTTCATCACCTTCGACGCCGACGGCAACTGCATCGGTTCGAACTACATGGACTACCTGCTGCCGACCGCGTGGGAGACCCCGGGGTTCGAGTTGCACGAGGTCGTCACACCGTGCCCGCACCATCCGATCGGCGCCAAGGGCATCGGAGAGTGTGCGACGGTCGGCGGGCCGGCGGCGTTCGTCAACGCAGTCATGAACGCCGTCCAGCACCTCGGCGTCCGCAACGTCGACATGCCGCTCCTGCCCGATCGGGTGCACTCGGCGATCCACACTCGTGCCGACGTGTCCGGCGCTCCGCCGGTGAGGACCGACCTGCCGTGACGACCCCGTCGTCGCCGATGGACGGTTGGGGCGTGATGCAGCGCGCCGTCGACCTGTCGCGCTCGGGTGAGCCGTTCGCCCTCGCGACCGTCGTCTGGCGCCAGGGTCCGTCGTCGGGTCACAGCGGATCGCGGGCGATCGTGACCGCATCGGGCGAGGTCCACGGTTGGGTCGGCGGTGCCTGCGCCGAGCCCGTGCTCGTTCGTGAGGCGCTCGAGGTGATCGCCGACGGTGAGCCGAGGCTGATCTGGCTCGGTCGCACCGAGGACCTCGACGCGATGCACGTCCCCAACGGCGTGATCACCGTACCGATCTCGTGCCAGAGCGACGGCGCACTGCAGATCTACATCGAGCCGGCACAGAACACGCCACATCTCGTCGTGGTCGGGCGCTCGCCGATGGCGGCCACGCTCGTCGAGATGGCCCGTCTCCTCGATTGGCGGGTCGAACTGCTCGACGGCCCCGAGTTCTCGTCGTCGTCGATCACCGACCGCTCCGTCGTCGTCGTCGCCACGCAGGGTCACGGTGACGAGGACGTGCTGCTCGCCGCAGCCGCCGTGGCGCCGGCGTACCTCGGTGTGGTCGCGTCGGCCCGCCGTGCGGAGGCGCTGCGCGGATTCCTCGCCGATCACGGGGTCGATGCGGCTGCGCTCGACGCCATGCACGTGCCGGTCGGGCTCGACCTCGGGCGCACGACGCATCGCGAGGTCGCCGTGTCGATCCTCGCCGACCTCGTACGGCGTCGTGCCGCCGGGGAGTTCCCGTCGGGAGGTGCTCCTGTCACGGCCCGTCGGGTCGAAGCGATCGATCCCGTCTGCGGGATGACCGTGGCTGCTCACGCCGACAGCCGACCGCTCGAACACGACGGTGTCACCTACTACTTCTGCTGTCCCGGATGCCGGTACGCGTTCGAGCGCGACCCGGCCGCACACCTCGCTCAGGAGGCGACATGCTGATCACGAACCAGGTCGAGGTGGCCCAACCGCTCGAAGCGGTGTGGTCCTTCTTCGGCGACATCCCCCAGGTGGCGGCATGCCTCCCGGGAGCCAACTTGACCGACCAGACCGGTGAGAACCGTTACGAGGGTGACGTCGTCATCCGAACCGGTCCGGTCAAACTCGAGTTCTCCGGTGCGGCCGAGATCCGAGACCGGGACGAGGCGACGCGGACGATCGTCGTGGACGCCTCCGGAGCCGACAAGAAGGGGCGCGGTCAGGCGTCCCTGGCGTTGACCGCCAAGCTCGTTCCGCTCGGTGGCGGCACACGGGTCGACGTCTCGCTCGACCTGACCATCTCGGGTGCTGCCGCTCAGTACGGTCGAGGACTCGTCGCCGACGTGACGGCGGTGCTGCTCGAGCAGTTCGCCGGGAGCATGCAACAGCGGATCGACGCCGTCTCGAAGGGCCTCGATCCGAATGCGATCGTCACGAAGCCGGCGAGTGGCCTGTCGATCGTGGCGCGAGCGGCGCGACTCGCCCTGATGCGGGTGTTCCGCCGGTTCTTCCTGCCGTATCAACCACAACCCACGGGTCGCTGAAGGGGGCTCTCATGACACTCTGGGGATTGGGAAACATCGTCCTGATCGTCGTCGTCGTACCGGTGCTCGTCGCGCTGCTGAGCCGGGTGCTCGGCGCACTCGAACGGGTCCGTGGTGCTGCTGACGATGCGCTCGCCGGCGGTGTGGCGCTGATCGGTGAACTCGATGGTGCACCGGACCTGCTCGCGGGTACCGATCGCACGATCGCCGAAGTGGCCGACGGCGCGGTTCGCTACGCCGGTTCGGTCGGGAAACTGCTGGGCTGAGGAGGACGACGATGACTGCTGCTGCCGTGGTGACCCTGGTGGTCGCCACCCTGATCGTCGCCGCTGCGGCGATCGGATTGTTCCGGGTGATCCTGCACCTGGTGGCGATCCGACGCACGCTGGTGGCGCTGGAGGGTGGCGTCCGGGTGATCGCCGACAAGACGTCGACCGTGCCGACCGTGCTCCCGTCGGTGAACGCCAGCCTGCAACCCGTCCGCGATTTCTGCGAGTCGGTCTGAGGAGGACGTGATGCTCACCTTGTTCGCCGAGTCCAACACCGGTTGGGTGATCGGCTATTCGATCGGGATCGTCGTGGTACTCGTCGTCGTGGCCCTCGTCGTACCGATCCTCGTCCTGGCCAAGTCGATCGGAGGCGTCGCCTCCGACATCGACGACGGCCTGCAAGATGCCGTGCGGCACACCGCCGCTCTGACCGAACTCAACACCACCATCGAATCGGCACAGGCGATCACCGACGGCCTGCGTCGTGGACGCCAGAGGCTGGGAGGCTGACATGCTCGCTCTGACCGACACCCAGGAAACCCTGTGGTGGACCGCCGTCGTACTCGGATTCGTCGTGGTCCTCGTCGTGGCGCTGCTGCTCACGATCCTCGTCGTGCTGGTGCGGACGATCGACCGCCGGGTCCAGGCGATCAAGGCGACGCTCGACCAGGCCAAGGCGAACACCGATGACACGGCCCTGATCGATGCCACCGCAGCACGGGTCGACGGCGTACTCGCCGAAGGCCTCGAACACCATCTCTTCCTCGGCCGGGTCCTCGACAAGGTGCGCTCATGAACACACTCATCGTCCTCACCGTCATCGACATCGCCCTGCTCATCGCCGGGCTGGCGATCTACCTCTTCATCGTCGGGAGCCAACTCGACAAGGTCGGGGAACGCCTCGAGGAATGCGCCGACGTCGTCTGGGAGATCAAGCGCAACGCCGAGGCGATCGGACCCGGCGTCGAGCGGATCAACCGCACCGGCGGAGTGGTGGCCGGAGCGCTCCCTCTCCTGTACGGCATGGCCGAGGGGATCGTCACGGGCGCCACGTACGAACCCGAATCAGAAGGCACCGAGCGCCCACCGGCCAAGCCGGCCATGGGCACACGTCGGAGCCGTCTGCTCGAGGGCGTGGGCTACCGACCGGGTTCCTGATCGATCGGGCGGGCCGCCTCGGCGGCCTGTCGCGGCGCCGTCGGGGTGGTGAGCGCCGACGTCGTCGGAGCCGAGTACGAGCCGATCCACTCCGATTTCCACTGCTGGTCGTACTGCTCGGGGTTGCACGTCGGGTGGTAGACGGCGATCAACTCCCGGGTGATCTGCTCACGATGTGATCGCATGCCGCCCGGGACCTCGTACGTGCAGATGTGCAGGTTCCATTTGCTTCCCGCCCGTTCGATCCACGACTTGGCGTGGCGGTGCCGGATCGGGAACCGCTCGGTACTCAGATCGTCGGCGTGGCCGACATAGATGACCGAGTAGTCGTTGGGCCGACCCTCGGGATCGTTGCGGGTGAGGATCGCGTACACGGCCGGGCGAGCGGGGGCCGTCCATCCGACCAGGACCCGTGGTCCCTCGAACGGGTACCCGGCCAGGGAACCGAGGCGGATCACGAGTCGAGGTCCTCGAAGTCGTCGATCTCGCTGATCGTCTCGGCCCGCGTGACCGGCCACTCCGGGAGTCCGGCGGTACGGGCGGCGTCGAGGAACAGCGGAATGGCCACGTCGACGGCGGTGTCGGAGTCGGCCGCTTCGACGACGATCTGAGCGCCGTACGACATCGACCCGGCCCCACTCGCGATGCCGCGCAGCGGTGCGACGGCATCGGCGAGTTCGACGACCTCGTCGAGGCGGACTTCTCGGTCTCCCTCTGCGACGATCGACACACTGAATTGCATCATCGACTCCTTGTTCGTGTCAGCGTTCATGTCAG
>JBMUCX010000072.1:0-13629 GCA_049458915.1 Ilumatobacteraceae bacterium
CTCGTCGTCGCGCGCGCGCTCGACGCGGGGTGCCGGCCGTATGCCGGGCTCGCGGACGGGCGGCGACTCCCCGAACTCGCGCATCGACTCGTCGCAGCCGGATGCGACGTGTACGTCGGCGGCGAACAGATCCGTCGGTTCGTCACCGGACTCGGGATGCCACATCCTGTCGTGGCCCTCTTCCACCGACCACCGCGTCCACCCGCCCGCGAACTGATCGCGCGCGCCGACCGACTCGTCGTCATCGAGGGCGTCGACAACCCGGCCAACGTCGTCTCGATCGTCAGGAACGCGGCGGCGCTCGGCTGGGATGGACTCCTCCTGGACCACACCAGCGCCGATCCATTGGCCCGGCGGGCGCTCCGTGTCGCGATGGGCACCGCCTTCTCGCTCCCCTACGCCCGTTCGTCGTCGCTCACCACCGACCTCGACGAGATGGTCGACCGGGAGATCTTCGCCCTCACGCCCTCGGTCGACGCCCTGCCGATCGACCGGGTGCGACCGTCGGGTCGGCGGGCGATCGTGATCGGCTCCGAGCGCAGTGGCCTGAGTCCCGACGTGCTGGCCAGGGCGACACCGGTTCGAATACCGATGGCGTCGGGTGTCGACTCGTTGAACGCCGCCGCCGCAGCCGCCGTCGCCTGCTACGCGCTCGGCGCTCCATCCGTACCTGACTGCTGACTCGACGCACGACGCCGACGCGTGGTCGCGGCGCCCGGACGCGGCTCCCACGAGAACCGACGTACGGCGATCACCAGGCCGAGCACCCCCCAGACGGCCACGTACCCCATCCGTTCCAACGGGACGAGCGGCGCATCGACGTACGGATTGAATGCGTCCTGGAACGACTCGACGAAGGGGCGCAACGGGAAGAAGTTGCCCACCGTGGTCATCCAGGACGGGGTGTCGTCACCGGTGACGATGAACACGTTCGACACGAAGGCCAGGGGAAGGATCGTCGCGTTCGCGACAGCGCCCGCCGATGCCGCCGAGGGAACCAGCGCCGCGACCATCATCCCGAGCGCAGCGAACGACGACACCCCGACCACGAACGTCACCGCAGCAGCGGGCAACTCGGCCGGGTCGACATCGAGTCCGTAGAACGCCCAGCCGATCACGAGCATCAGCGCGGCACCGATCGCGGCGAGCACGACCGACGACCCGACGAATCCGGCGAGATACGCGCCGGTGGGCAGCGGCGTGCTCCGCCATCGCTTCAGAACGCCCTCCTCCCGTCGGATCGGCACCATGTTCGCCAGATTCGTGTACGTCGCCGTGACCGCCGTGAAGACGGCGAGGCCACCCGTGTAGAACTGCCGAACCGGCCATTCGTCGCCGCTCTCGACCGTGATCGTCGAACCGCCGAACAGCGAGTTGAAGAGCACCAGCATCATGAGCGGAAGCACGAGTGTGAAGAACAGGGCGACCGGCGTACGTCGGAACATCACCAACTGATGGCGGACCTGCGCGCCCGCGAGTCGGATCGACGAGGGAAAGGCGGCGCCGGTCATGGTGCTTCCTCGGCGGCGAGGCCGAGGAACACGTCCTCGAGGCTCGGCCGCGCCACGGTGAGCGCCTCGAGTTCGAGCCCGGATCCGACGGCCCACGAGGTGAGCCGATGCACGTCGGCGGTCGGCGTCGAGGTGGTGAAGCGAACCTGGTCGCCGTCGAGTTCGGCCGAAGGGGGCAGCAGATCGCGCAGCGTTCCCGAGTCGAGACCTCGATGCGAGAACGACACGACCGTGCGGCCCATCCCGTCGACGAGGGAACGCGGCGTGTCCTCGGCGACGAGACGCCCTCCTGCGAGCACCCCGACGCGGTCGGCGAGGTGCTCGGCCTCGTCGAGATAATGGGTCGTGAGCAGAACCGTCGTCCCCGACGAGCACAGCGACCGGATCAGGTCCCACGATCGACGGCGCGCCGACGGGTCGAACCCGGTCGTCGGTTCGTCGAGGAACAGCACCTCGGGCCGCCCGACGATGCCCAGTGCCAGATCGAGGCGACGACGCTGTCCGCCGGAGAGCGTCCCGATACGGGCAGCGGCCTTGTCCGACAGCTCGACCACGTCGAGCAACTCGTCGACGTCGCGTCGCTCGGAGTACACGGAGCCGTACAGACGCAGCACCTCACGGACCGAGAGTTCGGTCTCGACGCCGGACGACTGCAGGACGATGCCGATCCGATCCCGGAACCGCCGACCGCCGGTCGCCGGATCGAAACCCAGCACCGACACCTGTCCGCTCGTCCGGGGACGATGCCCTTCCAGTATTTCGACCGTGGTCGACTTCCCCGCGCCGTTGCGACCGAGCAGGGCGTAGACCTCGCCTCGAGCAACGTCGAACGACACCCCGTCGACGGCGCGGAGCGTGCCGTAGTCCCGTCGGAGGTCTCGGACACGGATCGCCACGTCGTCGTCGGGGACGGACGTCGGGGTCGCGGACGTCATGATCGAGGGAACCTCGATGACGTGATCGGGAGGCCCGTGTCGTTGCGGAGGTGTTCGGCGGCCGGCACGAAATACCGCATCAACTCCTCGGCGACCGCCTCGCAGAGTTCAGCGGGCAGCGTGGCGCACGTCCGCTCGACGGCAGCTGCCATGTGCAGCAGCCATCGATCCCGCTCGACGGGCCCGACGTGGAACTCGAAATGTCGCATGCGCAGACGCGGATGACCCCGCACTTCCAGGTAGGTGTGCGGACCACCCCAGTACTGCACGAGGAACATGCTCAACCGGCGACGGGCGGGCCCGAAATCCGGGTGGTCCGGATACAGCGGGGCGAGCAGCTCGTCTCCTGCGACCCCTTCGTAGAAGGCCTCGACCAGGTCATCGAAGAAGGTTTCACCACCCACCCGATCGAACAGGGACGTGGGCTCGGCGGACACGAGAGCAGGTTACGACACCGACGGCACACGCGGCCTCAGCGGCGCCGCCCGCGGTCAGACGGTCGGGTCGAACTTGCGGTACGAGACGAGTTCGTCGCGCTTCACGACGACCGGCATCGATCCGTCGCACAGATCGAGGATGAGTGCCTCGTCGGTGGCGAGCAGCACGAGTGCCGAGGTCACGGCATCGCCGGTGCCGACTTCGAGGACGTCGCCGGTGGAGATGAGTTCGTCGAGCAGGGTGGTCATGTTGATGGTTCTCGTTCGTGTGGGGGTCGTCGTTGCGCCGCTCGTGCAATCGACGAGCAGCCGCAGAAGTCAACCACGCCGAGCCCGGATCATTCCCGCGCGGCGCTGTGACGTCAGGCACCGGCGGTCGACGGAGCCCGAACCACGTCACTCGAATTCGGGCTCGACCCATCCCGGGAACACATCGGGGATCCCCTCGCTGACCCGGTCGGTGTACATCGCCGGTCGTTTCTCGAGGAAACTCGTGACGCCCTCGCGCGCATCGGCACTTCGGCCACGTTCGGCGATCGCTCGACTGTCCGCACGGTGCGCCGCCATCGGATGCGCCTCACCGAGCATGCGCCACATCATCCGCCTCGTCAGCGACACCGACACGGGGGCCGACTCTTCGGCGATCTCACGCGCCAGGGCGTTCGCCGCCGGCAACAGGTCGTCGGGTTCGTGAACGCTGCGAACCAGACCGCCGTTCAGCGCCTCGACGGCGTCGAAGACGCGGCCCGTGTAGCTCCACTCGAGCGCCTGGCTGATACCGACGAGGCGCGGGAGGAACCAGCTCGATGCTGCTTCGGGGACGATGCCACGGCGGGCGAACACGAAACCGATCCGGGCCGACGTGGACGCCAAGCGGATGTCCATCGGCAACGTCATGGTGATGCCGACGCCGACCGCCGGTCCGTTGATCGCGGCGATGACCGGCTTGTCCGACCTGAAGATCCGCAACGTCGTGAGCCCGCCACCATCTCGCGGCACACCGTTCGATCCCCGGACATCACTGCCTCCACGGGCGAAGGTTTCCCCACCCGACGACAGGTCCGCGCCGGCGCAGAACGCCCGCCCGGCGCCGGTGACGATCACGGCCCTGACGTCGTCATCGGCATCGCTGCGATCGAATGCTTCGATCAGTTCGTACATCATCGTGCCGGTGAAGGCGTTGAGCCGTTCGGGCCGATGCAGCGTGATCGTCGCCACGTGGTCGTCGACGTCGTAGAGGATCTCGGAGAACTCGGTCACGACGGGCAACCTAGACGGCCCGACGACCCCGCCTCCCGGTCGGACGATCCGGTCAGACGTCGAGGAATCGGCTGGCGGCGATACCGGAGCCGATCATGCCGACGAGCGCACCGAAAGCGAGGATGATGAGTGCGATGGTCCATTGGTAACCATCGACGACGACGAGCGCGGTCATGCCGGACGAATCGGGGAACTCCTGGACACCGACCGTCCACCGACTGTTGATCGCCAACATCGACCCGACCGCGACCACCCCGCCGAGCAGGCCCTGGACCAACCCCTCGAGCATGAACGGCACCCTGATGAACCAGTCGGTGGCGCCGACCAGTTTCATGACCTCGATCTCGCGGCGGCGAGCGAACATGGCGGTCCGAATCGTGTTCCAGATCAGCAGTCCCGACGCGAACATCAGGGCGATCCACAGTCCGGTCGTGTACGTGCTGACGAAGCCCTGGAGCCGACTGATGAGATCGAGTTGCTCTTCGGCGAGCGTGACGTCCTGGACGCCGGGCAACGTCTGGTACTGGGCCTTCAGACTCCGCAGGAACGTCACCTCCGTCGCGTCCGTCGGTACCACCTTGAACAACGTCGGGATGTTGGACTCGTCGAGTTGGCTCCGGATGGTCGGGTCCCCGGCGAGCACCCGATCGGCATCGGCGAGCGAGCACGCGACGTCGCAATAGCTGTAGGAGGCGATCGTGTTGCCGACCTGCTGGTCGAGCGTCGAGGCGATCAGTTCGATGCCGCCCTGCTGGGTACCGGCGTTGACGAACACGATCATCTCGACACCGCCCTCCCAGCGCTGGAGGAGGTTGTCGAAGCCGTGCTGGATGAGGAGCGTGAGGCCGAAGATCAACAGCGAGACGGCCGACGTGATGATCGCAGCAACCGTCAGCGTGACGTTCCGGCGGAAGCTCGCGAGCGTCTCGCGGAGCGTGTAGGTGATTCGTGACAACATCTCATCGACCCCGGGTCATCGGCGCGCCGTCATTGGTACACGCCACGGGTCTGGTCACGGACGATCACGCCGCGGTCGAGCTGGATCACGCGCTTTCGCATGGCATTCACGATCCGCTGATCGTGGGTCGCCATCACGATCGTCGTGCCGGTCTTGTTGATCCGGTCGAGAAGTCGCATGATGCCTTCGCCGGTCGCCGGGTCGAGGTTTCCGGTCGGTTCGTCGGCGATGAGGATCAGCGGCCGATTCACGAACGCCCGAGCGATCGAGACCCGCTGCTGCTCACCACCGGACAACTGGTGTGGGAACCGGTCCTCCTTGCCGGCGAGGCCGACGAGATCGAGCACTGCGGGCACCTGCTGGCGGATCACGTGCTTGGGCTTGCCGATGACCTCCTGAGCGAACGCGACGTTCTCGAACACCGTCTTGTTCGTGAGGAGCTTGTAGTCCTGGAAGATGTTTCCGATGTTGCGACGCAACATCGGCACACGGGACGGTGGCATGTCGATGATGTTCCGGCCGGCGACCCAGACGGCACCGCGCTCGGGTCGGTCCTGGCGGTTGAGGAGGCGGAGCATGGTGCTCTTGCCCGAACCCGACGGGCCGACGAGGAAGACGAACTCGCCCTTGGCGATGTCGAAGCTCGCATCGCGGAGCGCGACGACCTCGGTCGAGTAGCTCTTGGTGACGTTCTCGAGGCGGATCATGAGGCGGGGCCGGTCCGGGATGGCGGACGCTGCATCCGGAACGTCGATGAGCGTACCGTCACGGCACCATCGCGGCGTGTCACCCGGTGGTGGCCGCTGCCTCGGCTCGCTTCCAGCGGAGGAAACCCTCCATGAACTCGTCGATCGATCCGTCGAACACAGCATCGACGTTGCTCGTCTCGATCTCGGTCCGCAGGTCCTTGACCATCTGGTACGGCTGCATCACGTACGACCGGATCTGGCTCCCCCAACCGACCTGCGCCTGCTTGCCGGCGATCGCGTCGAGCTCGGCCTGCCGTTCCTCCTCGATCTTCGTCGCGATCAGCGACTTCAGACGGTTCATCGCCTTCTCGCGGTTCTGGAGTTGGCTTCGCTCTTCCTGGGAGCTGGCGACGAGTCCGGTCGGTTCGTGGATGAGCCTGACCGCGGATGACGTCTTGTTCACGTGCTGTCCACCGGCACCGGACGCCCGGAACACCTCCATACGGATGTCGGCCTCGTTCACGTCGACATTCGGTTCGGCGAGTTCGGGCCACACCTGGACGGCAGCGAAACTCGTCTGGCGCCGGCCCTGATTGTCGAACGGGCTGATCCGAACCAGACGGTGTGTTCCTCGTTCGGCGGTCATGAGGCCGTAGGCGTACCGGCCCTTCAGCGAGAACTCGGCCGAGTTGATGCCGGCCTCGACGCCTTCGGAGGCGTAGTTGAGGCTGATGTCGAAGCCGCGGCGTTCGGCCCACCGGGCGTACATGCGCAGCAACATCTCGGCGAAATCCTGGGCGTCGACGCCCCCGTCCTTCGCATTGATCTGCACGATGCAGTCGGCATCGTCGTGCTCACCGGTGAACAGGCTCCGGAGCTCGAGTTGGTCGAGCGCTCCGCGGATCTCGGCGATCGCAGCAGCGATCTCCTCCTCCTGCGACGCGTCGTCGACCTCGCGAGCGAGTTCGTGCAGCACCTCGGCGTCCTCGAGTCGACGGTCGAGGCCGTCGTACGTGGTGAGGTCGTCCTTCACATCGGCGTATTCGGCGTTGACCCGCCGGGCGGACTCGGCATCGTCCCAGAGATCGGGCCGCTGCATCTCGGCTTCGAGTTCGACGAGTCGGTTCCGACACTCGTCGATGTCGAGGTACTCGGCCGCCTCGGCGAGGCGACGGCGTTGGTCGCGAAGATCGTCGGTGAAGTCACGCATCGGGGCTCAGTCGGCACCGTGACACTGCTTGAACTTCTTCCCCGAACCACAGGGGCAAGGAGCGTTCCGCGGTGTCTTGTCGAATGCGTCCTTCGTGACCGTTCGGGGCTTCGATGCGGCCGGCGCCGGGCCCGCCGGTGGGCCCGCCTCGTTGGCGGCCGCGGCGGCGGAGAATCCGCTCTGCTGACCGATGTCGTCGCTGGAGGAGGTCCGGAGATTGAGGACCTTGGGCTCGAGTTTCGGCTGCTCCTGCTCGGCGACCTGGACGTGCATCACGTACCGGACGAAGTCCTGGGCGATTCCTTTCATCATCGCCCCGAACATCTCGAAGCCCTCGCGCTGCCACTCCGTGAGCGGATCCTTCTGACCCATCGCCCGGAGATTGATGCCTTCCTTGAGGTAGTCCATCTCCTCGAGGTGTTCACGCCACCGCTGGTCGATGATGCGGAGCATCACCTGACGTTCGACCTCGCGCATCACCTCCTCGCCCATCTCGGCCTCACGACTCTCGTAGTGGTTCATGGCCTCGGCCATGACCACCTCGTAGAGCTGCTCGGAGGTTGCGCACTCGGCGAGATCGGTCGAGGTCAGCGTCGTCGGCCAGAAGGTGGTGAGCTCCTTCGACAAACCGTCGAGATCCCATTCGTCGGTGGCCACCGATTGGCAATGGGCATCGATCAGGGCATCGACCGCATCGGCGAGGTACTCCAAGCCGGCACTCTTCAGGTCCTCACCCTCGAGGATCTGGTCGCGACGCTTGTAGATCACCTTGCGCTGCTCGTTCATCACCTCGTCGTACTTGAGGACGTTCTTGCGGATCTCGGCGTTCTTCGTCTCGACGGTCGTCTGCGCCCGCTCGATCGCCTTGGTGACCATCTTGGCTTCGATCGCCTCGTCGTCGTCGAAGCGGCCCATCGCCCACTGGAGAGCCCCCGTGGCGAACAGTCGCATCAGCTCGTCGTCGAGGCTGAGGTAGAACCGACTCTCGCCCGGATCGCCCTGACGGCCGGACCGGCCCCGGAGCTGATTGTCGATACGACGCGAGTCGTGCCGCTCCGAACCGACGACGTACAGGCCGCCGAGCGCACGGACCTGTTCGCCCTCGGCTCGACACTGCGCCTTGAAGACCGCCAGGTGCTCGGCGAAGCGGGCCTGCGCCTTGGCACGCTCCTCCCGGAAGTCGTCGGGCATCTCGGCGAGCGGCCGGGGCAGCGCGAAGTCGTCGACGAGGAGATCGGGCGAGTAGCCCTCCTTCAGGACCTCGTAGTGCGCGAGCAGGTCCGGGTTGCCACCGAGCTGGATGTCGACGCCACGGCCGGCCATGTTGGTCGCGACCGTGACGGCGCCGAGGCGTCCGGCCTGTGCGACGATCTCGGCCTCACGCGTGTGCTGTTTGGCGTTGAGGACCTCGTGGGCGATGCCGTGCTGGCGCATCATGCGCGAAAGCAGCTCCGACTTCTCGACGCTCACGGTGCCGACGAGGACCGGCTGTCCCTTCTCGTGGCGTTCGGCGATGTCTTCGATGACCGCCGAGAACTTCCCGGGCTCACCGCGGTAGATGAGATCGGCCTGGTCGAGGCGAGCGACCGGACGGTTGGTCGGAACCGGCACCACGCCGAGCCCGTACGTGTTCATCAGCTCGGCCGCTTCGGTCGAGGCGGTGCCCGTCATCCCGGCGAGCTTGTCGTACATCCGGAAGTAGTTCTGGAGCGTGATCGTGGCGAGGGTCTGGTTCTCCTCTTTGATCTTCACTCCCTCTTTGGCCTCGACCGCCTGGTGGATGCCTTCGGACCACCGGCGCCCCTCGAGGATCCGACCGGTGAACTCGTCGACGATCTTCACCTCGCCGCCCTGGACGATGTAGTCCTTGTCGCGCTTGTACAGCTCTTTGGCCTTCAGCGCCACCTGGAACTGGTGCACGAGATTCGACGACACGTCGTCGTACAGATTGTCGACTCCGAGCGCTCGTTCGACTTTTTCGATGCCGGCTTCGAGCGGGACGACGACCCGCTTGTCCTCCTCGACCTCGTAGTCGAGGTCACGCTGCAGCGAACGCACGATCGA
The DNA here is from genome assembly GCA_049458915.1 of Ilumatobacteraceae bacterium. GTDB lineage: Bacteria > Actinomycetota > Acidimicrobiia > Acidimicrobiales > Ilumatobacteraceae > Ilumatobacter. The sequence continues at coordinate 9,065 of JBMUCX010000072.1, forward strand.
CGAGAACCGGTAGTAGAGCTTGGCGGCGTCGCCGACCCGACCGGAGATGATGAGCGGGGTCCGGGCCTCGTCGATGAGGATCGAGTCGACCTCGTCCACGATGCAGAAGTTGTGACCGCGCTGCACCTTGTTCTCGAGCTTCGGCGCCATGTTGTCGCGCAGGTAGTCGAACCCCATCTCGTTGTTGGTGCCGTACGTGATGTCGGCCCGGTAGTTGCGACGCTTCTCGGTCGGGGTGGTCTGGAAACCGGGGATGACGAGCCCGACCTCCAGGCCCAGCCACTTGTGGATCCGGCCCATCCACTCGGCATCGCGTCGCGCCAGGTAGTCGTTGACCGTCACGAGGTGGACACCCTTGCCGGACAATCCGTTGAGGTACGCCGGCAGGGTCGACACCAACGTCTTGCCCTCGCCGGTCTTCATCTCGGCGACCCAGCCGAAGTGCAATGCCGCTCCACCCATCATCTGCACGTCGTAGTGGCGTTGGCCGATCACCCGGCCGGCCGCCTCGCGGGTCACGGCGAACGCTTCGACGAGGACGTCGTCGAGCGTCGCCCCGTTGTCGAGTCGCTGACGGAACTCACCGGTCTTGGCTCGGAGGGCATCGTCGGACAGCGTCCGGTACTCGTCCTCCAGAGCGTTGATGTCGGGGACGATCCCTTGGAGGGCCTTGAGCTTCTTGCCTTCCCCCGCGCGGAGGATGCGATCGAGTATTCCCATGCGGCCACCAAGCCTACCGCTGGGACCGCGGGAGCACCGGCAGACACCACCGGGACCCGGGCACCGTCGTCAGGCCGCCCGGAGGCTGCGATGTCGGGGCCGGTACCCGGCTGAACGGTGCTCAGCGGGTGGCGTGGTCGCGATGGCGGCCTGCACGACCGATCGGGCGCCACCGCCGTGGAGTGCCTCGGCCGCCGAGCGCAGCGTCGCCCCGGTGGTGACCACGTCGTCGACCACGAGGATCCGACGACCACCGGCGCGCGGCGACGGACGGAAGGTCGGCCCACCCAACCGGGCGATGCGGTCCTTGCCGGTCTGTGGGCGATCGTCGTCATCCCGTTCGAGGAGGCGGCGACACGGAAGGCCGAGTTGGAGTGCGACACGACGGGCGACCAGTTCCGCCTGGTCGAACCCCCGCTGACGCCGACGGCGGCGCGTGGTGGGGGCCCAGGTCACCACGTCGAGGTCACCCGGCCGCACACCCGCCGACACCAACCGGTTGACGAGGAGACCAGCCAGGTGGTGGCCCACCTCACGGCGATTGCGGTACTTGTATCCGAGCACGACGTCGCGCGCCCGACCGACGAACGGAACGGCGGCGAACACCGCACCGTTCCCCGGGGGCACGGGAGGTACGGCGAGCACGAGGCGGCACGCCCGGCAGATGACCGGGCCCCGGCGGTCGCAACCGGCACAGCGGGAATCGAGGAGCATGCCCGACGTTCTACGCCGGGGGTGTGACACTCGTGATCCAGGCGTCGGCCCGGGCAGGCCGAGATCGCTCAGGCCGACGTGGCGCCGACCGTCACCGCCGACACGACGCGGCCGGTGATCCCGTCGATCTCGGGCAGCGGCGGCAGTTCCTCGATCCCACGACGGCGGAAGTCGAGCACCGCGGCGTGGTACTGCTCCAGCCGCTCGGTCGCCTCGGCGCTGTAGTAGCCGCGGCCGTCGATGAACGGACCCTCGGTCCCGTCGATGATCGCCGCCACGTCCTCGCCCGTGATCGTCAGGTGGGTCTCGAGTGCGTGGGCGACGGCGAGCACCTGGACACGGTGCTCGGCGAGCAGACGGTGCACCGAGTCGTACAACTCCGCGAGCCGGGTCTCGACCTGGTCGCCGAGTCCACTCTGGAGCAGTTGCTGCTCACGGTCCTCCGGTGCGTCGTCGCCCTGTCCGCCCCGGCGCCCACCGCCGCCACCGATCCCGAACTGGCGCTGGACCTCGTGGCTGGCGAGTGTCGAACCCATTCCCCAATACCCGGCCATCATCGTCGCCAGTCGGGTCGCGTTGCGCAGGTCGCCGCCGACGCCACTCGAGTTGTCGCCGTCGAAGAACAGCCGCTCCCCGGCGAGCGATGCGAGCGACACCTGGATGTCGGTCTCGTACTCGCTCCGCCAGTGGGTGAAGCGGTCCTCGGGAGGGATCGACGAGACGAATCCGCCGACGGCGCCGCGCCGCTCGATGGTGGCGACGTCGATCAACATGTGCGAACGGAGTCGGTGCGCCGATACCGCATGGCACGCCTCGTGGACGGCGATCGCGTGCCGCTCGTGCTCGACGTACGTGAAGTCGTCGGCGAGTCCGTGCTGCTTGGTCTGCTTGGCCTTGACCACATCGGCCCAGGTGATGACCTCGCGGCCGTCTCGGATGGCGTTGATGAGCGCCTCGTTGACGGTGTCCTTGATCATCGCCCCGGTCGCGTACGGCGTGATCGTCGCCAACTTGTCGACGTCGTCGTCGGTGAGGCAGTGCTGCACCTTGGCGAGGTACCCCTGGTAGGTGCGGATACGGCCGTCCTTGGTCGGGTAGCCGACCTTGTAGATCCGGTCGATCCGGCCGGGTCGGAGCATCGCGTCGTCGAGCGCCTCGGGCAGGTTCGACGCCATCATCACGAGGATCCGGTACTTCGGCGGCGCCTTCGGCCGCATGCCGAGTGCCTTGCGGACCGTGCGGTTGAAGAACCCGCGTGGCTTCTGCAGCCCGGACATCTCGGCGAGCAGTGCCTGGAGGGTGCCCATCCCACCGCCGCCGCCGCCCATCATCATCACGCCATCACGGTGAGGGCCGACGGCCGACGGACCCGCCGACACCGCAGCGTCCCACAGGGCCCGGCGTCCACCGTCCGACAGGTACGGGATCGCCGACCCGACCTCGCTCGAATCGCGGAGGAACGCAGCGACCGGCGTCGTGTTGAACCCGCCACCCTGGGCGAGTGCGCCACGATTGCCGAGCGAGTCGGCCTCGTCGAAGAACACCACCACCCCGCCGTATCGCAAGGACAGCTTGCGGAGCTTGCGGAACAGCGACTTGACCTTGACGATCCCGACACCCATGAACATGTTGATGAATGCTCCGGGTTCGACGAACACGAACGGCTTGCCGGTCTCGCCGGCCGCCGCCTCGGCGAGCAGGGTCTTGCCGGTTCCGGGCGGGCCCCACAGCAAGATGCCGCCCGGCGTGTAGCCGCCACGCTCTTCGATCGACTCGGGGTTCTCGAGGAAGATCAGGTTCTCCTTGATCTTCTCCCGCACCGGATCCTGGCCCCACACGTCGTCGAACCGGGTGTCGATGTCGTCGGGGAAGTACGTCGTCACCCCGCCCTTGCCGAGGAACCAGAACAGGGCGACGAACTGGCTGATCAGCAGGATCGGATAGACGATGAGCCGCAACGCCATCGGCAGTGCGTCGTTGATCCGCCCCGGCAACGAGACCAGCGCCGCGACCGGCGAGTCGCCGGTGACCTGGGCGGTCACGACCGCCACGACGGCGATCGCGAACAGGATCCTCAGCAGGCGGGCGATGCGGTACCGGGTCCACGGGTCGACGCGCTGGCTCCGACCGTCGAACCGTCCGAACACGGTCTGCTTCCAGAACCGGTGGTAACCGCTCCAGCGCTCGGCGACCACGAAGTGGACCTGCCGGACGACCTCGAGTCCGACGAGCAGGACGATCCACGCCTGCTGCTCGACCGTCTCCCACCAGGCGTCGGCGATGCTCTTGATCGGGTTCGTGTCGAGCCGCTGCCACCAGAAGAAGGCGAACAGTCCGACGAGCAGGATCGAATACTTCGTGCGGTCCCACGCCGTCAGCGGCCGACGTGTCGTGCGGTCCCGCTCACGGGGTCGCGACGAGCGGCGGAGATCGATCGGCCGAGGTTCGGTCGGCTCCGCATCCTCGCGCCGACGTCGACCGGGAACGAGTCGCTTCATCTTCATGGCACCACCGTGAACGTGTCGAGGATCTCGTCGATGTCGTCGTCGAACGCCGCTGCGCAATCGGGCGAGCACGAGACCGCAGCCCGATAGACCGCCGAACGGCGCTCGTCCATGTACCAGGTCTCCTCGAACACGACCGGTTCGTCACCGGGCACGGTGAACGTGACCCGGTAGCCGACGAGACCGTCGCGCCGCTGGTTCCGACGGTCGTAGTCGTCGTACTCGGCACGCTGCTGGTCGATGAAGGTCCCGAGCCGGAACTCTTCGCGGACCCGGGCGTCGAGGTGCTGGGCCTCGACGAAGCCGGTCGGGGCGTCGCCGGCCGGCCCGTCGGCGCTGAAGTCGGCCCGCCACGGCTGGGTCGAGTCGCCGGGGGTGAAGGCGAACTGGATCCCGTTGTCCTTGGTCACGAGCGTGTAGTCGACGGCACCGGCACGGTCGACCTCCCAGTCGGCCGGGATCTTGGCGAAGACATGGCCGTCGTCACTCTCGAGGTACGTGAACTCCGGTCCGCCGCCGCACCCACCGAGCACGGCGCACACCATCACGAGCGCCGACCGCCTCGTCCGAGAGTTCGAGCGCAGACCCTGCCAGTGCACGGCTCACATTGAACACCATCGAGCGACA
>JBMUCX010000073.1:0-13416 GCA_049458915.1 Ilumatobacteraceae bacterium
ATCACCGATCAGATACGACGCATGCGACAAACACTCCAAGTAATACTGCTGGAACCTCATTGCTCTTCTCCTTCTGACGATTTCGACTGACGATTTCGACGGTGACGGACGGGTCAGGACACCGGATACCCGAGCGACATCATCCCGCCGCTGAGGTTGACCACGTCGTCGAATCCCTGCTGGACCAGCCACTCCGCCGCCCGACCGCTACGGCCGCCACTGCGGCACACGACGACCACGCGTCGACCCCGGTCGAGTTCGGCGACCCGGACGGGCAGTTCACCGAGCGGGATGTTGACCGCTCCCGGCAGCACGCCCTCGACGAGCTCCTCGGGTTGACGAACGTCGACGAGTTGGGCGTCTCCGGTCACCACCGTCGCATGGTCGTCGACGGGGTGTTCGCGGACTGGACGTGACTGCATGAGGTGCTCCTGTGAGACCAGGCCCCGAGATGGGGGCGAAATGTACGGACATCTTCTCCAACAATACCCCCCGGGGTACTATTCCCGACCGCTATCCTGGCGGCCATGCAGTTCCCCACCGACGTGAGCACCGAGGCGGTCACCCGCCTCCGACGGATCGAGGGGCAGGTTCGAGGACTCCAGCGTCTGATCGACGAGGGCGCCGAATGCCGGGAGATCGTCACGCAACTGTCGGCCGCGCGGTCCGCGCTCGACCGGGTCGGATTCCGACTCATGGCATCGGCGCTCTCCTGCCCGGACGGGCAGGAGCACCGCGACGAACTCGAGCGACTCTTCCTGAAGCTGAGCTGAGCGTCAGGCCGCCCGGACTCGGAACGGTCGAACTCGAAACGGCCGGACCCGAATCGGTCAGAATGGAATGCACCATCGCAACCCGGGAGGAACCGACCGTGCAACTCGTCACCGCAGTCATCAAGCCGTTCAAGCTCGACGACGTCAAGGCCGCGCTCACCGCTGTCGGTGTCACGGGGATGACCGTCACGGAGACGCGGGGCTTCGGCCGCCAGGGTGGGCACGTCGAGACCTACCGGGGTGCCGAATACCGGATCGAATTCGTCCCGAAGGTGGTCCTCGAGATGATCGTCGACGACGAGCGGGTCGATGCCACCGTCGACGCGATCGCTGCCGCAGCGGCCACCGGGAAAATCGGTGACGGGAAGATCTGGGTCACACCGGTCTCCCGGCTCGTCCGGATCCGGACCCGCGAGGAAGGCAGCGCAGCGCTCTGACATCTCGCGTCGGTCGGTGCATCCGATTCGACCCCTCGCTCCGTAGTACAGGTGATCCGGTCGGAGCCGACCGGACGAACCCCCCAGAACACGGAGTCCGACACATGCGCATGCGCACCACCCTGCTCACCACCATCGCGGCCCTTGCCGCCCTCACGGCCTGCGGCGACGACGGCAACGACGCCACCTCGGCCGCGGAGCCCGGCACGATCGTCGAGGTCGCCGCCGCCACCGACGGCTTCAGCACGCGCGGCGCCGCGGTCGCGGCGGCCGGCCTCGTCGACACGCTCTCGAGCGACGGGCCGTTCACCGTCTTCGCCCCGACCGACGACGCCTTCGCAGCGGCCCTCGAGGCCCTCGGCATCACCGCCGACGAACTCCTCGCCGACACCGAGACACTCACGTCGATCCTCACCTACCACGTCGTCGCCGGCGAGGTCCCGAGCTCCGACGTGGTCACGCTGGACGGCCAGAGCGTGGCCACCGTGAACGGCGCCGAGGTACTCGTGACCGTGGACGGCGACATGGTGATGGTGGACGGAGCGACGGTGACCGCCGTCGACGTCGAGGCCAGCAACGGCGTCATCCACGTCATCGACGCAGTCCTGCTCCCCTGACACCCACGAATTTCGAACACTGCTGAACGGGCCGATGGAGACGACGCTCACCATCCCCCGCCCGCCCCGGCCCGGACCACGCGCGCGCTACCCTGCGCGCGTGGTCCTGCGCCGGCGGGCGGGCACAGCCGCAACTTCTGATCTCCCCGGTCTCGACGAGGCATTCGCATCCGGCGAGGCCGACCTCGAGACCGTCTACCGAGCGCACGCCCCGCTCGTCCACGCGATCTGCCGTCGCACGCTCGACGAACACTCGGCCGCCGAGGTCACCCAGGACGTGTTCCTCAGCGTCTGGCGAGCCCGAGACCAGTTCGATCCCCGCCGCGGTTCGCTCGGTGCGTGGATCGTCGGCATCACCCGACGACGGGTGATCGACCACGTCCGAGCCCGGAATCGTCACGCCGATCGGCGTGCCGACGGGGTCGTCGAATTCGCCGATGGTCGAGTGGACACCGAACTCGGACGGACGATCGACCGGATCGTCGTCGCCGATGCACTCGCCACTCTTCCTGATCGGGTCCGGGAGGTCGTGGTCCTCGCCTACGTCGAGGGCCTCACCCATCGAGAGATCGTCGAGCGGACCAGGCTGCCGCTCGGCACCGTCAAGAGTGACATCCGCCGGGGCCTGGCCCGGATCCGTGAGCGTCTGGAGGCCAGCCATGCCTGACGACCATCGACCCCGACACTTCTCGGAAGCCGATGTCGAATCCCTGCTCGTCGAACTCCGTCCCGACGACCTGGACTTCCCGGACCCCCCGAGTTCGGTGTGGGCGGCGATCGAGGCCCGCAGCGACGCAGAGCCGGTGACGGCGATCCGGCGGCGCAGGCCCACCCCGTTGCTCCTCGCGGCCGCAGCGGTCGCCATCGTCGTCTCGGCTGCGGTGATGCTCGCCGGAACGACCGACCGCACTCCGACCGTCGTCGCCGTCGCCGATCTGTCGCACGACGCCACCGACTTCGACCCGCTCGGGGTCGACGCGACGGCTTCGGCACGCCTCGTCGACCACGACGGTGCGCTGGCCATCGTCGTCGACGACGCCCGGTTCCCCGACCTGGACGCCGATCTCGCACTCGAACTCTGGCTGTTGGCCGCCGACGAATCGGGAACCGTCGTCGACATCGTCCCGGTCGCCTTCCTCGACGGGCCCGGGACGTACGAGGTGCCTCCCGGGCTCGACATCGACACCCATCGAGTCCTCGACATCAGTGTCGAACCCCGCGACGGCGACGAGTCCCACTCCGGTCGATCGATCCTGCGCGGCACGTTGACCGACGCCTGACCCCGATCGACCGACCACGGTCCCGCGGTTCGCCCCACGGCGTGGCGTTCGGTACGGTTCGGTCCATGACCGTCACCGACACTCCGGCCGCCTCGCCAGGTCGCTGGACCGCCCAATGGAAAGAGCTCAAGGCGGAGGTCATCGACACCGGCCTGTGCACCGGCTGCTCCGGCTGTGTCGTCACCTGCCCGCACGACGTGATCGGCTACGAGCACGAGGAAGGCAAGTACATCCCGTTCCACCTCGAAGAGGAACTGGGACTCGACAACTGCATCCACGGCGAGAAGGGATGCACCACCTGCACCCGGGCCTGCCCCCGCTTCGGCGCCTGGGAACCGAGCGCCGACATGCACCTCTTCGGCCGGGTCCGCGAACCCGACGAGATGGCCGGGGTGTGGCGCCAGCTCTACCTCACTCGGGCGAGTGACCGTACCGTCCACGAACTCGGGCAGGACGGCGGGCTGGTCTCGGCGATGCTGATCTGGCTGCGCGAGCACGACTACATCGACGCAGCGCTCGTGTCGGGGGTCGAAGACGACGACCGGTGGAAAGCCAAGCCGCAGGTCGTGACCACCCGCGACGAGATCCTGGCCACCGCCGGCAGCCGCTACACCTATTGCGCCAACCCCCTGGCGCTGCCCGAGGCCAAGGAGCGGGGCTTCCAGCGCCTCGCCCTCGTCGGGATGGGCTGCCAGACGTCGTCGCCACCGACGATGTGGGACCGAAAGGCCGGCAAGGTCTCGAAGCCGTTCCTGTTCAACATCGGCCTGCTGTGCTCCAAGACGTTCGACGACGCCATCTTCACCGAACTGTTCGAGGCCAAGTACGGCCTCAAGAAGCAGAACATGAAGAAGATGAACATCAAGGGGGTCTTCCAGATCTGGATGGACGACGGCTCGTACCACGAGATCGACCTCAAGGAATGCCACCAGTGGACCCGGCAGGGCTGCAAGCACTGCCCCGACTTCGCCGCCGAGCACGCCGACGTGTCGACCGGTGGAATCGGCGAAGACAACGACTGGACCCTCACCATCGTCCGGACCGAGATCGGTGAAGCCGTCGTCGAGCGGATGATCGCCGATGGCACGATCATCGCCAAGCCCGCTCAGGAGGACGAGACGGCGATGCGGCTGCTGAGGCTCCTGTCGATCGTCAGCCGGCGACGCTGGCCGAACGATGCCGACCCCGCCCCGGCGATCGGCGTACCACCACCGAAGAAAAAGGCCGCGGCCCCCGCACCGACGCCGGCCTGAACCCGGGCGGTCTCAGCGGCACGCCGCGAGCGAATCCTCGAAATCGACGAGGATTCGCAACGCCAACTCGTTCCCGGCAGCGGCTTTGGTGGCGACGTCGTCGAAGTCCTCGAAGCCCGCTGCCTGCTCCTCGGTGAGCGTGAAGCTCTCGACGGCGTCGGTCATGCACGCCTTGACCGCGTCGCTGACGTCGAGGGTGGCGATGAGTTCATCCGCCAACTCCTTGGCCGGCGGGGCGGCCGATCCACACGCTGACGCGATGAGACCGACGATGACGACGAGCACGGACGAACGGACCAACCTCACGGCTCCCGGAGGCTATCGGCAGCTCACACCGACTGGCAGAATCTGCCGATGATCGAGGTGGACTGGTTCCTCCCCACGGGTGGTGACTCGCGCGACATCCTTCCCGAAGGTGAGGCGGCCCATCGCAGGCGCCCCGACCACGACTACCTCGCCGAGGTCGCCCGGGCGTGCGACCGCCTCGGCTTCCACGCCGTGCTCACCCCGTGCGGAACGGGGTGCGAGGACGCATGGGTCGCCACGGCATCACTGCTGCCACTCACCCGACGGCTGAAGTTCCTCGTGGCGTTCCGTCCGACCCTGCTCACCCCGACGCTCGCCGCCCAGATGGCGTCGACGTACCAGCGGATGTCCGGCGGCCGACTGCTCGTCAACATCGTCACCGGGGCCGAGCCGGTCGAACTCGCCCGGTTCGGTGTCCACGAGGACAAATCGACCCGATACGACCGGACCGGCGAGTTCATCGGCATCATGCGGGGGGCCTGGACCGACAGCCCGGTCGATCACTCGGGAACGTTCTACGACGTACGCGGAGCGACGACCCGAGAGCAGCCCGACCCGATTCCGGCCATCTACTTCGGTGGAGCCTCGCCGGAAGCCCTCCGCGTCGCCGCCGAACACGCCGACGTCTACCTGACCTGGGGCGAGCCACCCACCGCCGCCGCCGGCCGGATCGCCGAGGTACGGCAACTCGCGACCCTCGCCGGACGTTCGTTGCGGTACGGAATTCGATTCCACGTCATCGCCCGTCCGACCGCGGACGACGCATGGGCAGCGGCGGCAACGCTGCTCTCCGGTGTCAGCGACGAGGCCCGCCGTGCGGCGGCCGCCGATTTCGCGACGACGCGATCCGAAGGCCAGCGGCGTCAGGCGGCGATCGCCGCCGCCGCAGCCGAGTCGGACGTCCGGATGGAGATCCACCCGAACGTCTGGGCGGGCATCGGGCTCGTCCGGGGCGGGGTCGGAACCGCGCTGGTCGGATCGTTCGACGAGGTGGCGGATCGCATCGAGGAGTACCACGAGGTCGGCTTCGACGCATTCATCCTGTCGGGCTATCCGCACCTCGAGGAGGCCTACTGGTTCGGCGAGGGCGTCATGCCGATCCTCCGTCGTCGGGGGCTCGTTCCCGACGACGGCCCGGCCGACGCACCGGTGTTCTCCTTCCGCTGAGCGTCACCGATCGCCGGACGCCAGTTCGACGGCGCGCCGGAACACGTCGTCGAGCATCTGCTCGGTGAGTCGGCCGGTGAAGGTGTTCTGCTGGCTCGGGTGGTACGAGGCGAGCAGGACCATGGGTGCGCCGACCCGTGTGGTCACCTCCATCTCGACACCGTGACCGAACTTGGCCGGGCGGACGACGCCGTAGTGGCGACAGACGGCGTCGTAGCCGAATGCTCCGAGGCACACCACCACCCGGATGGGGCCGACGGCGTCGAGTTCGCGCTCGAGGAACGGAGCGCACGCGACCCGCTCGACCGGAGTCGGTCGATTCGCCGGTGGGGCACACCTCACGGCTGCGGTCACCCAGGCGTCGGCGAGTCGGAGTCCGTCGTCCCGGTCGACGGACTCGGGGCGACTCGCCAGACCGGCGCGGTGCATCGCACGGAACAGCCAGTCTCCACTCCGATCACCGGTGAAGACACGGCCGGTCCGGTTCGCCCCGTGAGCCGCCGGCGCGAGACCGACGACGACGATCCGTGCCCCCGGGTCGCCGAATCCCGGGACGGGTCGCCCCCAATACTCCTGATCTCGGTAAGCGGCGCGTTTCTCGGAAGCCACCTGCTCACGCCACTCGACCAACCGAGGGCAGCGGCGACAGGTGATGATCTCGTCCTCGAGCGCGGCGAGCACTCGAATCCGTTCGTTGTCGGGTCGATCCGCACGGCGCGCCATCGCCATCGACAGTAGGTTGGATACCGCGATGGCGACGACACGCTCGAAGCGAGCCCCGAAGACCCCCACTGCCACCACGATCCTGCTGGTCCGACACGGCACGACGCCGACCACCGGCAGGTCGCTCCCCGGTCGTGCCCCCGGCTTGCACCTCGCCGACTCCGGTCGTGAGCAGGCCGCCCGCGCCGCCGAGCGACTCGCCGAACTCCGCCGGGTCGACGCCCTCTATTGTTCACCGCTCGAACGGACGAGAGAGACCGCGGCACCGATCGGAACGGCGCTCGGCCTTCGACCGAAGGTCGACCGGGGTCTGCTCGAATGCGACTTCGGCGAGTGGACCGGCGCCGAGCTGAAGGATCTGTTCCGACTCCCCGAGTGGCGAACGGTCCAGCGGGCACCGTCGACGTTCCGGTTTCCGGGCGGCGAGAGCTTCACCGAGATGCAGGTCCGAATGGTCTCGACCCTCGATCGCCTGCGAGTCGCCCACCCCGGCGGCACGGTCGTCTGCGTGGGCCATGCCGACCCGATCAAGGCAGCGGTCGCACATGCCCTCGGCACCCACCTCGATCTGTTCCAACGGATCGTGATCTCACCCTGTTCGATCAGCGCGATCTCCTGGACCGCCGAGGGTCCGATCTCGCTCACCGTGAACTCGATCGGCGGGTCGCTCGCCGAGCTGACCCCGTCATGAGCGCCTACCACGACTTCGAGCACGTCGACACGTTCACGACCGGGGCGATCGGCCGACCCGGCGCCCGAACCTTCTACCTCCAGGCCCGACTCGGGCGCGAACGGGTGTCGGTCAAGTGCGAGAAGCAGCAGGTCGGGGCGATGGTCCAATACCTCCGGACCGTGTTGAGCGACCTGCCACCGGCCGAGAACGCATCGCTTCCCGGCTCGCTCGAGCTCGTCGAGCCGATCGAGGAAGCCTTCGTCCTCGGTCCGATCGGCCTCGGCTACGACCGTCGAGCGGACCGTGTGGTCGTGCAACTCGAGGAGATGACCTTCGAGGACGACCCCGACGACGAGGCCGACGGGCACATCCGGCTGCACATGACCCGGAGCCAAGCGGCGTCGTTCTGCGACCATGCGGAACGGGTCATCGCATCCGGCCGACCCGACTGCCGGTGGTGCGGTGCGCCGGTCGACCCGGACGGGCACCCATGTCCCCGGATGAACTGACCCGCGACGGCCCGGTCAGTGCACCGGAACTCGTCGCCACCGACCTGATCCCGGATCCGATCGAGTTCCTGAACTGCGCCGAGCCCGAGATCGAGGGTCGAATGCCGTGGAGTTCGAACGGCACCTTCCTCGTGACGATGCGGAGCGGTGGCGCCGGGAACGGCGACCGGGAGCACGATGGCGACACGACGAGCGAACAGCGGGCGATCTACAAGCCGGTCCGCGGAGAGCGACCGCTCTGGGACTTCGAGCCCGGGTTGCACCGCCGCGAGTTGGCCACGTACGTCCTGTCCGAACTCCTCGGCATCGGCGCCGTGCCGCCGACCGTGATCCGGGACGGCCCACTCGGTGAGGGCTCGTTCCAGTGGTTCGTCGACGCCGACCATCGCGAGCACTACTTCACGATCTTCGAGCAGTACGAACACCTGCACGACCGACTCCGCGAGATCGCCGTGCTCGACATCCTGGCCAACAACACCGACCGCAAGTCGGGACACTGCCTGCTCGCCGCCGACCGAATCTGGGCGATCGACAACGGCCTGTGCTTCAGTCGCGAGTTCAAGCTCCGAACGGTGATCTGGGAGTTCGCAGGTGAAGACGTCACCGACGCTCTCCTCGACCGGGTCGCTCCGCTGGTCGACCACGTCCCGGACGAACTCGCCGACCTGCTCGACGACGACGAGATCGTCGCCCTCCGGCACCGGGCCACGAAGCTCGTCACCGAGCGGATCCTGCCCCACGACGAGACGGGCCGCCGCTATCCGTGGCCTCTCGTCTGACCGACGCACCGAGTTCGTACGATCATGAGCGTGGAGCACACCGAACTGGAACGCCGACTCTTCGATGCCTGCCGGTCGATCGGCCCGATGGTCGTGGCGTTCTCCGGTGGGGTCGACTCGGCACTCCTGGCGGTCGCCGCCCACCGAGCACTCCCCGGCGACGCCTGGTCGGTGACCGCCGACTCGGCATCCCTGGCGAGCGGAGAACTCGAACACTGCCGACGCTTCGCGACCGACCACGGACTGTCGTGGGAGTCGGTGTCCACCGACGAACTCGGCGACGAGCGGTACCTCGCCAATGACGGCGACCGCTGCTTCTGGTGCAAATCGGCGCTGATGGACCAGCTCGCACCGATCGCCTCGGCACGAGAGGCGACGGTGGTCCTCGGAGTCAACGTCGACGACCTCGACGATCATCGACCCGGACAGCGGGCCGCGGCCGAGCGGGGCGCCCGGTTCCCACTGGTCGACGCCGGGTTCGGCAAGACCGAGATCCGGGCCGTGGCCCGGGCATGGGGCCTCACGGTCTGGGACCGACCGGCGATGCCGTGTCTGTCCTCACGTATCCCGTACCAGACTCCGGTCACGGTCGGTGTCCTGAGCCGGATCGACCGCGCCGAACTCGTCCTGCGAGGAATCGGCTTCGACGACGTGCGGGTGCGGCACCACGACGACACCGCCCGCATCGAAGTCCCCGCCGACCGGGTGTCCGAACTGGCTGCCGTCGCCCACCGGATCGTTCCCGAGTTCGAGCGACTCGGATACCGCTACGTCACCGTCGACCTCGCCGGGCTGCGGTCCGGCAACCTCAACTCGGCGTTGCAGCGATGAACCACCACCTCGACGACGGATCAGCGCGCCTCGACCTCGACCGTGGCCGACGGATCGACATCCCCGAAGCCGTCTACTGCGCCGGCAAGACGACGGCTCAATCCGTCGCCATCGTGGAACGGATGTTGGCAGCGGGCGACGACGCCGTGCTCGCCACCCGGACCTCGGACGAGCAGCGAGCAGCACTCACCGATCTGGCCGAGCCGTGGGCGGTCGGAGGCACCTCGCTGTTGTGGCGACCACGGCCCGACTCGGCACGCACGGTGGCGGTGGTGTCGGCCGGGACCTCCGACCTCGCCGTTGCGCACGAGTGCCGGCTCGCACTGGCGGCGTTCGGACACCGGGCGGAATTGATCACCGACGTCGGAGTGGCCGGACTCCACCGACTGACGACCGCCCTCCCCGAGATCGAACCCCACGAGGTCATCGTGGCGATCGCCGGCATGGAGGGCGCCCTGCCGACCGTGTTGGCCGGTCTCGTCCGTCAACCGATCGTGGCCGTTCCGACCTCGGTCGGCTACGGCACGTCGTTCGGGGGTGTGACCGCGCTGCTGTCGATGATGTCGTCGTGCTCGCCCGGGGTGAGCGTCGTCGGAATCGACAACGGGTACGGCGCCGCGTGTGCAGTCCACCGCATCCTCGGTTCCCGGACATGACGCGCCGACTCTGGCTCGACCCCACGTTCGGAGCATCCGGCGACATGCTGCTCGGCGCACTCGCAGCGGTGTCACCGGTCGAGTCGTTCGACGCCGCGCTGACGGCTCTCGGTGGGCTCGGGGTGAGCGGTTGGTCGATCGATCGATCCACGGTGATCCGAGCCGGCATCACGGCGACGCGCGTCGCCGTCTCGGCCGATGCTGCGAGCGCTCGTCACTGGAGCGACATCGACCGCATGATCGCCGACGCGCCCCTCCCGGACATCGTGGCCGCAGGCGCTCGTCGCACGTTCCGCCTCCTCGGAGAGATCGAAGCGGCCATGCACGGGATCGCCCTCGACGACGTGCACTTCCACGAGGTGGGAGCGGTCGATGCGATCGTCGACGTCGTCGGCTCCTGGCTGTTGCTCGATGCCATCGACGTCGACGAGGTCCTGGTCGGTCCGATCGGACTCGGCCACGGCACCGCTCGCGCCGCTCACGGCATGCTCCCCCTCCCGGCGCCAGCGACGCTGGAGCTGCTGCGAGGGCTGCCGGTTCGATCGCTCGACGCCGACTTCGAGACCTGTACGCCGACCGGTGCAGCACTGCTGCGGACGATGGGATCTCCCGGGCGCGTTCCCGACGGCACGATCGTCGAGGCCGGCCGGGGCGCCGGGGGCAAGAACCCGGAAGGGCACCCCAACGTCCTCACGGCGATCGTGGTGGAGAGCGCGACGATCGACGATCCCTTCGCGACCGAGTCGGCCGTGGTGGTGTCGACCAACGTCGACGACGTGACGCCCGAGGTCCTCGGTCACGTGATCGAGACCCTGCTCACGGCCGGTGCCGATGACGCCTGGGTCGTTCCGATCACGATGAAGAAGGCCCGACCGGCTCACCAGGTGTGCGCGCTCGCGAACCCGGCGGCGGCGGGCGCCGTGCGCGCGGCACTCGCCGCCGAGACGGGAACGCTGGGGCTGCGGTCCGCCCTCGTGACGAAGCACGTTGCACCACGCCGCGTCGAGACGATCGAGGTCCGAGGTACCCCGGTCCGGATGAAGATCGGCCCCCACGGAGCGAAACCGGAGCACGACGACCTGGTCGCGATCGCCCGACGGGACGGGATCCCACTGCGGGTCGTGGCCCGCGAGGCGCTCGCCGTCTGGTCGTCGCAGTCGTGAACGACGCCCGTCTCGACGACCTGATCGCCGCCGTCGATCTCGACGGCTTGGTGCGGCTCGTCGATGACCGCTGCTCCGACCGCGACTGGGAGGGGCTGCTCAGGGTGAGGGATCGCTGCGCTGCGGCGACACGTGAGTCCGGACGGCAACTCTGGCCGGCAGCGACCCTCGCGGAGTACCGGCTCGCCCTGCTCGCCCCGGCCTCCTGGGCCGCGACCGTGCTCGACGGCGAAGCGGGTCGGTTCACGATCGGCCCGCTCTCCGAGGTGGCGGCGGTTCACCACTCATGGGCGGATCTCGCCCCTCACGTCGCCGCCTCGCCGATCGCGTTGTTCATCGCCCACGAGCGCGGCCTCCGCGGCGAGGTGATCGATCCCCGATCGCTCGAACACCTCCCTCCGGTGCTCGACATCCCGCCGCAGCCTCGATCGTGGGAGCCGGAGTACCCGGTGTCGACCTACACCGAGACGAGCGCCGATCACCCGACTCCCGAGTCCGAGGGTCACGCCGACCACGTGGTCATCCCACCACCGGATGCCGACCTCGTGGTGACCGACGACGACGTCGAGTCCGCGCTCCGGCAGTTGGTCGAAGCGTGGACGGCATCGTCGACCGGGCGAGCCGAAGTGGTGTGTGTCGAGGGTGGCCATCGCGACGCCCTCGGTGCGCTCGGAGTCCGGAGCGCCCGCGTGGCGGCGACATCGGCGGGCGAGGCGATCGCCCGGCTCGCCTGGGCCGGGGCGAGTGGCGGGGCTCACGGACGCCGCCGCGGACTGGCCATCGGCCGGTTCTCGGCGTGGTGGCTCCTCGCCGCTCTCGGGGACCTGGAATGGCCGCCGGGCGACGACGACGTCATCGACCTCCTCGGCGACCTGCGTTGGTTCCGGTGGGACGCCCACGAACCCGACAGCGGCTGGCGTCTCCAACTCCTGATCGAGAACACGGTCGAGGGTGTCGCCTGGGCGATCAACGCCTCCGACTCCTGACCTTCATCCGAGCCGGACGAACCGGGGCCACATCACGGTGAGGATCGCTGCCGAACCGACGAAGCCGAACCAGAACGGCGCCGTGATGCCCCAGATGCCGGCCATCACGCCACCGAGCACCTGTCCGACCACCATGCTGCCGAGCACGCTGAGCATGTAGACCGAGGTGACGCGGCCTTGGAGTTCGTTCGGAACCAGCCGCTGCCGGAGCGACGACGCCGTCGTCCCCCACGCGGCCTCGTGCACTCCGAACACGAACATCGTGCCGAACGCGATCGCTGGTCGACTGGTGAGGGCGAGGACGAGATGGGTCCCGGTCTCGATGACGAGACCGGCTCGCATGATGCCGGATCGACCGAGCAACCGCTCCAAGCGGGTGTACACGAGGGTTCCGAGGATCGCACCGGCGGCTCCGAACGCCACGAACACGCCGAAGCCCAGTTCACCGAGGCCGAGTCGCTCGGCGACGTAGAGGACGAAGATGCCGTGAACGGCACCGAAGGTGATGTTGAACGAGAGGATCGTGAGCACCAGGAGACGGATGGCCGGGTTCGACCACACCCACTTCACACCTTCTGCGATCTCGCTGCGAACGGACGTGGAGATCTCGGTTCGGGCCGGCGGCGTGGCACCGATCCGGGCCACGAGCACGACGGCGAAGAGGATCGAGATCGCGTGGGCCGCGAACGGCACCGACGCCCCGACGGCGAACAGAGCGGCGCCGATCGGTGGCGCAGCCAGTCGGTTGATCGTGTTGTTGCCGAACTGCAGACGGGCGTTGGCCACTCCGAGGTCGTCGCCGTCGACGAGCATCGGCAGCAGCGTCGACGTCGTCGTGTCGACGAAGGTTTCGGCCGTACCGAGGCAGAACATCGCGACGAGGACGACGGGCACCGTGACGACGTCGGCGAACACGGTCGCCGCCAAGACGGCCAGCACCGAGCCACGCACGAGGTTCGCGGCGACGACCAACCGTCGACGATCCACCCGATCGGCGAGGACGCCGGCGTACAACCCGAACCCCACCCACGGCAGCATCTGGAGCGTCGACGCCAGCGCGACCACGAAGGCGTCGGACGTCAGCGACGCCACGAGGAGCGGGCCCGCTGCCAGCGCCAGACCATCTCCGAGGTTGCTCGTCCACGACGAAGCCAGCAACCACCGGAAGCCCGGACCGAGCCGGCGGGGAGCGACAGCGTCGAGGACTCGGGACAAGGGCGGCGACGCTAGCGGCAACCCGGGCGCGAAACGGCCCGGGCCGGA
>JBMUCX010000074.1:0-13366 GCA_049458915.1 Ilumatobacteraceae bacterium
TCAGCGTCGGCGAGGCCGGAGTCGTCACGGTCGACGTCGTCGACGGAATGCTCATACTCGTCGCCGCGGAACCCGCGACCGGCTGGAGCGTGACGATCGACGAGGCCGGCGGCGACGAGGTCGAAGTCCACTTCAGGTCATCGACCCTGAAGGTCGAGTTCGAGGCGCACCTCGAGTCGGACCGCATCGTTCCCGAGATCGAGGTTTCTCCGATCGACGACGAGTACGACGATGACGAATCCGACGACTGATCACGCCGAGCGACTCGCCCGGCTCCAGAACCGGAGAGCGACAACCGCACCAACAGAGGTCGTCGCGACCGAGCCGGTGACGACCGAGACGGTGACGACCGGCCCGAACCCTCCGGGGCCGGTCGCACCGACTCGACGCCGTGCCCCCGCTCGGAGCGCCAAGATCCTCACGGTCGGCGCCTCGACCACGGCAACACTCGGCATGATCGCGGCATACGGCGCAGCCGACCGGGTCGTCAACGCCGAGGTCGCCGCAGATCAGCCGACCGCGGCGGCCATCCTCCCGGCGTCACCCGTCACGACGCCACCTGCGCCGTCGCCGAGCACGGTCCCGAGCACGGTCCCGTCGACGGTCCCGACGCAGATCGTCGTCGTCGTCGTCGACAGCGCCACTGGGCGGCCGATCTCCACGTCGGTCGGCTCGGGTGACGGTTTCCTCGAGACGACCCTCGCGAGCATCACGCCGACGGACGCGTTCCCGGCCACCACGGAACCCGGAGCGGAGAACACCGTCGTCGCCACGCCCTCGACGTCGGCCGCTTCGCCGACTCCGACGCCGACCGCCACGCCGAGTCCGGCCCCGCCGCCGGCACCGGCACCCACGACCGCTCCGGCACCGGCACCCACGACCGCTCCGGCACCGGCACCCACGACCGCTCCGACGACCACCGCCGCACCGGCGCCCGTGGAGATCGCCGTGCCGCCACCACCGACGAGCCCACCGACGACGGTGCCGCAAGGGTCCAGCGGCGGGAGTTGAGTGTGATCGACGTCCGATCCACCGGACGGCGCTCGTACGCCGCCATGGGCTCCACGGCGCGAGCGGTGGTGGTCGCCGAGGATGCCGAGGCGCTGCTCGATCACGTCGGGCGTCGCCTGGACGAACTCGAGCAGAGGTGGAGTCGATTCGTCGACCACAGCGAGATCACCGGCCTCAACCGTGCCGGCGGTGCTCCGCGGCGCTGCAGTCGAGACACCGTCGTGTTGATCCAGTCGATGCTGCGCGCCTGGCGAACGACCCGTGGTGCATTCGATCCGACGATGCTCGGCGCCCTCGTCGAAGCGGGCTACGTGAGCAGCCGCACCGACCCGGGACTGTCGACATCGATCGCACCGGATGTTCGTTGGCTCGGTCGCCCCGGTGACGTCGACGTCGACGAGACCAGTGGAGTCGTCACGCTTCCACTCGGAACCTCGCTCGATCCAGGCGGTCTCGGCAAGGGACTCGCCGCCGACCTCGTCGTCGACGACCTGATGTCGCGAGGAGCTCACGGAACCCTGATCGAGGTCGGCGGCGATCTCAGGGTCTCGGGAACGCCTCCATCCGGTTCGACCTGGACCGTGTCGATCGCGCCGACCCCGTCCGACGAGCCCGTCCTCGTCCACCTCGAAAGCGGCGCCGTGGCGACGTCGACCACCGAGCTCCGGCGGTGGTGGACCCCGACCGGCGAACGCCACCATCTCATCGACCCTGTCGGCCTGACCTCGACCACGACGACGGTCATCGCATGCACGGTGATCGCCGGGACCGGGGCATGGGCCGAGACATTCACGAAGGTCCCCTTCGTCCGAGGCGTCGACGAGGCGCTCGCGATGTTCGAAGAACACCGACTCGCAGCCCGCATCGTCGACATGAACAGATCGGTGTTCCTGACATCGGCGTGGAAGGAGTTCGCGTGCTGAACGAGAAGTTCTGGTGGTATCTCGCGAGGAGCTCGGGAATCGTGGCCATGGTGCTCCTCGTCGCGAGCGTCGTCTGGGGCGTGTTGCTCGCCACCCGAGCCCTGCGTCCGCTCGATCGACCGGCGTGGCTCCTCGACCTCCATCGATGGCTCGGCGGTACCGCATTGGTCATGACCGGTTTCCACATGCTCGGACTGCTCCTCGACGGATACATCGGCTACGGGTTCGTGCAACTCCTCGTCCCGGGAACCTCCGAGTACCGGACGATCGGGGTCGCACTCGGTGTCGTCGCCTTCTACGTCATGGTGGCCGTCCAAGCCACCTCGTACCTCCGGCGTCGCCTCTCGAAAAAGGTGTGGTACGCCATCCACGTGTCGTCCTACGCGCTCGTGTGGGTCGCAGCCATCCACGCCGGCATGTCCGGCACCGACACGGTGAATCGCGCCTATCAGGTGCTGGCGATCCTGCTCTCGATGATCGCCGTCGCCGCCACCGTGATCCGGATCCTCAGTCCGGGGAAGCGGGCACCGACCCCGTCCTGATCCGCCCATCGGCCCCGAGGAGCCAGCGCCTCGCGTTCTCACCGAGATCGGCCGTCGCGTACCCACCTTCCTGCAGCACGATCATGGGCACGCCCAGTTCCGCGACCAGGGCCCCCGAACGTTCGAAGCCGTCGGCGGTGAGCGCCAGATCGCTGATCGGGTCGTCCACGAACGTGTCGAGTCCGAGTGACACCACGAGGAAGTCGGGTCGGAACGCGGACACCTCTGCACACGCTGCGGCGAGCGTCGACACGTAGGCGTCGTCCTCGGTGAGGGGAGGAAGGGGATAGTTGGTGGTGGTACCACGCCCCACTCCGGTCCCGATCTCGTCGCGATGGCCGGTCAGGTGCGGATATGCCCGGCGAGGATCGCCGTGGAGCGATACGAACTGGACGTCATCGCGATCGTAGAAGATCTGCTGTGTTCCATTGCCGTGGTGATAGTCGACATCGAGCACCGTCACCTTCGCTCCGTTGCTCACGAGTTGCTGCGCCACGACGGCAGCATTGTTGAAGAAGCAGTAGCCGCCGTAGAGCGATCGGCTCGCGTGGTGGCCCGGCGGTCGGCACAGCCCGTAGGCGACACGATCCCCCGATTGCACGATCGCCGACGCCGTCAATGCGACGTCGACCGATGCTCGGGCGGCGTCGTACGTGCCCTCGGTCAACGGTGTCGTCGTCTCGAAGCACCACCATCCGAGTCGTGCGCCGATCGCGACCGGTTCGCGTCCGGGACCCATCCCGTCGCGCAGCCCCTGCATGGCGAACACGTCGGGCACCACGTCATGCGTGGGACCGTGGACTTCCTGGTATTCGGACCAGGCGTGCTCCAGGAACTCGACCAGACCGGCATGGTGTACCGCCTCGATCGGCCCTCGACCCCACTCGTCCGGCGCCACCAGATCGAAGGTCGCGTCGGCCGCCAGCGCCGCACGGATCATCTCTGCTCGACCCGGGTGCTCGAACGGCTCCTGGAGCGCCCCGGCTTCCAGTTCCAGCCGCGGGTGGTGGTGTCGGTGCCGAAGGCTGTAGACGACTTTCATCGGACCGGCTCGCACCCTGCTCGGATCTCAGTCGGGCTGGACGAGATCGAGGTCCTCGTCCAGGTAGAGCTCGCGGCACTTCGCCCGCTGCAGCTTGCCCGAACTCGTCTTCGGGAGCGTGCCGGGTCGAACCAGCATCACATCGCGTGGCGGAAGCCCGCACACCTCCAAGGTCCGATGGTGGATGTCCTGGCGGACGAGGTCGAGATCGTCGGCGCGGACCTCGGCGACGACGACGACGGACTCTTTGCCCTTGTAGCCGTCCATCCCGAATGCGATCACGTTGCCGGCACGCACACCGTCCAACCCGCCGACCGCCCGCTCGATGTCTTCGGGGAAGACGTTTCGACCGCCGACGATGATGACGTCCTTGATCCGACCGCACAGGACGAGTTGACCGTCGAGCAGGTAGGCGAGATCCCCCGTGCACAGCCACCCGTCGTGGAACAGCGCCTGTGTGGCGTCCTCGCGTTTGTAGTACCCGGGGGTCACGGACGTACCGCGGAGGAGCAGTTCGCCGACGTGCCGCTCGGGAAGGTCCTCGTAGGTGGCCGGGTCGACGACCCGCATCTCCATGCCCGGAACCGCCGTCCCGAGCAGCGGGAGCCGTCTGGCTCGGAGTGCGAGGTCGTCCTGGTCGATCACCTCGACCGGCTTGGCCACCCTCGAACGTTCGAGCACCTCACGGTCGACCGTGTCGCACGTCAGACCCGCTCCACGACGGGGAAACGACGCTCCGATCGCCGTCTCGGCCATGCCGAACGCCGGGAACACCGCACCAGCGGAGAACCCGAACGGCTCGGCGGCCGCGACGAACGCCTCGACGGCTTTCGGATCGACCGGCTCGGCGCCGCTGAGGGCGAGTGTGAGGCTCGACAAATCGAGTCGATCGCCCCGTTTGGCGGCGATCCTGAGTGCACGGGTGGCGAGCACCCACGAGAAGTTCGGTCCGGCCGTCGCCGTACCACGCCACTGCGAGATCCACTCGAGCCAGTGACCGGGATGGGCCATGAAGTCCTGGGGAGCCGCCTGCACGAGCTGGACACCGCTGGTCATGGGGATCGCGAGGAACCCGACGAGCCCCATGTCGTGATACAGGGGAAGCCACGACACCATCACCTCGTCGGCGTCGAGCGACGCAGCAGCCGCGCATGCATCGATGTTCGCCGTGAGGACGCGATCGGGGATCATGACGCCCTTCGGCTCACTCGTCGAGCCCGACGTGTACTGCAGGATCACGAGTCGGTTCGGGTCGCTCGGCGGAACCTCGAGGCGATCGGCCGCCGGCACGTTCGGCGCCCCCGGCAGAACCGAACCCATCGACTCGATCGGTGGATCCCCGGGTGCCGCTTCGTAGAACGGCGCCAGTTGGTCGTCGATCAACACCAACTTGGCGTCGCCATGTCGGATCCTGGCCCTCGTCGAGGCCACGAACTCGTCGAGCGAACCCATCCGCATCGGCAGGGGCAAGACCATCGATGCGATCCCGGCCATCCAGCAACCCCGGACGACGGTGATCAGGTCTCGGCTCGTCGGGCCGAGCACTGCGACGTGATCACCAGGGAGCAGGCCGCGGGCCTGGAGCGCGGCGCCCACCGATCGGGCCTCGTCGTGGATCTGTCGCCAGGGCACGAACACGGGCCCGTCCGGCGCAACCGAGTGGCCGACGAACCGCACGCCGTTGCCGGAGTCGGCGGCACGCTCGAGCCGTTCGATCGTCGACAGGGGGGTCGCGGTCATGGGAGCGACGATAGTGCCGCATGTCGCTCCGCACGTCCCCTGGCAAGCTGGTCGGGTGACCACGGGAACCCGCACGATCCACGGCACCGTCATGCAGACCCCCGTGCCGACCGCTCTCGAGGTGCTGCCCGAGTGCACCATCGAAGTCGGCCCGGACGGACGGATCCTGTCGATCCGGCCGGATTCTCCGGCCGACGGAGCGGACGTCGTGCTCGGGAGCGACCTGGTCATCCTTCCCGGACTCGTCGACACCCACCTCCATGCTCCGCAGTGGCCGCAGCTCGGAACCGGCCTCGACCTCCCTCTCGAGGACTGGTTGTTCCAGCACACGTTCCCACTCGAGGCCCGATTCGACGACGAGACGTACGCGGCTTCGGTCTGGGAACGTATGGTCCCGACGCTGCTCGCCCACGGGACGACGACGGTTGCGTATCACGCTTCGATCCACGTGGGAGCGACGACGCTGCTCGCTCGGACCTGCATTCGTCACGGTCAACGAGCCTTCGTCGGCCGCGTGGCGATGGACCACCCGGACGGGACCCCCGAGTGGTACCGGGACACCTCGGCGACGCGATCGGTCGAACGAAGTCTCGAGTCGATCCTGGCGATCCGTGCGCTCGACGATCCGTTCGGACTCGTCCGTCCGATCGTCACGCCGCGGTTCGTGCCGGCGTGCACCGACGCAGCGCTGACCGGGCTGGCCGAACTCGCAGCGAGCACCGGCACGACCGTTCAGACACACTGCTCCGAGAGCGATTGGGAGCACGCCCACGTGCTGGGGCGAACGGGGGTCTCGGACACGGCTGCGCTCGACCGATTCGGACTGCTCCGGGACAACACACTGCTCGCCCATGCCACACACATCGACGACGACGACCGACGGACGATCGCCGACCGACGTGCGGGCATCGGACACTGCCCGCTGTCGAACACCTACTTCGCCAATCGACCGTTCAGTGGCCGGCGGGCGATCGACGCCGGCATCGCAGTCGGGCTGGGGACCGACGTCGCCGGTGGACCCTCGCCGTCACTGCTCGCCCAGTGCTCCCACGCCGTCGACGCCTCACGACGTCTCGACGATCTCCACCTGGACCTGATCCCGGCAAGGATCGACATCGTCACCGCGTTCTGGATGGCGACGATCGGCGGAGCGATGGCACTCGGCCTCGATGTCGGCCTCCTCGCCGTCGGGAGGCCGTTCGATGCGATCGCCGTGTCGACCCATCGGTTGGGGGTCGACCCCGATCTCGACGGGCCGGACCGGATCTTCGAGAAGCTGATCCGGCTCGCCGGACGGGACGACGTGCGCGAGGTCTGGGTCGCCGGACGTCGTGTCGCCGGAACTAGCGTCGAGACGTGAGCACCGGGATCTCGTCGTCCACCGTCGTCGCGAACGATGTCGAATTCGCCCTCCTCGAGTGCGGATCCGGGCCGCTCGCGCTCTGCCTCCACGGATTTCCCGACAGCGCTCACACGTGGCGTCACCTCCTCCCCGACCTCGCCGACGCCGGCTTTCGAGCGGTGGCCCCGTTCATGCGCGGGTACGCCCCGACCGCCGTGCCCACCGACGGCCTCTACCAGACGGGGGCGCTGTCGACCGATGCCAACGCGCTGCACGAGGTGCTCGGAGGCGACGCCGACGCCGTGCTGATCGGGCACGACTGGGGCGCTCCTGCGGCCTACGGCGCCGCAGCCCACCAGCCGGAGCGGTGGCGCCGCGTCGTCGGCATGGCGGTTCCGCCCGGGTCGGCGCTCGGCGCTGCGTTCATCGGCAACCTCGCCCAGTTGAAGCGCAGTTGGTACATGTTCTTCTTCCAGCACGCCCTGGCCGACGTGGTCGTGCCGACCGGAGACCTGGCGTTCCTCGACATGATCTGGGCCGACTGGTCGCCGGGGTACGAAGCGACCGCCGACCTCGATCACGTGAAGTCCTGCCTTCGCGACCCTGCCCATCTCGCAGCCGCACTCGGCTACTACCGAGCGACGCTCGGCGACGGTCCCCGGCGGGCCGATCTGAATGCGATCCAGGCCGCCGGAGCCGGCGAACTCCCCCAACCGACGCTCTACCTCCACGGTGCCGATGACGGGTGCATCGGAGTGGAGGTCGCCGAAGCGGCTCGGACGATGTCACCCTGGGCGGACATCCGTGTCATCGAGGGCGCCGGACACTTCCTCCAACTCGAACGGCCCGACGTCGTCGGAGCAGAGGTGGTGCGGTTCGTCGGAGGCTGATCGATCAGAGCAGTCGAGCGACACTCGTCCGCATCGCTCGGCACACGCCGTCCCGGTCGAGCCCCTCCCGTCGAAGCAGGTCCCACGCCTCGAACGAGGTGACCACTGCCACGAGCGCGAGTCGCTCCCGACGCACGGGCGCACGATGGCACCGCAGTTCAGTGGCGAAATGCTCCGCCAGTTGATCGGATTGGGTGGATCGGACCAGGTCGAGCGTGGTGGCGAGCGCCGGGACGTCGAGGAACCTGGCTCGTGCGATCCTGGCGACCGGCTCGACCAATTCGTAGAACCGAACCCGCCCATCGACGAGTGATGCGATTCGCCGCTGCAACGAGTGCTCTCCCAGGTCGGGCAACTCGAGCAGATGAAGGTGACGTTCGATGAAGCGCGTGATCGCCGCCCGGCGGAGGTCGTCGAGATTCTCGAAGTATCGGAAAATCGAGGCGATCGAGACACCTGCTTCTTCGGCCACCTGCTCGGCCGTCGGTGGAAGGTGCCATCGCAGGACGAGATCGATCGTTGCATCGAGCACTGCCAGCCGACCCTGCTCACGACGGAGTCGACGCCCGTCGATCGCTGCATCGGCCGTCGGGGATCCACTCACTTCTCCGACGTTACTCCGACCCACCGGCGCGAAACCGTCTTGTGAGACTCCGACTCTCAGAAACTGTTGACAGTCGGATCACCCCTTGCAACACTGCGGCCATGACGCAGCCTCCAGGGGACTCGAGCAAGGGCCGTATCGGACGCACCCTGGCCGAGTCCGTGGCCCACTTCGACGAGGCGCCCCACCCGGGCGACGAAGCACCCAACGTCGTCGTGGTCCTGCTCGACGACACCGGGTTCGCCCAGTTCGGCTGCTACGGCTCCGACATCGACACCCCCAACGTCGACCGGCTCGCCGCCGACGGCATCCAGTTCACGAACTTCCACGTCACCCCCCTCTGCTCCCCCACCCGGGCCTCCTTGCTGACCGGGCGGGCGCAACACGCCGTCGGGATGCGCTCGGTGTCGAACTTCCAGACCGGCTTCCCCCATCAGTTGGGCCACATCTCGAACCACGCCGCCACCGTCGCCGAGGTCCTGCGCTCGGCCGGATACGCCACCTTCTGCAGCGGCAAATGGCACCTCGCCCCGATGGACCAGTGCTCGGCGGCCGGGCCGTTCGACCACTGGCCGCTCGGTCGCGGCTTCGACCGCTTCTACGGCTTCCTCGAGGGTGAGACCGACCAGTTCCATCCGCAACTGGTCTGCGACAACCATCCGATCGACCCGCCAGCAGGGCCCGACGACGGCTACCACCTGAGCGAGGACCTCGTCGACCAACTGCTGAAGATGATCAGCGACAGCAAGGGAGTCCGACCGGACCGGCCGTTCTTCGCCTATCTCCCGTTCGGTGCCACCCATGCACCACACCAAGCCCCGGCGGAGTACCTCGCCAAGTACCGCGGAGCGTTCGACGAGGGCTGGGACGTGGTCCGCGAACGATGGTTCCGGCGCCAACTCGAACTCGGCGTGATCCCCGACGGGACCGAACTCGCGCCGCGCAACCCCGGTGTCGAGCCGTGGGCCGACCTGCCCGAGAACCAACGACGACTCGCCGCCCGACTCCAGGAAGCGTTCGCCGCCTTCCTCGACCACACCGACGCCCAGATCGGCCGTCTGGTCGAGGGACTCCGGTCGATGGGGCAACTCGACAACACGATGCTGATCGTCCTCGCCGACAACGGGGCATCGCAGGAAGGTGGACCGTTCGGGGTCATGCACGAGATGAAGTTCTTCAACTTCATCCTCGAGACGCCCGACCAGGCGGTCGATCGCATCGATGACATCGGAGGCCCGCACAGCCACACCAACTATCCGTGGGGCTGGGCACAGTGCGGGAACACCCCCTTCAAGTGGTACAAGCAGAACACCCACGAAGGTGGGGTGCACGTCCCGATGATCGTGCACTGGCCTGCGGGCTTCGACGAGACGCAGCGCGGCACCAGACGTCACCAGTTCGTCAACGTCGCCGACATCGTCCCGACGATCTACGACCTGGTCGGCATCACACCGCCCGAGGTGTTCCTCGGACGAGAGCAACTCCCGGTCACGGGTCACTCGTTCGCATCCGTCCTCGCGGATCCCGACGCCCCGGCAACCAACCGGTGCCAGTACTTCGAGATGGCGGGGTCCCGGGCCCTCGTCGCCGAGATCGACGGCCAGACCTGGAAGGCGGTGTGCAAGCACCAACCCGGCGCCGACTACGACACCGAACCGTGGGAGTTGTACCTCCTCGACGACGACTGGTCGGAGTGCCGCGACCTGGCGGCCGAACAGCCCGATCGCCTCGCCGAACTGATCGCGCTCTGGTGGGCCGAAGCCGAGCGGCACGGGGTGCTCCCCCTCGACGACCGTGGCGTCGAACTGTTCGGTCTCCGCACCGCCGACCGGACCCCACATCCGACCTCGCGTCGGTACGTGTACCGGCCACCGATGTCGCCGATCCCCGGTCAGGCGACCGCCAGTGCCGGAGGACGCAGTTTCGACCTGACGGCTCGTGTCACCCGTCGGCAGGGCGACGAGGGCGTGATCTGGGCGACGGGCACCGAGAACTCGGGCATCTCGGTGTTCGTGCAGGGTGACCGGCTGGTGCTGGACTACAACGCCTTCGACGACCACACGGTGCTCGAGTCGGATCGAGCGGTACCGACCGGCGACGCGGTCCTCCACGTCCATCTCGAGCGCGACAGTCGGACCACCGGATGGTGCGAGTTGTCGATCGACGGTGAGCCGGCAGGGAGGACCTCGATCCCGTTCTACATGCGCATGGTCTCCTCGGTCGGGGCGAGTGTCGGCTACGACCACGGCTCGGCGGTCTCCACCCGTTACACGGCACCGTTCGCATTCAGCGGCGTCCTGCACGACGTGGTCATCCAACTCCCCGTGAAGCCCGGCGCAGCCGACACCGAGGCGACGGCTCGCAGCGAGATGAGCCGGCAGTGAGCACCGATTCATCCATCGAGATCGTGCTGTTGGGCACCGGGAGCCCGATCCCCGATCCGAACCGGGCCGGTCCGGCGACGCTGGTCTCCGCCGGCGGGGAGCACTATCTCGTCGACGCAGGCCGGGGTGTCCTGATGCGTCTCGCCGCTTCCGGACTCGGGGCTCCGGCTCTGACCGCCGTCCTGCTCACCCATCTGCACAGCGATCACATCACCGATCTCAACGATGTGATCACCACCCGGTGGGTGATGTCGCTCGAGCCGAGCCCGCTCACGATCATCGGACCGCCGGGGACCCAGGCCGTCGTCGATCATCTCCTGGCCTCGCTCGCTCCCGACGTCGCGTACCGGATGGCCCATCACGACGACCTCGACCACGAGCCGAAGGGCGAGGTGGTGGAGGTCCTCGACGGCCCCGTCGATCTTCCCGGCTCGGTCCGGATCGCGTGCGCGCCCACCGACCATCGTCCGGTCGAGCCGAGTGTCGGCTTCCGGTTCGACCACGACGGCGCCGGCGTGGTGGTGGCAGGCGACACCGTGCCCTGCGACGGTCTGGACCGCCTGTGCGACGGAGCCGACGCCCTCGTGCACACGGTGATCCGCAAAGACATCATCGCCCAGTTGCCGTTCCAACGGATCCGGGACACCCTCGACTACCACTCATCACCCGAAGAGGCGGCCACCACCGCCCGCCGGGCCGGGGTCGGCACCCTGGTGCTGACCCACTACGTCCCACCCCTCCCCCCTGGTGGAGGGGATGACTGGCGGGACCTCGCCGCGACCGAGTTCGACGGGCGGATCGAGCTCGGCGACGACCTGCACCGGGTCACGATCACCTCGAAAGGATCCTGACATGCGCTGTCTCCGCACCCCGGACGAGCGGTTCGTCGACCTGCCCGGTTATCCGTTCGCACCGAACTACGTCGACATCGACGACGACGTGGACGGCACGCTGCGTGTCCACTACCTCGACGAAGGTCCGGCCGATGGACCGATCGTGCTGTGCATGCACGGAGAGCCGTCGTGGAGCTACCTCTATCGCAACATGATCCCACCGCTCGTCGCCGCCGGGCTGCGGGTGATCGCCCCCGACCTCGTCGGTTTCGGGAAGAGCGACAAGCCGACCGAGCAGGGTGACTACACCTATGAGCGACACGTCGCCTGGATGCAGGCCGCGATCGTCGATCACCTCGATCTCCGGGGCGCGACGTTCTTCGGCCAGGACTGGGGTGGCCTGATCGGGCTCCGACTGGTGGCCGAGAACCCCGACCGTTTCGACCGGGTGATCGTCGGCAACACCGGCCTGCCGACCGGGGACGGCCGACCGACCGACGCATTCCTCGCCTGGCAACGGTTCAGCCAGACCACCCCGGTGTTCGACGTCGGCTTCCTCATCCAGTCGGCCACGATCACCGAGCTCTCGCCCGGTGAGGTGGCCGCCTACGACGCCCCGTTCCCCGACGACTCGTACAAGGCAGGCGCCAGGATCTTTCCGTCGCTGGTGCCGACCGCCCCCGACGACCCGGCCGCCGAGGCGAACCGGGCTGCCTGGTCGGTGTTCGAGCAGTGGACCAAGCCGTTCCTGTGTTGCTTCAGCGACAGCGATCCGGTCACAGCGGGCGGGGACCGCCCGTTCCTGGCGAAGGTGCCCGGATCTTCCGGTCAGCCGCATGTCACGGTGGAGGGGGCCCATCACTTCTTCCAGGAGGACGCGGCAGAACGACTGGCCCGGATCATCATCGAGGCGGTGGAGCGATGACGTCGACCACCGCCGACGACTGGCGTGACCTCTCCGCCCGAGCCGGGTTCGCCTCGCACCGCCTGATCGGCTGGATCTACTGGGATCCGGAGGCGATCGCCAACTACACCGCGCTCGGTGTCCCGAACGGCTTCGGGTACTACATCGCCAGCCGCGGGGCGAGCCTCGCCGACGGCGGCAACGACGTCGTCGTCGCCGCGTTCTACTCGATCCACGCCGGGGCGATCGCTGCCTGTCTCGACGTGTGCCGAGAACACACCACCTTCGCCGACACCGCACTCGCCCGGGACGCTGCGGTGACGTCCGGGTTACGTGGCTACGTGCCCGAGATCTGCGACGACCTCGCCTCGATGGGTCCGGACCTCTGGGCCGCTGCCGACTCCCTCCCGATCTCGGGGCGGCCACTGTTCGCCTCTCTGCTCCGACGGCGCCGGGAGGACGATCCGCTGCTGTCGGCCTGGCTCGCCGTGAACTGCATCCGGGAATGGCGGGGCGACACCCACTGGGCGTTGCACATCGCCGAGGACATCGGTCCGATCGAGGCCGGGATCCTCGACGGTGCCTGGCGGTCGTACGAGCAGGACTGGGTGCCACGAAGCCGAGGTGCCGACGATGCCGCGCTGGATGCGGCCTACGAGCGACTGGCGGGACGCGGGTTCGCCGACGGCTCGACCGTCACCACGGCCGGGGTCGAGTTCCGGCAGCGGATCGAGGACCGTCTCGACGACCTGGCGAGCGCTGCGTGGCAGCACCTCGGCGAGGCCGGGACCCGACAGTTCCTCGACCTGATCGAACCGGTCGGTGATCGTCTGATCGCGAGAGTCGACGAGACCGCCGGCACGAATTGGATGCCGGCAGGGCGCCGACGGCCGGAGACGAGACGATGAACAACCGGACGATGAAACGTCTCGTCCGATCGGCGACGGTTCAGGCCTCCCCCGAGCGGGTCTGGGACGTACTCGCCGACTTCGGTGCGATCGCGACCTGGGTACCGATGATCCAACACTCCTGCCTGCTCAGCGAACAGACCGAACACCCCGGCGCCGTGCGACGGATCCAACTCCCCCGTCAGACACTCGTCGAGCGTGTCGTCGTGTGGCGACCGGGGCAGGAGTTGGCGTACGACATCG
>JBMUCX010000075.1:0-13234 GCA_049458915.1 Ilumatobacteraceae bacterium
TGGTCCCTTCCCGGCTGTCGGAGGCCTGGTTGTCGGAGGCCTGGTTGTCGGAGGCGAGTGCGGCCCCGGTCATGTAGCTGCCGAGCGAGCGTGGGGTGACCTCGCTCGGGTCGAGGGTCGCGACCAGCCGTCCGTGGTACATCACCACGATCCGGTCGGACAGACCGATCAGTTCGTCGAGGTCGGCCGAGACGAGCAGCGTGGCGAGGCCGCCGGCGCGGGCGGTGCGGATGCTGTTCCAGACGTCGGCCTGGGCGCCGACGTCGATCCCTCTCGTGGGGTGGGCGGCGACGAACACCGTTGGTTCGGAGGTCAGCTCTCGGCCGATGATCAGCTTCTGCTGGTTCCCACCCGAGAGGGCCCGGGCCGACACGTCGACGCCCGGGGTGCGCACGTCGAACGCCGTGCGGATCTCCTCGGTGCGTGCCCGGGCGCCGGCTCGATCGATCCAGATGCCCTTCGAGAACGGGCGTCTGGTCTGGTGGCCGAGGGCGGCGTTCTCCCAGAGGCTGGCGTCGAGGAGCAACCCGTCGCTCTGGCGGTCCTGCGGGACGAAGGCGAGCCCGGCCTCCCGTCGGTGACGTACCGAGGCGTGGGTGATGTCCTCGCCGAGGAGGCTGATGTGTCCGGCGGCCGGGTCGACCGTCCCGATGATCGCATCGATGAGTTCGGCCTGACCGTTGCCCTCGATGCCGGCGACGCCGAGCACCTCGCCCCGGTGGACGAAGAGCGAGACGTCGTTCACCGTGGGCCGTCCGTCGCCGTCGAGCACCGTGAGGCCGCGTACCTCGAGGGCGACCTCGTCGGTGACGGTCGATCCGGTGGTCTCGGGTGACGGGAGTTCGGATCCGACCATCAGTTCAGCGAGGTCGGCGGCCGTCACCGAGTCGGCGTCGACGGTGGTGACGGTCCGACCGCGACGGATCACGGTGATCCGGTCGGAGATCTCGAGGACCTCCTGCAACTTGTGGTCGATGAAGATGATCGTTGCGCCACCGGCCTGGAGTTCACGCAGGTTGCGGAACAACTCCTCGACCTCCTGAGGGACGAGGACGGCGGTCGGTTCGTCGAGGATCAGGATTCGCGCACCACGGAACAGGACCTTGATGATCTCGACCCGTTGCTTCTCGCCGACCTCGAGGGTCTCGACGAGGTCGTTCGGATCGACGGACAGGCCGTATGCGTCGCCGACCTCTCGGAGGTGCCGCTCAGCGGCGTCGAAGTCGATCAGCCCGCCGGTGGACGTCGGTTCGGCTCCGAGGATGACGTTCTCGAGCACGGTCATCTGGTCGGCGAGCATGAAGTGCTGGTGCACCATGCCGATGCCGGCGGCGATCGCATCGGTCGGTGATCCGAACCGGACCTCTTCTCCGTCGATCTTCATGACCCCCTCGTCGGCGGGCTGCATGCCGTAGAGGATCTTCATCAGGGTCGACTTGCCGGCCCCGTTCTCGCCGCAGATGGCGTGGATCTCGCCACGCTCGACCCGAAGGTTCACGTCGTCGTTGGCGACGACACCCGGGAACCGCTTGGTGATCCCGATCAGTTCGATCGCGGCGGTCATGCGGTACCTCCGATGGACGTGGTGGTTGGTTCGGACGGACACGGCCGCCGAAAACGGCGGAGCGGAGGCCGAACATAGTCGACCTCCGCTCCTGAGTTGTTCCCCGGTGCCGTGGCACCGGGCCGCATCGGCCGCGAGCGACCGCTGGGGATCAGGCGCCTTCTGGCACCGTCGGCACGACGATGTCGCCGGCGATGATCTGCGCCTTGAAGTCCTCGAGCGTCGCGATCTGCTCGGCGGACATGAAATCACCCGTGGTGGAGTAGCCCACGCCGTCGACCGAGAGGTCGTACACGGTCTGACCGGCGGCGAAGGTGCCGTCCTGCTGGGCCTTGGTGATCTGGAACACGGCGACGTCGACCCGCTTGAGCATCGAGGTCAGGATGTAGTCACGGACCTCTTCGCTGGACGTGACGTACTGATCGGCGTCGACACCGATCGCCCAGACCTTCGACCCGCCCGACTCGCTGCGCTCCTTGGCGGCCTCGAAGAGGCCGGCACCCGAGCCACCGGCGGCGTGGTAGATCACGTCGGCGCCCTGGTCGTACATCGCGAGTGCGATCTCCTTGGCCCGGTCGGCGGCGAAGAAGCCGTCGAAGTCGGGAGCCATGGTGATGTATTGCGGGATGATCTGGATGTCGGGGTTGACGGCCTTGGCGCCCGCCTCGAACCCGGCCTGGAACTTCTCGATCAGACCGAATCCGCCGACGCCGCCGATGAAGCCGACGGTGCCCGTCGTGCTGTTCAGCGCTGCTGCGGCGCCGACCAGGAACGAGCCCTGCTCTTCGGCGAAGGTCAGACCGGCGCAGTTGTCGCACTGCGGCACGCCACCGTTGTCGAAGTCGAGCATCGCGTCGTCGATCACGGCGAAGTTGGTGTCGGGGTTGTTTCCGGCGACGGTCTTGACGTCACCGGCGAACAGGAAGCCGACGCCGATGACGAGGTCGCTGCCGTCGGCCTGGAGCTGCAGGAGTTCGGCCCGGTTGGAGCCGTCCTCGTTCGGCTCGGCCTCGGTGAAGGTGATTCCCAGCTCCGACGCGGCGAGGTCGATACCGGCGGCAGCCGAGTCGTTGAACGACTGGTCGCCGCGGCCGCCGATGTCGAACGTGAGGCCGACGTTGAACGAGTCGGCGGCGGGTTCTTCGGCGGCGGGTTCTTCGGCGGCGGGTTCTTCGGCCGCGGGCTCGTCGGCGGCGGGTTCTTCGGCGGCGGGTTCTTCGGCCGCAGTGTCGTCGTCGCCACCACATGCGGCCAGCACCAGCGATGCCGCCAGGCCGACTGCAAGCGCACGCTTGCTCTTGATCATGGTCTCCCCCTTCTCGGGACGGGTCGTGCAGCCGAGGCTGCGGTGTTCACGTGAACACCGCAGAATACCCGCTGAGGGGACCTCGCCGACGCAGCACGTCGATGGGGTCGGCTCTGCCAGACTGTGACGATGTCGATCGTGCTCACCGAGGTCCGGGACGGCGTGGCGTGGCTCACGCTCAACAATCCGGAGGAACGCAACACCATGACCGCTCCGATGGTCGAGGCGATCGTGGCCGCCATGGACGCCTTCGAGGCCGATGAGGCGGTCGGTGCGGTGGTCGTGACCGGAGCCGGTTCGGCGTTCTGCGCCGGGGCGAATCTCGGCAATCTCCAGACAGCGACCCGTGAGAGCCTGGGAACGGTCTACGAGGGCTTCCTGCGGATCGCCCGGAGTCCGCTGCCGACCCTCGCCGCCGTGAACGGGCCGGCGGTCGGCGCAGGCATGAATCTCGCACTGGGATGCGACGTCCGGATCGCGGCGAAGCGGGCCCGGTTCGACACCCGCTTCTTGCAGATCGGTCTGCATCCCGGCGGAGGTCACACCTGGATGCAGCGTCGGATCGTCGGACAGCAGGCGGCGATCGCCGCCGTCGTGTTCGGGCAGGTCCTCGACGGACCGGAGGCCGAACGAGTCGGCCTCGCGTATCGGTGCGTCGCCGATGACGAGCTGATGTCGTTCGCGCAGGAGTTCGCCCGCGGTGCGGCGAGCGCTCCCCGAGAACTCGCGATCATCGCCAAGCAGACGATCCGCGACATGGCTGACATCAGGACCCATCCCGACGCCGTGGCCCGAGAGTTCGAGCCGCAGCTGTGGACGGTGCAGCAGCCGTGGTTCGAGGAGCGGATCGCCGCTCTGAAGGCCAAGATCTCGAGCCGGCCGGCAGCGGACTGATCGTCGACGCGGCCCTCGCGCCGAAATCGCGCCGAACTGTTACCAAAGTCCCTCCTCCGACCAGGGTCGGGTGGTCTACGGTGACATCACGGGAGGTGGCGACGCCAGCACCCACTGGTCACCCATCACCCGGTCACCCGAGAGACTTCGGTCGAGGAGGTAGCCCGATGAGCCAGCGTCATCGCACCGCCGAGGTGCACCTGCCGCCCAAACAGGAGCTGCGGGCCCACGCCCACAGCGAGCGGCACCGGATCCACGTGGAGCTGAACCAGGTCGCCCACCAGGTCAGCGCCGGTCTGGAACCCGAGGACTTGCACGAGCCGGGTCGAGCGTGGAAACCCGAGAAGCACCACGACGCCGAGGTCGCCAAGACCAAACTCGCCAAGCAGCGACGCCGCAACATGCGTCATTGGAAGACGAAGATGTGGAAGCGCCGCACGACGATCCGCCAGGCCAGGGCCGAGGCCTATCGGCTCGCCGGCGACGCCTGACTCACGACGGCTCGGTGACCGGTTCCGAGTCCGACTCGGGGCCGGTCACCCCGTGATCCAGGCCGTGGTCAGTTCGGACCGACGGTCGTCCCATTCCTCGGCGGTGATCGCATAACGGACGTGGTCCTCCCACGTGCCGTTGATCTCGAGGAAGCGTTCGGCGATTCCTTCCTCGCGGAAGGCGAGCTTGTCCATCACCCGGCGACTGTTGGCGTTCCGCGGCACGATGCAGATCTCGAGTCGGTGGAGACCGAGGTCCTCGAATGCGAACCTCGAGAGCACGACCACCGACTCGGCGATGTAGGAGCGGCCGGCTCGTTCCCGATCGATCCAGTAGCCGATCGTCGCCGACTGCATCGCGCCGCGGATCACGTTGTTGAGGTTGACCTCGCCGGCGAACTGCTGGTCGATGAACACACCGAAGGGGTATGCGTGATCTGCGGTGCGTTCGCGGTCGCGGGCGAGGCAGCGGGATTCGAAGGCACTGCGGTCGCGGACGGGGTCCGGGAGCGACGGTGATCGAAGCGGTTCCCAAGGGATGAGCCAGTCCTCGTTGCGGACTCGGACCTCGCGCCAGGCTGCGAAGTCGTCGGGTCGGAGCGGTCGGAGCAGGACGCGTCGACCGGTGAGCCGTGGCATCGGCTGGCGCCGCAGGATCGACGACGGGTGGCGCGGCACGTCAGGTTCCGGTGGTGGAGAGGCGGGCCGAGGCCGATCGAAGTCGGCGCAGGACGGCGAGGACGATGCAGTTGGTCGCGACGATCGTGTCGACGTGCTCGCTCGCCATGCCGGGATGGGAGGCTCGGTCGGAGCGGCGATCGGTGGCGATCATCCGGAACACCTCTTCGAGCGTGTCGCGGTCGAGGTCGAGGTGTGCCACGTCGGTGCGTCCACCGTTCTCGACGGCGGCGAGCGTCGGCACGGTCGCGCCGTCGAAGTCGATGATCTCGACCGTCAGCAGTTCGGGTCGTTCACGGACGAGGTCGTCGAGATGATCGGCGACGGCGCCGAAGGCGTTGGTGAGGGCTTCGGGTCGGGGCGGGTCGGTGTCGGCCAGCCACTGTTCGGTCAGCGATGAGGCACCCCAGGGGATGTCGAACACGGTGCCATCGGCGAGGAGGATCGTCGTGGCGTCGGCGCCGATGCGGATCGTCGGGACGCCGGTGGCGGACACCGACGAGAGACGATCGGCGATCCATCGCCCGACCGGATCGTCGCCGCCGGCGAGATGCCAGGCCCAGTGGGCATGGAGGCACTTGACGCCGAGGCGGGTCCCACCGATGCCGCCGGTGGGACGTGGGCCCTCGTGCCCAGCAGGGATCTCGGCGTCGCGTTCGGCGGCATACCGGGCGTGCGCTGCTTCGAGTTGGTCGGCCGGGACGGCGGCTTCGGCGGCGTCGACCCCACCCGCCGATTCGAGTCGTCCGATGCGTCGGATCTCGTCGGGTCCGATCAGCCAGTAGCGCGTCGGCATCGGCGTTCCGTCGTCGAGGAACGGTGCGTTCCGGAGCACGACCGGATCGCCGACGGCATCACGTACGACGATGTCGAATGCTCCTCGGGGTTCGCGGCCGAGCAGTTCTGCCACGCGCGCCCGGTCGGCGGGCGTCGTGGTCACTTTCGGCGGCGGAGGAGCAGCAAGACGAGCAGCAGCGCGGCGATCGCCGGGGCGAACCGCTTGAGCACCGCAGCACCCGCCATGTCGGCGAGGTCGACGGGTTCGGCCGCCGGGCCGTTGATCTTGCGGACGGTCGGTTGCTCGGACGTGGTGCCCGACGCCTCGTCACTGGGATCGCCAGCGGTGGAGTCGGACGACTCGGTCGTGCCGGCTGCCGCAGCACCCACGGTGACGCCCTGGGCGGCGACCGCAGCGGTCAACTTCTCGGCGGCCTCGGTCGAGTTGGCGTACCCGGGCATCACGGCACCCTGCTCGTCGAGCATGGTGTTGAGATTCGAGGAGAACTGATCGATGAGCTTCTTGCTGACGTCACCGAGGATGCCGCGTCCGAACTGTGCGACCTTGCCGGTGATGTGGATGTCGGCGATGACGGTGCACTTCGTGCTCGTCGGGGACAGGGCGACGGCCTCGGCGGAGATGTCGGCGGCGGCGTTGCCGCGACCTTTGGTGTCGCGACCCTTGCCGGTGAGCTTGGCCCGGTGGTTCTCGTCGTCACGCTCGACGAACTGCGCCTCACCCTTGAACTCGGTGGCGACGGCGCCGAGCTTGACCTTGACCTTGCCGCGGTAGACCTCGCCTTCGATCTCCTCGAGCTGAGCACCCGGTAGGCACGGAGCGATCCGTTCGAGATCGCAGATCACCGGCCACGCCTGGTGGATGGGGAGATTGACGGTGAACTCGTTGACGATCTGCTCTGCCATGACGCAAGGTCCTCCTGGGTGTCGATGTCGTCCGGCGACCCGGAGCAGGGTACCTCCTCCACCCGATCGGGACTCCTCCGGAGCAGCGATCGGGCGCCCTCGTCGCCGGTCGTCGGCAGGTCGGGCCAGATCTCGGCGGCGAGGCGTACCGGGTTGCGCCGCTGCCCTCCGTAGGTGGCGACGGCGATCGGCGCGGCCGATGCCGCGACCCGGCGCCAGGTGTCCGGATCGACGAAGGGCATGTCGGCGAGACCGACCACGACGGCGGTGGCGCCGAGCTCTCGAGCGGTCCGGATGCCGACCTGGAGCGAGGTGGCCTGGCCGTCGGCCCACATCGGGTTGTCGATGACCAGCGGGGTCGCACGGGCGTCGTCGTTCGGGCGGGCGCCGAGCTCGCTCGAGGGTCGATGCGCGAGTCGTGTCATGACGCGGTCGACGACCGGTCCGAGATCGACGGCGCCGGCCACGACGACGACCGGACCGACGCCTGATCGGACGGCGGATTCGATGGCCCGCTCGGCGATCGGGGCGCCGTCGAGTTCGGTGAGCAACTTGTGGACGGGCCCGCCGAAACGGGATCCGGCACCTGCGGCGAGGACGATGACGACGGTGTGGTCGATCGGCCGAGGGACGCTCATGTGTCGAGTATTGCCGGGAGAACGCTCGTGCGGGGGAGCGTGGCCGGTGCCGATCGGCCGACGCAGCCGCTCATCGATGACGAAAAGATGACGAAAAGATGACGGACCGATCGAATTGTTTCAGTCTGATGTCACTATCTTGCCGGGACGTTGTCGATGCGGGTCCGCCGACCACCCGGGAGGGAGCCACGTGCTCACGAACGATCGAAACCCCAACCGAAATCCGAACCGTGCGTTCGGCCCGTCGCGTCGAGTGGCCATCGGCCGCCGGCGTGGCGTCGCGGTGACCATCGTCGTGGCATCGGTGATCTCGACCGCCCTGGCCGTGGTGGCGCCCACACCCGCCGGAGCGGCGAGTCGGATCACATCACCGGCGATCGCCGCCGAGGCGTCCCGAGCGGTCGAGGTGTATCAGCGTTGGGACGCCGAGCAGCACCCTGCCGATTACATCCGGTTCGTCCAGATCCGGGCGACGGTCGCCGAACTCACCGCTGCCGAACTCGGGGTCCGTGCCGACGAACTCGACGACACGTGGTCGGCGGTACCCGAAGCGAAGCAGGTGGCGGTGTTGGCTGCGATGTCGCAACTGGGGGTTCCCTACGAGCGGTTCGAGTCCGAACCCGGCATCGGGTTCGACTGTTCCGGACTGACGCAGTGGGCGTACGCCCAGGCGGGCATCGCCATCAACCGGTCGAGTCGGTTCCAGTACCGCGCCGCCGAGCGGATCGATGCCGACGAGGCCGAGGCCGGCGACCTCGTGTACTACCCCGGCCACATCGCCATGTACCTCGGCCAGGGGCTGATCGTGCATTCGCCGACCACCGGCCGGACGGTCGAGGCCGGGGCGATGTTCAAGCGACGGGTGAACTTCGCCGACCCGCTCGGCGACTGACCGCCTGGCGCACGTCAGCCGGTCGCTGGTGGCTCGATCGTCGCCGGACCGGCGATCGGTTCATCGGTCAGTGGTGCACCGGTCATTGATGGATCGGTCCCGAGCCGTCCCGCAAGCTCGGCGTGAGGCGACCGGTTCGGCGGGCGATGATCTCGGCGCAGATCGAGATCGCCGTCTCCTCCGGAGTGCGCGCACCGATGTCGAGGCCGATCGGCGACATCAGGCGGTCCGTGTCATCCGCATCGACCACACCGACGGCTGCGAGCCGCTCCATCCGCTTCGCATGGGTCGTCCGGCTCCCCATCACACCGATGTAGCCGACGGTCGTCGCCAGTGCGCCCTGGACCGCCGGTACGTCGAACTTCGGGTCGTGGGTGAGGATGCACACCGCGTCACGGGGTCCGAGTTCGCCGCCGCGTTCGGTGAAGAACGGGCCGGGCCACGTCACCCGCACCTCGTCGGCCATCGGGAACCGGCGGCGTGTCGCGAAGATCTCTCGCGCATCACACACGGTCACCCGATAGCCGAGCACCTTGGCCACCTTGGCGAGGGCTGCGGTGAAGTCCACGGCTCCGAAGATCCACATCTGGGGTGGCGGAGCCCACGATTCGACGAACACACGGATGATCGGCGTGTCGACGAGGTCTTCCGGTGTGGTCTCCCCTCGAGGTCCGTAGTGGCGAACCCCGGAACGTCCCGCCTCGAGTTCGGCCAATGCGTCACGATGGGCGACTCGGTCGAGTTCGGGGTCGCCCAGCGACCCGACGGCGTCGACTCCGGGTTGCACGAGCAGTTTCGCACCGGCGGCATCGCCGTCGATGACGGTCACCAGCGCGACCGGACGCTGGGTGCGGATCGCCTCGCTCAGGAGTTGATAGACGGCGCTCACCAGTCGAGTTCCTCGACGAACAGTCGGATCGTGCCGCCGCAGGTCAATCCGACGGCGAACGCCTCGTCGTCGCTGTAGCCGAAGGTGATCACGCCGGCGCGTCGTTCGCCGGACAGCACGGAGAGGGCTTCGGTGACGACCGCCCCCTCGACACAGCCGCCGCTCACCGAGCCGACGACCTCCCCCGAGTCGTTCACGGCCATCGCCGCTCCGGGATCGCGCGGTCCGGAACCCTCGATGTCGACCACTCTGGCGAGCGCGACACGCTTTCCCGCCGCTCGCCAGCGGTCGATGTCATCCAGCAGATCCTTCATGTCGACAGTTTGCCGTATCAGCCGACCGCTCGGTCGTGCCCTGCCCAGTACGGTGCCCGGAGTTCTCGTTTGAGGATCTTGCCGGCGCCCGACTTCGGCAGGGGTTCGTCGCGGAGGTTGATGGTTCGTGGCGTCTTGAACCCGGCGATCCGTTCCCGGCAGTGGGCGATCAACTCTTCGGCGGTCACCGTCGTGCCGGCCTTCGGAACGACTTCGGCGTGGACACGCTCTCCCCACCGGTCGTCGGGGATGCCGAACACGGCCAACTCGAGGACGGCCGGATGGGAGGCCAGCACCTGCTCGACCTCGGTGGTGAACACGTTCTCGCCACCGCTGACGATCATGTCCTTGGCGCGGTCGACGACGTACACGTACCCGCCGTCGTCCATCGACCCGAGGTCGCCGGTGCGGTACCACCCGTCGTCGGTGAACACGGCTGCGGTCTCCTCGGGGCGGTTCCAGTACCCGGGCATCATGTTCGGGCCGCGCACCGTGATCTCACCGACCTCGTCGGTGTCGCACACCGTCCCGTCCGCTCGGCGGATCTCGACGTCGACGCCGATGCACGGCGTGCCACAACTCGTCAACCGCCGCGTGGCGACCGGGTCGTCGCCGGCGATGCCGCGGCGGTGGTCCTCGGCGCCGAGTTGGCAGCAGTGCGGGCTCATCTCGGTCATGCCGTATCCCTGGAAGAAGTCGCACGGGAGTTCGGTCATCGCGCGCGCGAGGAGCGCCGACGGGATCGGCGAAGCGGCATAGAAGCACGAACGCCAACTGGACAGGTCGCGCTCCGCGGTGGCGGGATGGTTGACGAACATGTTGATCATCGTGGGGACCAGCACGCACACGGTGATGCGGTGCTCCTCGATCATGCGGCCGACCAGATCCGGGTCGAAGCCCGGACAGATCACGTGAGTGCCGGCGACGAGCATCTGGGCGTACATGTTCGCGACACCGGCCGAGTGGAACATCGGGGTGAGGTGCAAGAACCGGTCGTCGCGGAACAGCGGGTTCGCCCACAGCATGTGTTTGGCGTTCACCATCAGGTTGCCGTGGGTCTGGATCACTCCCTTGGGACGGCCGGTCGTCCCACCGGTGTAGACGAGGGCGGCGGGACGGTCGGCATCGAGGTCGCCGGGTACGAGTGCGGGGTCGTGTGTGGCGAGCTCGTCCCAGGTGATCGCGCCGTCGGGGGACGGGCCGTGATCCATCCACACCAGGCGCTCCAGGGAGTCGCAGCGTTCGATCAGATCGTTCGCCACCTCCCAGTTGGTGGCGTCGGCGCACAGGATCCGGGCGCCCGAGTCGTCGACGATGAATGCGAGTTCGCTCGGGGCGAGCCGGAAGTTGAGGTCGTTGAACACGAGGTTCGCCGTCGGGATCGCCGTCCAGGCCTCGAAGTGCGCAGCCGAGTTGAGCGCCAGCCCTGCGACC
The DNA here is from genome assembly GCA_049458915.1 of Ilumatobacteraceae bacterium. Lineage (GTDB taxonomy): Bacteria > Actinomycetota > Acidimicrobiia > Acidimicrobiales > Ilumatobacteraceae > Ilumatobacter. Next base: position 10,802 of record JBMUCX010000075.1, read on the forward strand.
CGGTCACCGCTCGACAGACCGAGCGTCAGCAGGCCGCCACGGAGCCGCTCGACTCGGTCGGAGAGTTCGCCGTAGGTGCGACGGATGTCGCCGTCGATCAGGGCGATCTCGTCACGCGCCACGGTGCGGGCCCGACGGATCGGCGTGTCCAGGGTGCCGTGGCGGAACGGGATGTCGACCATCGGAACATCTTGCACCTCGCCGTGCACCTCGCCGTACAACTCGTCGTGCCGCTCGTCGTGCCGCTCGTCGTGCTCAGCCGCTGATCTCGCCCGTCAGCTGTTCGAGCGCCTCGACCGAATGGCCTTCGACGAACGCGTCGAGGTGTGGGAGCGCTGCCGCCATGCCCCGGGCGAGCGGGGCGTAGCCCGGCGTCACCTTCAGCGGGTTGACCCAGATCAGCTTGTGGGCCGCCCGGTGGAGTCGCTCCATCTGCTCGGCGAGCGCCTCGGGCTCACCTCGGTCCCAGCCGTCGGACAGGATGACGACGATGGCACCGCGTGCCATCCCGCGTTGGCCCCATTCGTCGTTGAACGCCCGGAGTCCGTCACCGAGTCGCGTCCCTCCGCCGTAGTCGATCACCCGATCGGCCGCTCGCCGGAGTGCTTCGTCAGGATCGCGCGAGCCGAGTTCGCGGGTGATCCGGGTGAGTCGGGTGCCGAGCGCGAACGCTTCGACTTTCTGGCGGCCGGCGACGGCGGCGTGCACGAACCGGATCAGGGCCCGGGCGTACGGTTCCATCGAGCCCGACACGTCGAGCAGCAGGACGAGCCGTCGGTGTCGGGTGCTCGGCTCGCGATGGTGTCGACGGACCGGCTCGCCGCCGGCACGCATCGCAGCCCGGACGGTGCGGCGGAGGTCGTGCGGCCCGGTGCGGCGTCGTGACGGCGCGAGCCGGAGCGATCGTCGGGGCGAGCCGACGAGGCGGAGGCGGCTCATCAGTGCCTGCGCCTCGTGGAGTTCCTCGGCGGAGTACTCGGCGAAGTCCTTCCGGCGCAGCACCTCGGTTCGGCTGAACCGCAGGTGGATCGTCGGGTCCTCGGCTGGTGGCGCCTCGTCCGGGCCGTCGTCGCTGTCGTCGTCGCCCTCGTCGATCGCGAGCGTCACTCGAACCGGTGGTTCGTCGGGTTCCGGTGGGAGGCCCTTGGCCTGCTCCCAGAACACTCGGAAGGTCCGGTCGTAGAGCTCGTGGTCCTCGGGGCGTCGGACGAGCGTCGCCCGGCCCGCCCAGTAGGTCGTGTCGCGGTCGTCGAGTCCGGTGATGGCCAGCGCTTCACCGAAGGCGATGGTCGAACTGGTCGGCACCTGGAGCCCGGCCCCTCGCAGGATCCTGCTGAAGGCGACGGCGAGTTCACCGGCGTCCCGGGTGGTCGTGGTGGCCATCGTCGGTGTGTCGGGTCAGGTGTTGGCGAGGGCGACCGACACGAGTTGGGCCATGCCGTACTGCTCGATTCGGCCGTGGTCCTCGCGGTACTTGAGCACGGTGCCGAGGGTGGCGGCCACGCTGTCCTCGTCGAGTTGCGAGACGCCGAGTCGGCCGAGCGCCGTCGCCCAGTCGATCGTCTCGGCCACGCCGGGCGGCTTGTACAGGTTGAGATCGCGCATCTTCTCGACGGCGGCCGCGACCTGTCGGGCGAGGGCCTCCGAACACGCCGGGACCCGGAGGCGCACGATGTCGACCTCGCGGTCGAAGCCGGGGTGTTCGACCCAGTGATAGAGACAGCGACGCTTGAGGGCGTCGTGCACGTCGCGGGTGCGGTTCGAGGTGAGCACGACGATCGGTGGTGTGGCGGCTCGGAACACGCCCAGTTCGGGCACGGTGATCTGGAAGTCGGACAGCACCTCGAGGAGGTACGCCTCGAACTCGTCGTCGGAGCGGTCGACTTCGTCGATGAGGAGGACCGGTGGGGGACCGTCGCCGTGGTCGATCGCTCGGAGGAGCGCCCGCTTGACGAGGAACCGCTCGTGGTAGAGCTCTTGCTCGACCGATTCGGAGGACCGACCGCGCGTTTCGCCGGTCGCTTCGGCGGCGCGGAGGTGCAGGAGTTGGCGGGCGTAGTCCCAGTCGTAGACGGCCTGGGCGGCGTCGATGCCTTCGTAGCACTGGAGACGGATCAGCTCACCGCCGGTCCAGGCGGAGAGGACCTTGGCGAGTTCGGTCTTGCCGACACCGGCTTCGCCCTCGAGCAGCAACGGGCGGTGCAGTTCGAGCGCGAGGAAGACGGCGGTGGTGAGGCCCGGGTCGGGCAGGTAGCCGTGGTCGGTCAGCGCTGCGGAGACGTCGGCCGGAGTCACACGGGCAACCTACCCCGACCAACCCTCGCCTCGCCCGCTCCAGCCCCGGCCCACCCGTGCCCACTTTGTGGCAGCAGATCTCGCTGGAGAGCACAGAGTTGCTGCCGCAAAGCGGTCACCCGAATTCTGTGGCAGCGA
>JBMUCX010000076.1:0-12907 GCA_049458915.1 Ilumatobacteraceae bacterium
TCGACGGAGAGGTCGACGGAGAGGTCGACGGAGAGGTCGACGGAGAGGTCGACGGCACCACACGTGCGAGCCGACGCCTCCGTGGCGAGGCCGGAACCGCGCTGCGACCCCCGACCGTGCCACGACACGAGTCGTGTTTCGGAGGTTCTCGAACTCCTCGGGACCGGCCTGGAAACACGTGGGCACCGCCTCCTCACCGTTTCCCAGCACCTCGACGAGCGAGTGTCACCCTGGGCAGCAGTCCGTCCGACAGATCCGGCGACAACGCGTCGGGTGCATCCCGCCCAGGCAGGAGTTCGAGCGTCAGTGCTTCCCGAGTTCGTCGCGCAACGACTCGAGATAGGGCAGCGCCATCTGATCCTTTGGCCGATTGGCAGCACGCTTCGAATCGATGATGTCGTCGAGCGATGCGACCAGCACCGTCAACCCCGCTTCGATCTCCTCCGGCGTCGCACCTCGACACCAACCGTCGAACTCACCCGTACTTCCTGCAGGGATGAAGGTCAGATCCATCTCGCCGAAGTCGGTCACGAGATTCAGCATGTGCGGCATGTTTGCGAGGAACGCACCATCGATCCTCGTCGCTACCGCGTCACCGGAAACCCGGATCTTTGCGTTCATTCGGGTCAGAGCCCGACCGAGTCGGTCGAGGTTCGCTCGTTCACGAGCGGGGATCACATCCAGGTCGTGCGTGGTGACCGGTGAGCCCCTCAGGATGGCTGCGAAGCCGCCGAGAACTACGTACTCGACGCCCTCCTGATTGAGGATGGCGCACATGGCGAACGGATCAAACTCGCCGCGCTCGCTCATCGCCGTCGTTCATGACCCGTTGCTGAGCACGAAACAGCCGGTTGCTGACGCGCACCATTTCGGCGGCTCGTTCCGCAACGGTCATCGACAGCAACCGACGGATCTGGCCGACGTCGACCCCACGCCAGTCCTCGAGCGGCGAAGCGGTCTCCATGAGCGAAGTGTACGTCGGTGACCCTCAGCCGCGTTTCAGGTCGGTGACCAGACCCTCGCTCGCCTCGACGAGCTTGTGGGGCTCGATGCCGAACACGTCGTGCCACGTACCCGCGGCCGCCCACACCCGGTCGTACTGCAGCAGATCCGGGTCGATGAAGATTCTCAGATGAGTTGCGTGCCCGAACGGCGGCACGCCGCCGATCGGAAAGCCGGTTGCCTCCCGCACCATGTCGGCATCGACACGCTGACACTTCAGGCCGCCAGCAGCTCCTGCGAGCTTGGCCTCGTCGAGTTGGTTCGCACCGCTCACGTACGCGAGCACCAGCTCGCCGTCGACACCGAAGATCAGGCTCTTCACGATCTGGCCGACGTCACAGCCGATCGCGTTGGCGGCATCGACGGCGGTCTTCGTCCCCTCGGGGAACCGCCGTGGCTCGACGGTGACCCCGAGAGCCGAGCCGGCATCGATCACCCGCTGGACGTTCTTGTGGAGTTCGCTCACGAGGCCTCGACGGTAGCGCGCCTCGTCCCGACCGGGTAGGCCTGCTCCCACACCCGCGCGAACCGGAGCAATTCGACGTCGCCGCTCGGTCGACCGACGAACTGCACGCCGACCGGGAGGCCAGCCGGCGTGAACGACGCCGGCATCGACACGGCCGGGCAACCGGTGACCGAGATGTCGGAACAACTCCGCATCCAGTCGATGTAGGTGTCCATCTCCACGCCGTCGACGGCCCGCGGCCAGTCGAGCGTGACGTCGAACGGCACCACCTGCGCAGTGGGCACCGCGAGCACGTCGTAGCGGTCGAAGAACTCGCGGACACGCTCGACGATGGCTGCGTGCTCGGCCGCTGCACGCGCATGATCGACGAGCCGCAGCGACCGGGCGAGTTCGATGTTCCATCGAACCGTGTCCTTCATCCGATCGCCCGCTCGGTCGTACATCGACCCGGCCGAGATCTCGAAGTGCCACGCCCTCAGCACCTGGAAGACCTCACCAGCGGAGCGCAGGTCGGGAGCGTCCTCGACCACGATGCAACCGAGCGACGACAACCGCCCCGGGACATCGGCGAGCGCCGAGCGAACCTCCGGGTCGACGGGGAGGCCGAGCGTCGGCGACCAGGCGACCCGCAGGCCGCTGAGATCGAGCGGTGGATCGGCGGCGACTCGGGCGAACGTCGATCCCGACTCGGGTAGGGAGATCGGCACCCGCGCGTCCGGGCCGGCGATCGCCTGGAGTTGGAGCGCCAGGTCGTCGACCGACCGGGCGAGCGCGCCCGAGGTACCGAGCCCCGACCACGGCGTCGAGTTCGGCCACGCCGGCACCCGACCGTACGACGGCCGCATCCCGACCACGTTGCAGAACGATGCCGGATTGCGCAGCGACCCGCCCATGTCGGAGCCGTCGGCGATCGGGATCATCCCGGTCGCCAGGGCCACCGCCGCTCCGCCGCTGGAACCGCCACACGTCTTGGTCGTGTCGTACGGGTTCAACGTCGCTCCGAACACCGGATTGAAGGTCTGCGAGCCGGCACCGAGCTCGGGAGTGTTCGTCTTGCCGATGGTGACCGCGCCAGCGGAGCGGAGACGCTGCACGACCAGGTCGTCCTCGTCCGGAACGAAGTCCGCGAGCAGCGGCGAGCCCTTGGTCGTCCGGATGCCGGCCGTGAACGCGAGGTCCTTGTGGGCGATCGGGAGACCGTGGAGGACCCCGAGTTCGTCATCGGCCATGGTCCGCCGATCGGCCTCTGCCGCCCGATCAACAGCCTGTTCGGGGACGAGGGTCACGATCGCGTTCACGACCGGGTTCACCTCGGCGATCCGGTCGAGGTGGGCGTCGAGGACCTCGCGAGCAGAGACCTCCCGACGCCGGATCATGCCGACCAGTTCGACCGCCGACCGGTCACAGATCGCTGTCACGCCGCAGCCTCCGCAGCCTCCACCGGGGCGGTCGAGACGACCGCCGGCTTGGTGGGGCCGGCGGCGAAGATCACCGCTGCACCCGCCAGCGAGCACACCGCACCGACGAGATAGGCCATCCGGTAGCCGTCGGAGACGTCGTGGAGCCAGCCGAGCAGGAGCGGACCGCCGGCGGTGCCGACCAGCGAGAACAACTGGGCCCGGCTGTAGATCTGCGGATAATCGCGGATGCCGAAGCGTTCAGCGATGAGGAGTGGCTGCAGCATCAGGATGTTCCCGACGGTCGCTCCGAACAGCACGATGGAGCCGAAGATGCCGAGGGTGGACGCGGCGATCGCCAGGCCGACCATCGCCAGCGCCTGGATTGCGGCGAGGGTGGTGGTGAATCCGGTCATCGGCACGCTGGTCACCAACCGACCACCGACGAGTCGGGCGACCACCGAGGTTCCGGCGAGCACGAGGGTGGCCAGCGCAGCCGTGTCGGCGGTCGTTCGCTCCTCCACCAACTTGACCAACTGCTGGATGCCTCCGACCTGCGAACCGAGCGCCAACACGTAGCCGACCGTGAGCAGGATGAAGAACCGACTCCGGAGCGCCTCCCGATACGGGACACCGGCGAACACCGGCGGGGCGCTGCCGCTCACCGCCCGTTCGCCGTCGGGCATCCAGCCGAGCGCGCCGGGGTCGGGGCGGATCAACCAGTAGGTGAACGGGACGGTGCCGAGGAGGTACACGAGGCCGAGCCACGGCGTGCCCGTCTCGAGACCCTGCCGGTCGAGCAGCCACTTCGCTGCCGGCGTGATGAGGATGCCGCCTGCGGACAGCCCCGTCGACGCGACCGACAGCGCCACCCCTCGGCGGGCATGGAACCACCGGGTGACGACGGTCGTCATCGGGACGAGCCCACCGAGCGACCATCCGACGGCGAACACCGAGTAGACGACGTAGAGCTGCCACTGGGTGTCGACGTACCCGAACGCCGCCAATGCGACCGCAGCGATGACCGCCCCGACGGATGCGACGTGCCTGATGTCGTGACGAGCGATGAGGCGAGCGGTCCACACCCCCACCACTCCCCCGACGAAGAAGAACAGGGTGGTCGCGAACGAGATCGACGACACCTCCCAGCCGCGCTCCTTGCTGAACGCATTGAGATAGACGGCGAGTCCGTAGAACCCGAGGCCCGACGAGGTGGTGAGGACGATGAAGCAGCCGGTGACCACTCGCCAGCCGGGGAACTTGCCGGTGTGGATCGGATGCTCGGAGTCGTCGGTCACGCCCGAACCGTAGTGATCCGGTCGTCGATATCGTGAAGCGCACGATGTTCAAGAACACGTTCAAGACCGGTGTCCTCCTCGCTGGCCTCGGCGGTCTGATCGTCGCCGTGGCGGGCATTCTCGGCGGTGGGAGCAGCGGCTCGTTCACCGTCGGGCTGGTGATCGCCTTCGTGATGGTCGGCGGCTCGTATTGGTTCAGCGACAAGCTCGCGCTCAAATCGGCCGGAGCCCGGGTGATCACCCGGGACCAAGCGCCCGAGTTCTACGACATGATCGCCCGACTCGCCGAGCGAGCGAACCTCCCGATGCCGACGGTGGCGATCTCTCCCAACGCCCAACCGAACGCCTTCGCGACCGGGCGGAACCCGAAGCACGCCGTCGTCTGTGCGACGAACGGGCTGCTCGAAACACTCACGCGGGACGAGGTCGAGGGCGTGATGGCCCATGAACTCATGCACGTCAAGCACCGTGACATCCTCATCGGTTCGGTCGCCGCTGCGATCGCCACGGCGATCTCGTTCGTCGCCCAGATGGCGATGTACTCGGCGATGTTCGGACGTCGCGACGATCGGAATGCGAACCCGCTCGCGATGCTGCTCGTGTCACTCGTCGCCCCGATCGCGGCGTCGATGATCCAGATGGCGGTGTCGCGCTCACGGGAGTTCGAGGCCGACCGCGGCGCCGCCGAACTGATCGGCAGCGGTCAACCGCTCGCCCGGGCGTTGCAGAAGATCGAGACGATCGCCCACCAACGACCGATGGCGGTCCAGCCGGCGCAGGCGTCGCACTACATCCACAACCCGCTCGCCGAGGCCCGCTCCGGACGCCACGGGCAGACGAGCAGCATGGCCAAGCTGTTCTCGACGCACCCCCCGACGGACGAACGGATCCGCCGCCTCCTCGCCATGTGATTTCAGTTCGTGCCAGGCACGAACTGAAATCCGAGGAGGTGGAGCACGCCGGTCACCGCAGCGACCAGCGTGGGGTCGGCACTCATCCGTTGCCGGACCCGGCACCTCGTGACCCGCTCGGCGTTGGCCGACGGGAAGTCGAGGCTGGCGAGCAGCCCTCTGGCCGAGTCGTCGTCCAGTCGATCGAGGAGGGCGACCGCCACCGTGCGCGATGCCCCACGCTGAACCCGTTCGTCGACGTACTCGTCGACCATCACCTCGATCGAGGCCCACAGGTCGTCGACGTTCATCAGGGCCGGCGGCCGCTCGAGGTCACCGATCGCGTGATCGACCACCGCTTCGGTGCTGCCGAACACATCGGTGACGAAGTCGGTACGCATCCAGTCCGGCCGACGGCGATCCTGCGAATACACGCGAAGACTCGACCAGCGGTACTCGAGCAGTTTGTCCGCAGGGACGATCGCCAACGGGTTGCGGTGGACGTAGTTCACGAGTCGCACCAGGTACTCGTCCGTCGTCACCGACTTGGCGAAGTATCGCCCCTTGAACAATGGCCCGTCCCGACCGTGACGCTCGTTCACGTGGCGGACGAACACCGAACCGATCAGGTGCATGGCGTCGGCCAGCCCGCCCTCGGGGCACTCGACGAGGAGGTGATAGTGATTCGTCATCAGTGCGAACGCATGGACGCGCACACCGAAGCGTTCGTGTGCGAGTCCGAGCAATCGGAGGAACTCCGATCGATCGCGCACGTCGAAGTAGATCGGTTGTCGGGCAGCGCCCCGGTTGACGACGTGGTGGAAACCGGTGCGATCGATGCGTGGAGGGCGGCCCATGCCACCCATCCAGACGCAGGGGTGTCACATTTCAGTTCGTGCCTGGCACGAACTGTTACTTGGGGAGGCCGAGCACCCGCTCACCGATGATGTTGCGCTGGATCTGATCGGTGCCGCCGTAGATGGGGGGTGCCTGGGCGAACAGGGCCATCTCGGTGACGAAGGCGTGCATCGACCGACCCGTCGCAGCATCCAACCGGGCCCGGGCGTCCGGGTCGTAGGCGTGGAGCATCCCCGACGCGCCGATGATCCTCATCCCGAGATCGCGCTGCAGTCTCATCGTGTCGCTCATCGCCAACTTGCCGATGTTGCCGAACCCCGGGATGTCCCCGCCTCGGGCCTTGGTCGCCTTGAGCCGCCAGGTGTTCATCCGACCCACCTCGCCGAGTGTGTGGAGGCGCATCAGGTCCTGACGCACCGTCGGATCGTCGATCACCCCCGCCGACTTCGCCAGTTCGACCAGCATTCGGCCCGCACCCCGGAACTGCGCTCCGCCCGACGCCGACCGCCGGTTGCCGACGAAGTCCCCGGCCCGCTGGTCGAGGTGACCGGCGACCGTACCCGGCACCGCTGCGCTCGCCGCGGCATGTCCGCCACCGGCACCGAGTCCCGCTCGTTCGAAGGCGAGCGTCGAGTTGGCCACCGCCCACCCCTTGTTCCGGCCACCGATCAGCGCCGCGTCGGCGACCCGGGCGCCGGTCATGAAGACCTCGTTGAACAGCGACCGGCCGGTCATCTCTTTCAGCGGCCGGATGTCGATCCCCGGCTGGTGCATGTCGATCGCGAAGTAGCTGATGCCCTGGTGCTTCGGGGCCGACGGATCGGTCCGGGCGATCAGCATCCCGAGGTCGGCCAAGTGGCCGCCCGACGTCCACACCTTCTGACCGTCGACGATCCATTCCTCGCCGTCGGCGACCGCCTTGGTCTGGAGTCCGGCGAGATCACTCCCCGCAATCGGTTCGCTGAACAACTGGCACCAGGCCTGCTGGCCGGTGACGATGTCGCGGACGTAGCGGTCGATCTGTTCCTGGGTTCCGTGGGCGGCGATGGTCGGCGCGGCCAACAGCAGCCCGAGGCCACCCGGAGCGGCGAGCGCACCGTGCGCCCCGATCGTCTCGGCGACCCGCACGGCATCGCTGCGCGACAGACCTCGCCCGAAGGCGTGCTCGGGGAGCGACGGCGCCGCCCAGCCGGCCACGCCGAGCCGTTCCCACCACGCCGCGACCGTGAGGTCCGGGTCCCAGTTGTCGTGGAGCCAGTCCTGCAGTTCGTCGATCACGTCGGCCATCGACAGATGGTGGCACAGAGATCCGGCGGCGCCGGGCCCGAAGCGACCTCGTGCAGGTCAGAGTGCGAAGAGGTCGTCGAGGCTGCCGGGCCGTTCGGCGGCCCGCTCCGAGGCGGGATCCGCCAGTTCGTCCGGTGAAGCGAACGCTGCGTACCCGTCTCGTTCGAGCACCTCGGCGAGTTCCGGGCCGCCCGAGGCGACGATCCGCCCCTTCACGAGGATGTGCACGTGATCGGGTCGCAACTCCTCGAGGAGTCGGTTGTAGTGGGTGATCGCCACCACGCCGAGCGGCCCATCGGCCGCGTTCGACAAGGCTTCGACACGACGTGAGCAATCGCGCAGCGCATCGATGTCGAGTCCCGAGTCGAGTTCGTCGAGGATCGCGAACTTCGGCCGGAGCACGGCGAGCTGGAGCGTTTCGTTGCGCTTCTTCTCGCCGCCGGACAGGTCGACGTTGAGCGGCCGCCGGAGCAGCGGCGCGTCGAGTCCGATCAGATCGGCCTCGTCACGCAGGAGCGCCTCGAGTCCGTCGACCGGTCGACCGCGGCCACCGAGCGCCTCGGCGAGCATGTCCTCGAGCGTCACCCCGGGCACCTCGGTCGGGTATTGCATCACCAGGTGCACTCCGGCCGCCGCCCGCTGCCAGGTCGGCACACCGATCAGTTCCTCGCCGTCGAGCAGGATCGAGCCACCGAGGACCTCGTACCCCGGCTTGCCCATCACGACCGCCGACAGCGTGCTCTTGCCGGCCCCGTTCGGGCCCATGATCGCATGCACTTCGCCCGATCGGACGACGAGGTCGACCCCGTTGAGGATCTGCTTGCCGGCCACCGAGGCCGTCAATCCGCGGATCTCGAGCGTGCTCACGATTCGTCTCCCTTCGTCGTCACCGTCACGACGACCTGGCCGTCGACCACCGATGCCTCGAACACCGGCACCGGTCGTGTCGCCGGGAGCGTCGAGGGTTCGCCCGTCAGCAGGCTGAACGCACTGCCGTGGCGGGGACATTCGAGTTCACGCTCGGAGCACCACACCTCACCGTCGGACAGCGAGACATCGGCGTGGCTGCACACGTCGCCGATCGCGTAGACGTCGTCGTCGATCCGAACCACGGCGACGGCGACCCCGTTCACGTCAACCCGTCGGGCAGAACCTGGAGCGAGATCGGCCAGCGAACAGACGTTGACGCCACTCATGCGGACTCCCCGATCTTGAGCTTGGCGGCCACGCGACTGCGGAGGTCGGCGGCGAGGTCGGCGACGGGCAACTGGGCGAGGACCTCGTCGAAGAAGCCGAGCACGACGAGTCGCTCGGCGACCTCGGGCGTGATCCCCCGGCTCTCGAGGTAGAACCGCTGATCGTCGTCGATCGGCCCGACCGTCGACGCGTGCGAGCACTTCACGTCGTTCGTCCGGATGTCGAGGTTCGGGACGCTCTCGGCCCAGGCTCCGTCGCTCAGGGTGAGCGTGCGGTTCGTCTGGTACGCCGCCGTACCCCGAGCCTCCTCGCCGATCGAGATCAGGCCGGTGTACACGCTCGCCGAGCGGTCCTGAACGGCCCCCTTGAACAGCAGGTCGCTGCTGGTGTGGGGCGCCACGTGTTCCTGGATGACCCGGAAGTCGTGCATCTGATCGCCGTCGGCGAAGTACAGAGCGACCTGGCGGGTGGAGGCGCCCGGCCCGATCGACCGGGCTTCGGTCCGAACCCGGGCGTAGTCGCCGCCGAGGGCGACCGTCGACAGGAGCAGCGAGGAGTCCCGTTCGCTCTCGGTCTGTTGGTGCCCGATCGACCACGCCTCGGGCGACAACTCGTTGACGGCCAGGTAGCGCACCCTGGACGCTGCTGCCGCACGCACCTGGAGCACGGGCAGCGTGAGCGCCGGCCCTTCCGAAGCGGACACGAACCGCTCGATCACCGTCACCTCGGCGTCGACACCGACCTCGACGACGAGTCGTGGCGTGCTGAGTGCACCGCCACCGGGAACCCGGTGGGTGATCACGATCGGATCGGCGACGGTCGTACGAGGCGGTACGACGAGGTGGAGCGTCCGCCCGGCGGAGCGGTTGAGACCGGCGAACACGTCGGGCGCCTCGCCGAACAGGTCGACGATGCCGGTGGCGGCGACGAGGTCCTCGACGTCGGCGACGTCGACGTGATGCTCGGTGGGGGTGAACTTCGCCAGGTCGAGTTCGCCGATCCGGCTGTATCGCCAGATCTCGGCGTCTGCTGTCGGCAGTTCGACGTCGGCGAGGTGGGTGAGATCGATCACGGACATCGGGTGGAATTCTACTATCGAGATAGTGGAAATCCCGACGCTGCCTGCCGGGGCTGCACGCCGTCGGCGACGGTGTCGAGGCTCACGAAGTCCGACGACGACCGAACCAGCCGCGCAGCCTCCGGCGGGGTGCACCGTTGCGCTCGGCCTCGACCTCGGCCATCACCCGAGCACCGACCGAGTTCAGGAAGTCCTCGGCCTCGTCGAGGAGTGCAGCAGCCGTGCCGTCGCGGACGCTCTCGGGTTCCGGTGGCGTCGGCGGGACGACGAGCGACCCGTGTGTCCATGCGACGTCGGCCAGGCGACGCTCGTACTTCGGGCACTGCTCGGGGCACCGCCACGGCGCATCCGGAGCGAGGTCGAGGTTGCACTTCCTCACCGTGTCGCCGTTGGGGTAGGTGCGGCTCTCGAAGTGCTTGCACTCCGTGCGCATCGGCATGGCTCCACTGTAGGACATCGTCCCCGCCGGCACCGAGCGACATCGCCGGACTCGACGACCTGCGAGACTGGCGCGATGAGGTCGCATCGATGAGCGCCGTCGGAGCACTCGACCTGTTCCGGGTCGGGATCGGACCGTCGAGTTCGCACACGGTCGGCCCGATGCGGGCCGCGGGACGATTCGTGGCCGCGCTCGCCGAGGGTCCGATCGAACGTGTCGCCGCCGTCCGGGTGGAGTTGTTCGGCTCGCTCGGCGCCACCGGTGTCGGGCACGGCACGATCGCGGCCGTCGCCGTCGGACTCACCGGTGCCGAGCCCGAGGACATCGATCCCGACGAGATCGGCCGAACGATGGACCGCATCTCCCGCTCGGGCCGCCTCGCACTGGCCGGCGGGAGCGACGTCACCTTCGACCCGCTCCGCGACATCGAACTCCGGCCCGACGTCCTGCTGCCCGGCCACCCGAACGGGATGCGGTTCACAGCGCTCGACACCGATGGTGCTCCGGTCGCGTCGGCCGAGTACTACTCGGTCGGTGGCGGCTTCGTGGCGACCGCCGACGAACTCTCCGCACCGATCGACATCGACGCCGCCCCGCTCCCGCACCCCTACCGATCTGCCGCAGAGTTGATGTCGCGATGCGCCGAGACAGCGAGCACGATCGCACGACTGGCGTCCGAGAACGAGTGTGCTCGACGGCCCGAGGTCGACGTGCGCGCCGGAGTCCTTGCGGTCTGGGAAGCCATGCGTGGCTGCGTCGACCGGGGTTGCCGAACCGGCGGCGAACTCCCCGGCGGGCTCGGGGTGAAGCGACGTGCGGCCGCGTTGCACCGGACGCTGACCGACCGGATCGGGAGCCCGGATCCGCTCGCGGCGCTGGACTGGGTGAACCTCTGGGCACTCGCCGTCAACGAGGAGAACGCCGCCGGGGGCCGCGTCGTCACGGCGCCGACCAACGGTGCCGCCGGGATCATCCCGTCCGTCCTGCACTACTACTGGCACTTCGTGCCGGGTGCCGACGAGGACGGCATCGTCGACTTCCTGCTGACCGCTGGGGCGATCGGGGCACTGTTCAAGATGAACGCGTCGATCTCGGGCGCCGAGGTCGGCTGTCAGGGTGAGGTCGGCTCAGCGTGTGCGATGGCGGCGGCCGGTCTCACGCAGGTGATGGGCGGCACACCGGAGCAGATCGAGAACGCCGCCGAGATCGCCCTCGAACACCACCTGGGCCTCACGTGCGACCCCATCGGGGGTCTGGTGCAGGTGCCGTGCATCGAACGCAACGCGATGGCGGCGACGAAGGCGATCAACGCCACCCGCCTCGCACTCCACGGCGACGGGACGCACCTCGTGAGCCTCGACGAGGCGATCGACACCCTCCGCGAAACGGGCCGGGACATGCTCGACAGCTACAAGGAGACTGCCCGGGGCGGCTTGGCCGTCACCTTCCGGCGCCGAGCGGGCACCGAACCCGCCCCGGTACCGGTCACCGTGGTCGAGTGCTGACCACGAGGTGTCAGACACCTCGTGGTCAGCCGACGGAGCCTTCCATCTGCAGTTCGATCAGACGGCTCCACTCGACGGCGTACTCCATCGGCAAGGTGCGGGTGATCGGCTCGATGAAGCCGTTCACCACCATCGACATCGCCTGCTCCTCGGACAGCCCGCGGCTCTGGAGATAGAAGATCTGCTCGTCGGCGATCTTCGACACGGTCGCCTCGTGGCCGATCCGGGCATCGCGCTCGCCGACCTCCATGTACGGGAAGGTCTTGGACACCGAGTCCTCGTCGAGGAGCAGCGCATCGCACTGGACGTGGCTCTTGCAGCCGTGCGCTCCTTCGTCGACCCGGACGAGCCCGCGGTAGGTGGTGGTACCGCCGTCCTTGCTGATCGACTTCGACACGATCTTCGACGACGTGTTCGGCGCCGCGTGGACCATCTTCGCCCCGGCGTCCTGGTGCTGGCCGGCCCCGGCGTACGCCACCGAGAGCACCTCTCCGGTCGCACCCTCACCGACGAGGTAGACGGCGGGGTACTTCATGGTGAGCTTCGAGCCGATGTTGCCGTCGATCCACTCCATGTGCCCGTACGCCTCGACCCGGGCCCGCTTGGTGACGAGGTTGTAGACGTTCGGTGACCAGTTCTGGATCGTGGTGTAGGTGACCCGGGCGTGCGGCTTGACGATGATCTCGACGACGGCCGAGTGGAGCGAGTCGCTCGAGTACACCGGCGCCGAGCAACCCTCGATGTAGTGCACCTTGGATCCCTCGTCGGCGATGATCAGCGTCCGCTCGAACTGGCCGGCGTTCTCGGAGTTGATCCGGAAGTAGGCCTGGAGCGGCATCTCGCACTCGACACCGGGCGGGATGTAGATGAACGAACCGCCCGACCACACCGCCGTGTTCAGCGCTGCGAACTTGTTGTCACCCGGGGGGATGACGGTCCCGAAGTACTGCTTGACCAGGTGCGGGTACTCGCGCAGGGCGGTGTCCATGTCGCAGAACAGGATCCCTCGGGCCTCGAGGTCCTCCCGGTTCTTGTGGTAGACGACCTCCGACTCGTACTGGGCCGTCACCCCGGCCAGGTACTGCCGCTCGGCCTCGGGGATGCCGAGCTTTTCGTAGGTCCGCATCATCTCCTCGGGCAGCTGGTCCCACTCGGAGACCTGGTCACCCTTGGGGCGCAGGTAGTAGTAGATGTCCTGGAAATCGATGTCGGGCATGTTGACCGCGAACCACTCGGCCATCGGCTTGCGGTCGAACAGCCGCAGCGATCGCTGGCGGAGTTCGGTCATCCACCGCGGCTCCCCCTTCCACCACGAGATCTGCTCGACGACGCCGGCATTGATGCCCTTCTCCGGCGTGAATGCGTATTCGACCTCGTCGCTCCAACCGAGGTCGTACTTCGAGAGGTCCAGATCGAACGAGGTCATGGCGTCAGCTCCGGTCGTGCGGTTCGGGGGATTTCCACTACCGCCATAGTAACAATCCGGGACC
>JBMUCX010000077.1:0-12855 GCA_049458915.1 Ilumatobacteraceae bacterium
CGGGACGACCCACGAGACGACCGACGTGACGGCGGGTGTGGGCCTGGTGTCGGAGACCGAGCGTCTCCGCCGCTGGAGGCTCGTGCTCGGTGGTGGCGATGCCGACGGCACCGGTGCGGGTCTCGCCGGGGACGACGTCAGGATCGATGCCGCGATGGGGGCCGTGTACGACGTCGGGCCCGACGGGGTCGACGACCGGCAGCGGCCTGCGGGCCGGTCCGCCGGGCTCGGGTCCTCGGCACCGCGCGTCGTTCGGTGGCTCGGAGACATCCGCACGTATTTTCCGACACCGGTGGTCCAGGTGATGCAGCGCGACGCGATCGATCGGCTCCGCTTGCGCCAACTCCTGCTCGAACCGGAACTGTTGGAGGCGGTCGAGCCCGATGTCCACCTCGTCGCCCTGCTGGTCGAACTCGACCACCTGTTACCCGACGAGACGCGCACCACGGCGAGGCAGGTGGTCGCGCGGGTCGTGGCCGACCTCGAGCGTCGACTCGGCGAACGGACCGATCGGGCCGTGCGTGGGGCCTTGGCCCGCTCGGCCCGGGCGCGGCATCCACGGCCCGGAGACGTCGATTGGCTCCGGACCGTTCGAGCGAACCTGCGCCACTACCAGCCCGAGCACCGCACGGTCGTGCTCGATCGACTCGTCGGATTCGGCCGTCGTCGACGCAGTCTGGCGAAGGATGTCGTGATCGCTCTCGACCAGTCGGGGTCGATGGCCGACAGTGTCGTCCACGCCGCCGTGATCGGGTCGGTGCTCGCCCGGATGCCGACGCTGCGGACGTCGCTCCTGGCGTTCGACACCGCTGTCACCGACCTGACGCCGATCCTGCCCGACCCCGTCGACGTCCTCTTCGGAATCCAACTCGGCGGTGGCACCGACATCGCCGGAGCGCTCGGTCACTGCACCCGGATCATCACTCGGCCGACCGAGACGGTGCTGGTGCTCGTCACCGATCTGTTCGAGGGTGGTGATCGGGAGGCGATGCGTCGCAGCGTCGGCCGACTCGTCGACGCCGGGGTCCGGGTGCTGGTCCTGTTGGCCCTGAGCGACGACGGGGCACCTGCTCACGATCGCGTGGCGGCCACGGAGTTGCGCGATCTGGGGGCGACCGTCGCGGCATGTACCCCCGAGGAGTTCCCCGAACTGCTGGCAGCAATGCTCGATCGGTGACGGAGGATCCGGATCGCGGTATCGGTCGGATCACCGATGCTCGGCGGTGAACCGGTCGACGTCGACCCGGTGTCCGGCGATCACGATCAGGTCGGTCGCTGCGAGGACGGTGTCGCGCCCGGCGTACGTGAACGGGCTGCCAGCCGGTTTCACGCACACGACCGTGATCTTGTGCTTGGCCCGGAGGTTGGAATCGCCGAGGGGGACTCCGACGAGTTCGGCCGGCACGTCCATCTCGGCGATGACGAAATCCTCATCGAGTTCGAGGTACTCCTTCGTCCGGCCCGTGACCATGTGGGCGACCCGATTACCCATGTCCGCCTCGGGGAACACGACGTGTTCGATGCCGAGTCCGGCGAGGAGGCGCCCGTGCTGGTGACTGATCGCCTTCGCCCAGATGTTCGGGATCTCGAGGTCCTTCAGCACCATCGTCGTGAGCAGGCTCGCCTCGATGTCGGTGCCGATGCACACGACAGCGGTCCTTGCTTCGCCGATGCCGAGTCGCCTCATCGCGCGATAGTTGGTGCTGTCGATCTCGATGACGCTCGTCAGATCGTCGGCGTGCTGCTGGACGAGTTCGGGGTCGGCATCGAGACCGATCACCTCGTGGCCCAGCTCGACGAGGGTCGAGGCCAGTGCCGAGCCGAACCGCCCGAGACCGACCACGACGATCTCGCCAGTGTGTTCGATGCGGCCCGGCGTGGCACCGGTGGACGTGTCGGATCGGTGACGGAAGCTGGGGAATCGATCGGGCATGGGGTCTCCTCGGTCCGGATGTTCAGCCGATGATCGGCGCTTCTTCGGGGTAACGGTACGGGAGTGCGCGCGTTCGTGTGGCGAGTGCGGCGACGAACGTGACGGGTCCGACTCGGCCGGCGAGCATGACGAGCGCGAGCAAGTACTGGCCGACCGCTGGGAGTTCGTTCGTGATCCCCGTCGAGAGACCGACCGTCCCGAATGCGGACGCCGCCTCGAACAACGTGTCGGTCAGGTGGAACGGTGTCGTGGTGGTCAACACCACTGCGGCCCCGAACACCGTCCCGATCCCGAGTGCGGCCACCGTGATCGCCTGGCGGACGGCCTGGTCGGGCAGTCGCCGATGGAGGATCGACATGTCCCTGCGTCCCCGGATCTCGCTCCACATGGCGACGACCAGGACGGCGAAGGTGGTCACCTTGATGCCGCCACTGGTCGAGGCCGGGCCGGCACCGATGAACATGAGGACCGTCATCACGTTGAGCGTCGGCTCTCGCTGCGCACCGATGTCGATCGTGTTGAAGCCAGCGGTTCGGGGGGTGACGCCCTGGAACCACGCCGCTTGGATCTTGTCCCAGACGCTCATCGGTCCGAGCGTCGCCGCATTCGTCCACTCGGCGACGAGCACCACGAGTGGTCCCACGACGAGCAGCACGACGGTCGCAGCGACCGTGATCCGGGCGTGGAGGTTCCAGGCCGCCGGCCGGGCGACATCTCGCCGAGAACCTCGCCGGACACGACGCGTGAGCCCGGAGCGGAGGTGCTGGGCGGTGAGCACGATCACGGGGAACCCGAGTCCGCCGAGCACGAATGCCGCCGTGATCGGGAACACGACGAGTGGGTCGCTCACGAATTGCGTGAGGCTGTCCGAGTACAGCGAGATGCCGGCGTTGTTGAACGCCGACACCCCGTGGAACACCCCGCTGTACACGGCGCGGCCGAACCCGATGCCGTCGACGGTGGCGAGGTGGAGGGCCAGGATCGCTGCGATCGTCGCCTCGACCAGGACGGTGATCGTGGCGGTCGCGAGGAGGAGGCGCTTCAGCTCGCCGGCGCTCACGCTGCCGATCTCGGCCTGGGCGAGCCGCCGTTGTCGCAGCCCGATCCGTTCGGTCGCCACGACGGCGAGCACCGATCCGATGGTCATGATCCCGAAGCCGCCGATCTGGACGAGGCCGAGCAGGACGAGTTCGCCGAACAGCGAGAACGTCGAGACGTCGACGGTGCCGAGCCCGGTGACCGTCGATGCCGATGTCGACCAGAACAGGGCGTCGCGGAATCCGAGCCGGCCGTCGTCGACGGCGACGGGCAGCGACAACAGCGCGGTCCCGATGAAGATCATGACGACAAAGGCGAGGAGCACGATCCGTGCAGGGTGCAACGACAGTGAGTTGTGTCGCGGTTCGGTCCTGGCTGTCGTCACCGGACGGCAGGGTACTGCTGGTCCGGTTGCTAGGTTGTGCGCCGTATGGGCCAGCTCGTCGGAGTCGTCGAAAAGCAGACCGCCACCCCCGGGGTCATCCGGTTCGAGTTGAACCGGTCGCTGTCGGGAATGGGGCACGAGCGGTTCAACTCGGTCGACGAGGCGATCGGCCCTCGGCCGGCGGCTGCCCTGGCGCGAGAGCTGTTCGCGACCGGTCGGGTCGGCGAGGTCCACGTCTACGGGAACATGGTGACGGTCGATCTCCGCAAGGGCTTCGACGGCACCGGCCTGATCGACGTGGTGCGCGAGATGTACCGCTACTGGAAGCCGGGCGTCGAAGCGCCGTCCTTCGAGGACCTGCAGCCCGACGAGCCGGCTGCGGCGCCTGCTGTCGAGGGTGGGTCCGAACTGTCGGCTGCGGCGCAGCGGATCCCTGCGCACCTGCTCGAGCGGAGCCGTGCGGCACTCGAGCGGTGGAAGTCCAAAGCCTGAACGGCAGCGATCCGCCGCCCTCGGCCGCGGGCACGTCCAACGTGTCGACATCCGTCACCGGAGTCGGCCTGCCGGTGTTGTTTTGCCGGTGTGCAATGATCAGCACGGTGCTGCGGTGGTGAGGGATCAGCCGTAGCTTTTTCACGTGTCCGAACAAGTGCTGAGCCTTCACGAGGCTGCCGAGCAACTCGGTGTGCACTACATGACCGCGTACCGCTACGTCCGACTCGGGCAACTCGACGCCGTCAAGGTCGGTGGTGCGTGGCAGGTGACGTCGTCGACGCTGGCGGCGTTCCGCGACGAGCGCGGTGATCAGATGCCTGCCCGGCTCCGGTCGGTGCCGTGGAGCGAGCGACTCGAGGCCCGTCTCCTCGTCGGGGATGCCTCGGGTGCGTGGGGAGTGCTCGAGTCGGCCCTCGCCAGCGGTTCGTCGATCGACGAGGTCTACCTGGAGGTCCTCTCGCCGGCGTTGCAGTCGATCGGCGCACGATGGGCCGGCGGTGAGATCGACATCGCGATCGAGCACCGGGCGACCGGGATCGCGTCCCGGCTCATCGGCCGTCTCGGCTCTCGGTGCGTCCGCCGTGGCCGATCGCGTGGGTCGATCGTGGTCGGGAGTCCCTCGGGGGAGCGGCACGCACTGGTCGTGGCGATTCTCGCCGATCTGCTCCGACTCGAAGGGTGGGAGGTCTCCGACCTGGGTGCCGACACCCCGGCGGCATCGTTCCTCCTGACGGCGCAGTCACTCGACGATCTGTCGGCGGTCGGGATCTCGGTCACGAACCCCGACTCGTTGGCATCGGCTGCGGAGACGTGCGCGCTGTTGCGTGATGCCGGGCTGTCGGTGCCGGTGTTCGTCGGGGGACAGGCGGTTCGTGACGACGCCCACGCTCGTTCGCTCGGCGCCGACGGTTTCGCCGCGGATGCAGCATCGATGATCCGACTGTTGCAGGACTCCGGCGGCCTGATCGCCTGATCGTCCACCCGCTCGCTCGATCGAACACCCGTTCGTTATCGTGGGGGGCATGGCGGTCCCCGCACAGCACATCTCGTCCGTCACGTCGGTTGCGTCCATCACGTCGGCTGCTCGCGTCGTGCCGGCCCGGGATCGGGTACTGCCCGTCGACGAACCGATCGCATCCCTCCTCCCCGACGGGGGGCTCCGGAGGGGTTGGGTGGTCGGATGCGAGGGGCCGGCGGCGGTCTCGCTGATCGGAGCCCTCACCGCTGCGGCTGCGCAGGCCGGGTCGTGGGTGCTCCTCGTCGGATTCCGGTCGATCGGACTCGAGTCGCTCGCCGGTCACGGTGTACCGCTCCACCGGGTCGTCGCCGTCGATCCCGGCCCGACAGCGACCACCTGGGCGGAGCGGGTGATCGCCGGTATCGACGGGTTCGAACTCGTCGTCTCCCGCCCACCTCGCGGTGCCGGGCGGGTCGAGCGCCGGATCCGTCAGCGGCTCCAGGCCCGGGGTGCCGTTCTCGTCACCGTCGACTCGGTCGAGGTGGGGCACGACATCGTCCTGTCCACCGACTCACCGCAGTGGGCCGGGCTGGAACGGGGGTACGGTCGTCTCGCCGCTCGTCGACTCGACGTCACCGTCAGCGGTCGTCGAATCGCCCGGCCGGTCAGCGGTTCGTTCCGGCTCCCGGGGCCGGACGGTCGGGTGGAGGGCATCGAACGGTGAGGAGCATTCCCCGTACCGTCACGGTGTGGTGTGCGGACTGGCCGGTGGTCGCCGCAGGTGCTGCAGCCGACCGGCCGGCTGCGGTGTTCCGAGCCGACCGGGTGGTGGCCGCGACTCGGGCGGCTCGTTCGTCCGGCGTTTCATCGGGGCAGCGTCGGCGGGCCGCACAGGCGGCGATCCCGGATCTCTCGATCGTCGAGTACGACGGTGACCGTGACGCCCGAGCGTTCGAACCGATCGTCCGGGTGGTCGCCGACTCGACCCCTCGGGTCGAAGTGGTCGAACCCGGCTGGATCACGTTCGCCGCCCGGGGGCCGTCGCGTTACTTCGGCGGCGACGAGGCCTTGGCCGATCGTCTCGCCGATCTGATCCGTCGGGCCGTGCACGATGTCGCCGGTGCCGGGTTCGAGATCGGGGTCGGCATCGCCGACGGCCGGACCGCTTCGGCGATCGCCGCCCGTCGGGCCGCCCGTCGGACGGGGGTGATGGTGGTCGATCCGGGTGCGTCCCCGTCGTTCCTGGCCCCGCTCCCGACCGGCTGGCTGGCCGAACTCGGGGAGATCTCGTCCGACCTCGTCGAGTTGTTCGTCCGTCTCGGTCTGGGGCGTCTCGGTGATCTCGCTGCGCTCGACCGCGCCGACGTCGTCTCCCGGTTCGGGGTCGAAGGCCGCCTCGCCCATCGTCTCGCCTCCGGGGACGACGAACGGCCTCCCGATGCGGTCGATCCGCCGCCCGACTGGTGCATCGAGCACGTGTTCCCCGAGCCGGTCGACCGACTCGACACGGTCGTGTTCGTCGCCAAGCGCCTCGCTGACGAGTTGACCGATCGGCTGTCCGGCTCCGGGCGGGTGTGCATCCGGACGGTCGTCGTGGTGGAGACCGAGCACGGTGAGCGCAGCGAACGGGTCTGGTACCGCGATGCCGGACTGTCGGCCTCGGCGATGGTCGAGCGGGTCCGGTGGCAGTTGGAGGGTTGGGTGACGCAGCCCGACGGCCCGAACAGCGGTATCTCGCTGCTGCGGTTCGTCCCCGATCTCGTCCGGGGCGATGACGGGGTGCCGACGCGGTTGTGGGGAGGCCGGAGCAGCGCCGATCTCGACGCAGCGCGAGCGATCGTGCGGTTGAGCGGACTCGCGGGTTCGTCGGCGGTGCAGGTCCCGGTCTGGGCGGGAGGTCGATCGGCGGACGAGCGGTACCGCTGGGTGGCGGCGGACCTCGTGGATCTCGACGATCCGTCCGGTCGACTCGATCGTCCTGCCGGTCCGTGGCCCGGCGCTCTGCCGGCTCCGTTCCCGGCGCTCGTGTTCGACGACCCGATCCAGGTCGAGGTGGTCGCCGCCGACGGATCGCCGGTCGTCGTGACCGGGCGGGGTGAGGTGAGTGCCGAGCCGACGGTCCTCGTCGTCGGAGGACGCCGTTGTCGGGTGGTCTCCTGGGCCGGCCCCTGGCCGGTCGAGGAGCGGTGGTGGCACCCGAGCGGGGGGCGTCGTCTGGCCCGGTTCCAGATGGTCACCGACCTCGGCGAGGCGCACCTGATCGCCCGGGAACGCCGACGATGGGTGATCGCCGCGACGTACGCCTGAGCGAGGTGTCGACGTCAGACGGTGACGGTGTCGTTCGTGTCGCTCGTGTCGCTCGTGTCGCTCGTCCGGCTCATGGCCACCCACCGCTCGGCGGCGTCGAGCAACTCGTTGCTGATCCGGAAGCCGATCCCGCGAACCGTGTGAACGATCCGCAACTCAGAGGCGATCTTGTCGAACTTCCGTCGGAGGTTCGACAGGTGCACGTCGACGACGTGGGTGTCGCCCACCCAGTGGGGACCCCAGACCGCCTCGAGCAGCTCGGTCCGCGACGCCACCTCGGTCGGTCGCATGGCGAGTCGTTCGAGCAGCGCGAACTCGATCCGTGTCGCAGGCACCTCGGTGTCGAACAGCCGGATCTCGTGACGGCTGGTGTCGATGACGAGCGGCCCGAGCGTGATGACGGTCGGCTTGATCTCCTGCCAGTCGGTCCGGATCTCGCGTGGGCGGCGCAGGAGCGCCTGACAGCGGGCGGCGATCTCGTCGGGGGAGACGGGGATGGAGACGGCGTCGTCGGCACCCGACCGGAGCATCTCGACCCGGGTCCGGTCCCGGCCGAGGGCGTCGATGCACAGCAGATAGCGGCCGTTGTCGTCACGCATCTGCTGGTAGAGCGGACGGTGGTCGGCGTCGTGCATCGAGTTGTCGACGACCACGATGTCGGGGAGGAACGACTCGGCGATCACGGCGACGGCTTCGGCGTCTCCCGGGGCGCTCACGGCGAACCCGGCGGCCCGCAGACCGGCCTCGTGCGAACGACGGAGGCCGATGTCGTCGATGGCGAGAAGCACTCGCGGTGCGAACTGGCCCGGCGTTTCCATGAGCGGTGTCTCCCTCGTCGTGCTGTGCCGGTGGTTCCGGCATCCGTCTCGTTATCGGCACCCTCGTCACCGACTTGAGTCGTTCATGACGATCCGGACGCAGTGAGCGGTACCGTCGCTGCGGTGGCGCACGACGAACCGGACGGCGAACTGCGCGAGCAACTCCGTCGTTCGTTGCTCGGCCGGGTCCCGATCGACGAGGCCGAACGAGCGAGCATCACCCGCACACTCGCCGAACTCGACCGGGTGGCCGATCTGTTCGACCAGGATGTCGATCCGGTCCACATCACCGGATCGGCGATCGTGATCGGCGCTCGGGGGGTGGTGCTGCTGAAGCACAAGCGGCTCGGATTGTGGCTCCAGCCCGGTGGTCACGTCGACGCCGGGGAGACACCGTGGGACGGCGCCTTGCGCGAAGCGCACGAGGAGACCGGTCTCGTGGTCCGTTTCGCCGCCGACGTCGATGACGCTGGTCTCCCGGCGCTCGTCCACGTCGACGTGCACGCCGGAGGGCGCGGCCACACGCATCTCGACCTGCGGTACCTCGTGGTCGCCGAGGACGCCGATCCGGCTCCTCCCGACGGCGAGAGCCAGGAGATCGGCTGGTTCGACTGGCCGACGGCCATCGAGCGGGCGAGCGACGACCGACTCACCGCACTCCTTCGCCATCTGGCACCATCCGGTGGGCTCCATCCGGTTCCGTGAGATGCACCCGACTTGCGTCGGGCGAACGTGTGTTCGATACTCGCGGGTATGGGATTCGAGAACCCGTCGTGGACCTGGAGCGAGCTCGAATCGACGCTGTCCGGTCGTCCACCGGCCGAGTTGCGTCGCGACGGGCGCGCTCCGGGATCTCCATCGTGGAACGCCGGTGGTGACTCGCCGGCGTGGGGGCGCAAGCGGCAGCGGTTCGAACCGCCCCTCACCCGGGCCGCCGGGGCCGTCCCGTACGCCGAACTCCACTGTCACTCCAACTTCTCGTTCCTCGACGGTGCGTCACACCCCGAAGAACTCGCCACCGAAGCCGCTCGGCTCGGTCTCGAGGCGCTCGCCCTCACCGACCACGACGGGTTCTACGGGGTCGTCCGATTCGCCGAGGCGGCCCGTGAGGTCGGGCTCCCGACCGTCTTCGGTGCAGAGATCACGCTGACCCCCGGCTTGGACGACGAGCGGCGCGTCGCCCGACCGGAACGCGAGACCCTGCTCCAGGTCGACACCGGTGAACTCCCCGATGCGCATGCCCCCGACCCGCACGGCCGACATCTGCTCGTTCTCGCCGACGGACCCGACGGCTACGCCCGGCTCGCCCGAGCGCTCGCTCTCGGACATCTGGCGGGCGAGAAGGGTGCGCCGCAGTTCACGCTGGCCGACGTCGCCGAGCAGACAGGGGGAGCGTCGTGGGTGCTCACCGGATGCCGCAAAGGGCCGGTACCGAAGGCGTTGGTCGAGCACGGCCCGGCAGCAGCGGTCCGAGAACTCGGGCGTCTGGTCGAGGCGTTCGGCCGGGACCGGGTCCTCGTCGAACTGTGGGACCACGGCGACCCGCTCGATTCGGCCCGCAACGACGCCCTCGTCGAGATCGCCCATCGAGCGGGGGTGGAGTGCGTCGCCACCAACAACGTCCACTACGCGACCCCGACGCAGCGGCATCTCGCCACGGCGGTCGCCGCCGTCCGGGCCCGTCGGAGCCTCGACCAACTCGATGCCTGGCTCCCGGCCTGCGCCGGGGCCCACCTGCGTTCGGGCGCCGAACAGCTCCGCCGGTTCGCCCGCTACCCCGGGGTCGTCGAGCGTGCGGCCGAGGTCGGGCGAGCAGCGGCATTCGATCTGTCACTCGTCGCCCCGAGCCTGCCGCCGTTCCCGTGCCCCGAGGTCGACGGCCGTCCCCTCACCGAGATGGAGCACCTCCGTCGTCTCGCCGAGGAAGGTGGACGGCACCGGTACGGGCCACGGCCGGGGTCGGGGGAAGATCTGTCCCTACGGGCCCGGGCGTGGGCGACGATCGATCGTGAACTCGCGATCATCGAGCAACTCGGTTTCGCCGGGTACTTCCTCGTCGTCTGGGATCTCGTCGAGTTCTGTCGTCGTGCCGACATCTACTGCCAGGGTCGGGGCAGCGCCGCCAACTCCGCCGTCTGCTACGCCCTCGGGATCACGAAGGCCGATGCCGTGTCGCTCGGCTTGCTGTTCGAACGGTTCCTCTCGCCCGAGCGCGACGGCCCGCCCGACATCGACATCGACATCGAGAGCGGACGACGCGAGGAAGTCATCCAGTACGTCTACGAGCGGTACGGACGCCACCACACCGCTCAGGTGGCCAACGTCATCACCTACCGGGCCCGCTCGGCGGTTCGTGACATGGCCAAGGCGCTCGGGTACTCGACGGGTCAGCAGGACGCCTACGCGAAACAGGTCGACGGCTGGGGTGGGGTCGAAGCGACGAGGTCGCAACCCGATTGCACGATTCCCGGAGCGGTCCTCGACCTGGCCGCCCAGATCGAAGACGCTCCCCGGCACCTCGGGATCCACTCCGGCGGGATGGTCATCTGCGATCGGCCGGTCATCGAGGTCTGTCCCGTCGAGTGGGGTCGGATGGAGCGTCGGTCGGTCCTCCAGTGGGACAAGGACGACTGCGCCGCTGCCGGTCTCGTCAAGTTCGATCTGCTCGGACTCGGGATGCTGTCGGCGTTGCACGGCGCCGTCGATCTGATCGCCGAGCACCGCGGCCGCCGGATCGATCTCGCCACCCTCCCCCAGGAGGACGAGGTGTACGCCATGCTCTGTCGGGCCGACACCGTCGGGGTGTTCCAGGTGGAGTCCCGGGCCCAGATGGCGACGCTGCCCCGTCTCAAACCGCGTCGCTTCTACGACCTGGTGGTCGAGGTCGCCCTGATCCGACCAGGGCCGATCCAGGGCGGATCCGTGCACCCGTACATCCGTCGTCGCAACGGTCAGGAACCGGTCACGTATCTGCATCCCCTCCTGGAGAACAGTCTCGGCAAGACCCTCGGCGTGCCACTGTTCCAGGAGCAACTGATGCAGATGGCGATCGACGTCGCCGGGTTCACCCCGGCCGAATCCGACGAGTTGCGTCAGGCGATGGGGTCGAAGCGGTCGACGGCCCGGATGGAACGACTCCGCGAGCGGCTGTTCGCCGGGATGGCCGAACGGGGGATCGTCGGCGAGGTCGCCGACGAGATCTTCCGCAAGATGCGGGCGTTCGCGAACTACGGGTTCCCCGAGTCGCACTCGGTGAGCTTCGCCTACCTGGTCTACGCCTCGGCCTGGATCAAGCACCACGAGCCGGCCGCGTTCTGCGCTGCGCTGATCAACGCCCAGCCGATGGGGTTCTGGTCGCCGCACACCTTGGCGCAAGACGCTCGTCGGCACGGTGTGACCGTACGGACCCCCGATCTCGACGCCTCGCTCGCCGGGGCCACGCTGGAGGATGGCGGGGATTCGGTCCGTCTCGGCCTGGCGTCGGTACGGGGACTCGGTGAGGAGTTGGCCGAACGGATCGTCACCGAACGGCGCGAGCACGGTTCGTACCGGTCACCCGAAGACCTGGCCCGTCGGGTCCCCGAACTGACCCTCGGACATCTCGAGACGATGGCCACCGCCGGGGTGTTCGGTGCGTGCCTCGGCTTGGACCGTCGCCGGGCCCTGTGGGCGGTCGGGGCGGCGTCACAGTCCCGACCCGGGCGGCTCCCGGGGATCGTCACCGGTGACCGGGCCCCGACCCTGCCGGGTCTCGGTCCGATCGAGGAGTCGGTGGCCGATTTGTGGGCGACCGGGGTCGCACCCGATGGTCATCCGACCCGGTTCCTGCGGGAACGACTCGACGGACTCGGGGTGGCGACGGCGACGGCTCTCGACACACGTGAACCCGGGAGCAAGGTGCTCGTCGCCGGTGTGGTCACCCACCGGCAGCGGCCGATGACGGCCCAGGGGACGACCTTCATCAGCCTCGAGGACGAGACCGGTCTGGTCAACGTCGTCGTGTCGAAGGGTTGCTGGGCCCGATTCCGCACCACGGCTCGAGGGGCGCCGGCACTGGTGGTTCGAGGCCGTCTCGAACGGTCGGAGGGAGTGGTCAACGTCGTGGCCGAGCACCTCGAACCGCTCTCGGTACCCGCAGGGACGGCGAGCCGCGACTTCCGTTGATCGGCACGTTCAGATGTGTCGTCAGGCTCCGACGTCGAGCGGTGTGGCCGGGGTGCCATCGACCAGGAGACCGACGAGCAGGTCGGCGAGCGCCCGCGGAGTGAAACGGAGATGACGGTGCTGGTCGATCTCGGCGACCGCCCACCATCGGATCTCGTGGACGAACTCGGCGCGCATGGCGTCCCAGCCGATCGCCGGCGCTGGCTCGAATCGTTCCGATCGCACCAGGTGGATGCGGTCGCGCTGGCCGTCGTGTCCCGACGACATGGGGAAGACGTGTTCCCGGTTCCAGATGTGCGGCCCGATCTCGAACCCGGACAGGCCGAGTTCTTCGTGGAGTTCGCGACGGAGCCCCGCTTCGTGGGTCTCGCCCTCTTCGAGCCCTCCACCCGGCAGTGCCCACGCCTCGATGCCGCTCGGGAACACGAACCGGACGAGCAGCACGTGGTCGGCCGGGTCGAGGATCAGCGCTCGGACCGCCTGCCGGAACCGCAGCGGTGTCGGATCATTCACCGGGCGTGTCACGGAGTCCGTCGTTGAAGATCCGGAACATCTCGTAGATCTCCTTGCAGGCCTGGCACACCGGGAGCTGTTTCGGATCCCGGGCGGGTACCCACACGTGACCGCAGAGGGCTTCGATCGGCGTACCGTTGATCCGGGCCTCGAGGATCTTGGCCGCTGCGGACTCGCCCGGGCCGACCTTGACGATGTGGGCGACCAGCGGTTCGTCGGTCTCGGTGTCCTCGTCGAGCGCCGG
>JBMUCX010000078.1:0-12849 GCA_049458915.1 Ilumatobacteraceae bacterium
ACCCAGAACCAATGGATTAAGAGTCCACTGCTCTGCCGTTGAGCTAGAGGCGGTATGGGGTGAACGAGGGGACTTGAACCCCCGGCCTCCAGGGCCACAACCTGGCGCTCTAACCACCTGAGCTACGTCCACCATGTGCACCGTCCAGTTGTACCGGCTGGTGCGCCGATCGAACCGGAGTCCGAGCAGCGTCCGACAGTCTGCCATCTCGACGGCCGTTCGCCACCGGCATCGGGCATCGTCGTGATGGCCCGGTCGAGTCGCTCGGGTCGTCACACGGGTCGGTCGATCGCGAGACTGGGCACATGACGATGACGCCGCCGGCACCGACGACCACCGACCTCGAGCGCGTCGATGCGCTGCTCGACGAACTCCTCGCCGCCCACGATCCGAAGCTGACGTCGGATGCCGAGTTCCGCGGCGCCCGCTACGACGCCGGCCTCGCCTGGGTGCACTTCCCGGTGGGCTTCGGCGGACTCGGCCTCCGTCCCGACCTCAACGGGCACGTCGAGAAACGGTGTCGGGAGGCCGGTGCGGCGGCGACCGACCCGACGTCGTTCTTCATGCAACTCGCCGGACCGACGATCGTCACCCACGGGTCCGACGAGCAGAAGCAACGGTTCCTCCGCCCGATGTTCACCGGGGAGGAGCGGTGGTGCCAGCTGTTCTCCGAGCCTGGTGCCGGTTCGGATTTCGCCGGGCTCGCCACGAAGGCGATCCGGGACGGCGATGAATGGATCGTCAACGGCCAGAAGGTCTGGAACACCCTGGCGCATCTCGCCGACTGGGGGATGCTCGTCACCCGCAGCAACCCCGATCTCCCGAAGCACAAGGGGATGACGTACTTCGCGCTCGACATGCGTTCACCGGGAGTCGAGGTCCGACCGCTGCGCCAGATCACCGGTGAAGCCGAGTTCAACGAGGTGTACCTGACCGACGTGCGGATCCCCGACGACTGTCGGATCGGGGCCGAGGGCGAGGGGTGGCGGGCTTCGCTCACCACGCTCATGAACGAGCGGTCGGCGATCGGCGGCGGCTCGGCGAGTGGCGGCAAGCCCCGTCGCGGCGGAGCGGCCAACGACGCCGTCGCCGTGTGGCGCTCGCTCGACGAGTCCGAGCGCTCCGCCGGTCGCAAGGATCGGCTGATGCAGCTCTGGGTGCAGGGCGAGGTCGGTCGACTCACGAACCTGAGGGCCGCCCAGAACGCCCGCGCCGGGAACCCCGGACCGGAGATGTCGGTCGCCAAACTCGAGTTCGCCAACTTCAACAAGGCGCTGTACGACTTCTGCATCGACCTCATGGGCATGGCGGGTCAGGTCGGTTACGACTACACGTTCCGCCGCCCGACCGAACTCGACGCCACCGGTGCGGCCAAGGGTCTGCAGTACGCCTTCCTGCGGGTCAGGGCGAACTCGATCGAAGGCGGCACGTCCGAGGTGCTGAAGAACATCATCGGTGAGCAGGTGCTCGGATTGCCGGGCGAGCCGCGGGTCGACAAGGACCCGCCGTGGAGCCAGGTGCCGCGCAACTGATGGGACGACCGTCCGGGTCGTCGTGGCCCGGGCCAGCCACCGCACGGCGGTTCGTGCGGTCGTCTCGCAGCGGCCTCGCCTACACTCTCGGGCACGACTCACGAGAAAGAACCGATAACCGTGTCCAGCCGCAACGATCGCCACCACGAGTTGGTCGCCAGGGCCAAGGCCATCACCGAACGAGAGATGGCCGTGTATTCAGAACGGACCCGTCGCTCGCAGGCCGCCACCGAGCGGGCCCGCAAGGTGATGCCCGCAGGCGTCCCGTCGAGCTTCCAGGCCTACGACCCGTGGCCGGTGGTGGTGAAGCACTCCGCCGGGTCGCAGATGATCGACGTCGACGACAACGTCTACGTCGACTACGACATGGGGTTCGGCGCCCTCTTCGCCGGTCACATGAACCCCGCGGTCGCCCGGGCCGTCCGGGAGCAACTCGACCACGGCTCGCTCTACGTCACGCCGTGCGAACTCAACGGCGAGGTCGGTGAACTGCTCGCGGCGCGGTACGGCTTCCCGATGTGGCGGCCGACCAACTCCGGCACCGAGGCGACGCACGATGCGATCCGCCTCGCCCGGGGTGTCACCGGACGCGAGAAGATCGTCAAGGTCGAAGGTGGCTACCACGGGCACCACGACGAGGTGATGGTGTCCAACAAGCCGCCGCTCGACCAGGCCGGGCCGGCGAACCGACCGAACTCGGTCCCGCAGTCGCTCGGCATCACCAAGAGCACGCTCGAAGACGTCATCGTGATCCCGTACAACGACCCCGAAGCGCTCGAGTGGGCACTGCAGGGCGGAGACGTGGCGTGCTTCATCGTCGAACCGGTCATGCAGAACATCGGCATCTGCATGCCGCAGGACGGATATCTCCAGGCGGTGCGCGAGATCACCGAGCGCTACGGCACCCTCCTGATCTTCGACGAGGTCAAGACGGGCATCACCGCCGGGTACGGCGGAGCGACCAACCAACTCGGCGTCCGTCCCGATCTCGTCACCTTGGCCAAGTCGATCGGTGGCGGGTTCCCGGTCGGCGCGTTCGGTGGGAAGGCCGAGTACATGGACCTGATCACGCAGGGCAAGGTGCTGCACCTCGGTACCTACAACGGCAACCCCCTCGTCATGGCCGCCGTCAAGGCGACCCTCACCGAGGCGTGCACCCGGCCGATCGTCGAAGAGACCGTGGCCCGCAACCACCGGTTGGTCGACGCCTGTCAGGCGGTCATCGACCGCTCGGACATCCCGGCCCACACCGTCCGCTTCGGTGCCAAGGGCTGCATCACCTGGGCCGAGGAGCCGATCCGCAACTACCGCGACTACAAGGCGACCGACTTCGATCTGGCGTTCGCCCAGTGGATCCACGGGATCAACCGCGGCGTGCTGCTCCCGCCCGGCCTCGACGAGCAGTGGCTGATCTCGGTCATGCACACCGAGGACGACTCGATGCTGTACGCCCGGGTGTTCGCCGAGTTCGTCGACGAACTCATCGCCTGAGCATTCCTGGCCTGAGAACTCCCGGCCTGAGGATTCACCGACTGACGCGACAGCGGGGGCCGGGCCAGTGGCCCGACCCCCGCTGGTCATTCGCTGCTGGTCATTCGCTCATGACCGTCGGGGCCTCGATCAGGCGCCGCCCTCGTTGAGGACGACCTCGATCGGGGCGTACGACTCGCCGAACAGGTCGAGTCCGGCATCGGCCAGCAGCGCCCAGGCGGCTTCGACGATGTCGTTCGTGTACGCACCGTCGGTCGGAGCGGCGGTGAGCACCGTTGCACCGTCGAGGTTCGGCGTGCTCTGGCTGATCTCCACCGTGCGGTCCCAGGCGGCCTGGTCGATGTAGCCGATGCCGTTCGACGACGGCCAGATCAGCTTGTTGACCTCGTTCATCTGCCACAGCTGGTGGCTCGCTCCGAGCGTCGGACCGGCGGCGAGGACGATGTCGGCGCAGCCCTGCACGTCGTCCCGGCAGAACGCCCATCCCTGCATCGATGCGGCGACGAACCGGGTGGCGATGTCGCGGTAGTCCGCATCGCTCGCGAGGCGCTCGGCGTCGGCCCAAATGGCGTCCTGGAGCATGCCGACGCCGACGTCCTCGTACGAGATGACGTTGAAGTCCTCCGGCGTGTACAACTCGCCCGTTTCGGGGTTCACGGCTTCGAGGACCTGGGCGTATTCGTTGTAGGTCATCGCCTCGGCAGCGTCGATCTCACCCTCGAGGAGAGCGACCATGTCGAAGCTCTGACCGACGTGCTCCACGTCGGAGGCGGGGTCGAGACCGGCCGCCGCGATCGCAGCGAACACCTCGTACTCGTTGCCGAAGCCCCAGTTGCCGATCTTCCTGCCGGCGAAGTCGGCCGGAGACGTGATGCCCGAATCGACGAACGAGACCTGGAGCGTGCCGGACCGCTGGTAGATCTGGGCGATGTTCACGATGTTCGCCCCGGCCTCGCGGCTGGCGAGTGCCTTGGGCACCCAGGCCAGTGCGAAGTCGACGTCGCCGTTGGCCAACTGGGTCTGCGGGACGATCTCGACACCACCCTCGACGATCTGGACGTCGAGGCAGAAGTCCTCGTAGAAGCCCTGGTCGAGCGCCGCGTAGTAGCCGGCGAACTGGGCCTGGATGAACCACTGCAGCTGCAGGCTGACTTGGTCGGGCGTGTCGCACGCCGCCGGATCGGCAGCGGGTTCCTCGGCGGCGGGTTCCTCGGCCGCCGGTTCGTCGGCGGCCGGCTCGTCGTCCCCGCCGCCCGCGGCGGCGGGCGCGTCGGCGGCGGGCTGGGCGGCCGCGGGCTCGGCGTCGCCACCGCTGGCCGCGACGACGAGCGACAGCGCTGCGATCGTCGCCGCCGTGGTCCGTACTGTTCGTGCTCTCATGTGTTCATGCTCCCCCCGGGGCAGGGCCCCGTCGTTGTCTGGTGGTGGACTCCATTGCAATGGAGATCAGGTAGAACGCCAGTCCGAGCAGACACGCGCCGAGGACGTACGCCCAGGCGACGGCGTTCTTCGAGTTGGCGAAGTTCGAGGTGATCCGAGTACCGAGGCCGACCTGTCGGCCACCGAAGTACTCGGCGACGAACGCGGTGATGACCGATGCCGGTGCGGCGATCTTCAGCGCTGTGAAGAGGTACGGCACGGCGTTCGGGATCCGGGCCTTGACGAGGACGGCCCCGGGCGTCGCGGCGTACGAGCGGAGCAGTTCGAGGTGCGTCGGGTGGACCTGTCGGAGGCCCTTGGCGACGTTGACGAGCACGATGAAGAACACGATCAGGGCCACCATCAGGCGCCGGGGCACCTCGGTGGTCGACCCGTACATGTTGATGAACACGGTGATCAGCACGACGATCGGCACGGCATTGAGTGCGACGGCGAGCGGAGTGACCAGTTCGGTCAGCAGCCGGAACCTCACCAGGGCGAAGCTCGCCGCGATGCCGATCGCGGTGCCGGCGAGGAGGCCGACGAGGGCGTTCGTGCCCGAGTGAAGGGTCGCCTCGGTGATCACGCCGGTGTTCTCGGTGAACGCCCGGGCGATCGCCGTCGGAGCCGGCAGGAAGTACGGCTCGAGCCCGACGCCCCACACCAGCAGCTCCCATGCCGCCAGGAAGGTGACCCCGAACGCGACGGGCCAGGCGACCGATGCGAGTGCACCACGGTTCGCCACCCGCTGCGTGGTCACCGGTCGTCCACTCCGCCGTGTGCCGGGTGGTCGATACCGCGCAGCGCTTCGCGCACGGCGGTGATCGCTGCGTAGTACTCGGGGCTCTCGCGGACGTCGTCGGCATCGCCGCTGCGCCCGGCGAGCCGCACGTCGACGATGTCGACGATCCGGCCCGGTCGGGGTGACATGACGACGACCCGATCGGAGAGGTAGACGGCCTCGGGGATCGAGTGCGTCACGAACACGACGGTCGTGGCCGTTTCGGCGCAGATCCGGAGCAGTTCGGTCTGCATGTGTTCCCGGGTCATCTCGTCGAGCGCGCCGAACGGCTCGTCCATGAGCAGCAGTGACGGTTCGGACGCGAGCGCCCGGGCGATGGCCACCCGCTGCTGCATCCCGCCGGACAACTGCCAGGGCATGTGGCGGGCGAACTCGTCGAGTTTGACGAGCTCGAGCATCTCTCGGGCCCGCTGCCGACGTCGTGACGCATCCCAACCCTGGAGTTCGAGGGGGAGTTCGACGTTCTTCGTGACGTTGCGCCAGTCGAACAGTCCGGCCTGTTGGAACGCCATTCCGTAGTCGTGGTCGAGGCGCGCCCGATGGGCCGGCTTCCCCTGGATCGTGACGGAACCGTTCGACGGCTCGATGAGGTCGGCCATCAGCCGGAGGAGGGTCGACTTGCCGCACCCGGACGGGCCGATCAGCGAGACGAACTCCCCGGCGGCGATCTCGAGATCGATGTCGACGAGGGCATCGACCCGGGCGTCGGTGCCCGGGTTGAAGACCTTCGAGACACCGTCGACGGCGACAGCGGTGCGCCCGGTCATGACCGTCCCTCCTGTGGGCGTCCGCGCATCAAGGCCATCTCGAGCGCGACGATCGAACCGTACAGGGCGAGTCCGAGTGCTGCGGCGCCGAACAGCGCTCCGTACAGCTTCTCGGGGTCGCTCGTCGCGGCCTGGGCGTACGAGATGACGGCCCTGCCGATGCCGCCGGGTATGCCGGTGGAGATCTCGGAGACGATGACCCCGATCACCGAAGCGGTCGCGCCGAGCTTGAGCGATGGGACGATGTAGGAGATGGCGGCGGGAAAGCGCAGGCGCCGCAGCGTCTGCCACCAGGTCGCCGCACAACTCTCCATCAGTTCGAGCGCTGCTGCCGGCGGCGAGGCGAGCCCGCGCAGGGTGCCGACGGTCACCGGGAAGAAGGCGAGGAACGCAGCGAGGACGCACACGGACGCCCAACGAGGCCATTCCCAGCCACCGATGTCGAATCGACCCGACCACGAGACGACCTGAGGAGCGAGGGCGATCAGGGGCACCGTCTGCGACATGATCACCCACGGCAGGAGGCCTCGTCGGGCGACGTCGAATCGGGCCATGAGCACCGCGAGGCCGATGCCGATGACCGATCCGAGGACGAGGCCGCCGATGGCGAGGCGGAGCGTGTACCAGGCGTAGCCGGTCACGGCGATCCACAGCGGGCGCGATCCGGCGGCCGTGCTCTCGGGGTCGGCAAGTCGAACGACCATGTCCCAGATGTGCGGCATGGCACGGTCGTTCGACTTCGGGACGACGCGAGCGCCGAGGATGCTCCCGCCGTCATCGGGACCGAACGCCTTGTAGGTCTCCCAGAGCGCGGCGACCACCAGCAACGCCGCCAGGAACATGAGTGTCCGCCGCCCGGCGCGGGCGATCACGTCGTACCTCGTTCGGTGGCGGTGCGCCGGTCGTGGAGGCTGATGGGCGTCACGTCCTGGCGAGCTTCGTGTCGCGGAGGTGCGGGATCACGTGCTCGCCGTACTCGAGCAACGTGTGGTCCTTGGCATCGTGCTGGAGGTAGATCGCGAACTGGTCGACACCGAGCGATCGGAGCTCCTCGAGGCGACGGATCTGCTCGGCCGGCGGACCGAGGATGCAGAACCGGTCGATGATCTCGTCGGGAACGAACTCGGTGTGCGTGTTCCCGGCCTGACCGTGTTGGTTGTAGTCGTAGCCCTGACGTCCGGCGATGTAGTCGGTGAGGGCCTGCGGGATCGCATCGCTCCGGTCGCCGTATCGCATCACCATGTCGGCGACGTGGTTGCCGACCATGCCACCGAACCACCGGACCTGATCGCGCATGTGGGCGATCGTGTCGTCGTCGCCGACGTAGGCCGGGGCAGCGACACACATCGTGATGTCGGCCGGGTCGCGACCTGCCTCAGCAGCGGCAGTGCGGACCGATTCGATCGTCCAGGCGACGATCTGCGGGTCGGCGAGTTGGAGGATGAAGCCGTCGCAGTGCTCGCCGATCGTGCGCAGTGCCTTGGGGCCGTAGCCGGCGCCCCAGACCTCGAGACGCGAGTTCGCAGCCCACGGCAGCGTGATGGTCGATCCGTTGTACTCGCACGAGCGGCCGTTGGCCAGTTCGCGGATCACGTGGGTCGCCTCGGCCATGGTGGCGAGCGTGGTCGGTCGACCGTTCGTGACGCGGACGGCGGAGTCGCCGCGCCCGATCCCGCAGACGGTGCGATTGCCGAACATCTCGTTGAGGGTGGCGTAGGTCGATGCGGTGACCGTCCAGTCGCGCGTCGCCGGGTTGGTCACCATCGGGCCGACGACGACGTTGCGCGTCTCGGCGAGGATCTGGGCGTGGATGACGTACGGCTCCTCCCAGAGGATGTGGGAGTCGAAGGTCCACACGTGGCTGAAGCCGAGCGATTCGGCCCGCCTGGCCAGGTCGACGACGCGTGCGGCTGGTGGGGTGGTTTGCAGTACGACGCCGATGTCCATGGTCGATCTCCTGTCTCGTGTCGTCGACTCGTCGCCGACTCGTCGTCCGGTGTGCGGCTCAGCGGGTTTCGGGGAAGCCGAGGTCGACCGTACTCGTGGCCGGGTCGGGCCATCGGCTGGTGACGACCTTGCCGCGGGTGTAGAAGTTGATGCCTTCCGGGCCGTACATGTGGGTGTCGCCGAACAGGCTCGCCTTCCATCCGCCGAAGCTGTAGTAGCTGACCGGCACGGGGATCGGGACGTTGATCCCGACCATCCCGACCTCGATGTCGAACTGGAACTGTCGGGCCGCTCCGCCGTCGCGAGTGAAGATCGCGGTGCCGTTGGCGAACGGATTGGCGTTGATGGTGGCGACGCCGTCCTCGTACCCGTGGACCCGAACCACCGAGAGCACCGGGCCGAAGATCTCGTGGTCGTAGCACGCCATGCCCGGACTGACGTTGTCGATCAGCGTCGGGTCGACGAAGTATCCCGGGTCACCCTGCGGCCGCCGACCGTCGACGACGACGGTGGCGCCCTCGCCGGCTGCCGACTCGACGTATCCGACGACTTTGTCGCGGTGCTCGGCGGTGATCAGCGGGCCCATCTCGTTGCCGGCCTCGTTCCCGGGTCCGACCTTGACCTGAGGGATCCGGTCGGCGATCTTCGCGACGAGGTCGTCGGCGATGGCCTCGGCGGCGAGTACGACGGAGATCGCCATGCAGCGCTCGCCCGCCGAGCCGTACGCAGCCCCGATGGCGGCGTCGGCGGCCATGTCGAGATCGGCGTCGGCGAGCACGAGCATGTGGTTCTTGGCGCCACCGAGCGCCTGGACCCGCTTCCCCTTCGACGTGCCCGTTTCGTAGATGTACTTGGCGATCGGCGTCGATCCGACGAAGCTGATCGCCGCCACATCGGGGTGGTCGAGGAGTCGGTCGACGGCCACCTTGTCGCCCTGGACGACGTTGAAGCACCCGGCGGGCAGACCTGCCGTGGCGAGCAGTTCGGCGAGGAACAGCGACACCGACGGGTCCTTCTCGGACGGCTTGAGGACGAAGGTGTTGCCGCACGCGAGTGCATTGGCGAACATCCACATCGGGACCATCGCGGGGAAGTTGAACGGCGTGATGCCGGCGACGACGCCGAGTGGCTGGCGGATGGAGTACACGTCGACGCCGGCCGATGCCTGTTCGGAGAAGCCGCCTTTCAAGAGGTGTGGGACGCCGCAGGCGAACTCGATGTTCTCGAGACCGCGAGCGACTTCACCCATCGCGTCGGAGAGGACCTTGCCGTGCTCGGCGGTGAGCATCGAGGCGATCTCTTTGCGGTTCGCATCGACGAGTTCGCGCAGTCGGAACATCACTTCGGCCCGCTTCGACAGGCTCGTCGCCCGCCAGCCGGGTGCGGCGCCACGGGCGGCGGCGACCGCGGCGTCGACCTCGGCGACGGACGCGAGGGCGACTTCACCGGTCTGCGTGCCCGTCGCCGGGTCGTGGACGGGTCCGCTCCGCCCGGAGGTCGAGGGGACGACCCGGCCGTCGATCCAGTGTTCGATCCTGTTCATCGCTGCTCGCTCTCTCGTTCGTTCGGACGTCGTGGGTCAGTGCAGGTAGCGGCTGAGACCGCGCTTGACGTACTTCCCGTGACCGACCCGGCCGGTGAAGGTGTCGTTCTCCATCACGATCATCCCACGCGCCATGACCGTGTCGACCTTGCCGTCGATCTCGAAGCCTTCCCAGGCTGAGTGGTCCATGTTCATGTGGTGCTTGTCGTTGATGCCGAGCTTGGTGTGGCCGTTCGGGTCCCAGACGACGATGTCGGCGTCCATTCCCGGGGCGATCTCTCCCTTGCGGTCGAGTCCGAACATCCGGGCCGGGGTGGTACAGCAGGTCTCGACCCAGCGCTCCAGCGTCAACTCACCGGTGACGACGCCCTGGTACAGCAACTCCATGCGGTGCTCGACCGAGCCGATGCCGTTGGGGATCGCCGAGAAGTTGCCCAAGCCGAGTTCCTTCTGGTCCTTCATGCAGAACGGGCAGTGATCGGTCGACACGACCGCGAGTTCGTTCATCCGCAGACCCTTCCAGAGGTCGCTCTGGTGGTGTTCGTGCTTCGTGCGCAGCGGCGTCGAGCAGACCCACTTGGCTCCCTCGAAGCCGGGCTGCATCAGGTGGTCCTCGAGGGTCAGGTAGAGGTACTGCGGGCAGGTCTCGGCGAAGACGTTCATGCCGAGGTGCTGCGCGGCGGCGACCTCCTCGAGTGCCTCGCTCGCCGACATGTGGACGATGTAGAGCGGCACGTTCCCGGCGACTTTCGCCAGTTCGATCGCTCGGTGGGTCGCCTCGCCTTCGAGTGCGGCCGGCCGGGTCAGCGAGTGGTACATCGGGTCGGTCTCGCCACGGGCGAGGGCCTGGGCGACCAGGACGTCGATGGCGATGCCGTTCTCGGCGTGCATCATGATCATCGACCCGTCGGCCCCCGCGGTCTGCATCGCCCGCAGGATCTGGCCGTCGTCGGAGTAGAACACGCCGGGGTACGCCATGAACAGCTTGAAGCTGGTGATGCCCTCGTGGTCGACCAGGGCGGTCATCGCCTTCAGCGACTCGTCGTCGACCCCACCGATGATCTGGTGGAAGGCGTAGTCGACCGCGCAGTTGCCGGCCGCCTTGTCGTGCCACGCAGCGAGTCCGTCGTAGACCGACTCGCCGGCCCGCTGCACAGCGAAGTCGATGATCGTCGTGATGCCACCCCACGCCGCGGCGATGGTGCCGGTTTCGAACGTGTCCGAGGCGAAGGTGCCGCCGAACGGCAACTCCATGTGGGTGTGGGCGTCGATCCCACCCGGGATGACGTACTTCCCGGTGGCATCGATGATCCGATCGGCCGAGATGCCGAGCGACGCGGCCTGACCGGGCGCCAGGATGGCGACGATCGTCTCGCCGTCGACGAGGACGTCACCGCTGACCCGGCCGGTGGCCGAGACGATGGTTCCGTTGGCGAACAGGGTGGTGGGCATGGGTTCCCCTCTCGTGCTGTCGGACGTGCTGCTCGGTGGTGCTGATCGGGTCAGTGGGCCGTGATCGAGCCGTAGGCCTCGGGACGCCGGTCGCGGTAGAACTGCCAGCCGTGGCGCACCTCGCGGATGAGGTCGAGGTCGAGATCGCGGACGATCAACTCGGGCTGGTGCGGATCGCCCACCTCGCCGACGAACTGCCCCCGCGGGTCGACGAAGTAGCTCTGTCCGTAGAAGTCGTTGTCGCCGAGCGGTTCGATGCCGACGCGGTTGATCGCCCCGACGTAGTACATGTTGGCGACGGCGGCCGCCGGCTGCTCGAGTCGCCACAGGTACTCGGACAGGCCGCGATGGGTCGCCGACGGATTGAACACGATCTCGGCGCCGTGGAGGCCGAGCATCCGCCAGCCTTCGGGGAAGTGGCGGTCGTAACAGATGTACACACCGACCTTGCCGACGGCGGTGTCGAACACCGGGTACCCCTCGGTGCCGGGGGCGAAGTAGAACTTCTCCCAGAAGCCCTTCACCTGCGGAATGTGCTGCTTGCGGTACTTGCCGAGGTAGGTGCCGTCGGCGTCGATCACCGCTGCGGTGTTGAAGTAGTGGCCGGTGTTGACCGCTTCGTACATCGGCAGCACCATCACCATGCCGAGTTCCTTCGCCACCGACTGGAACCGTTGGGTGGTCGGCCCGTCGGGGATGTACTCGGTGTAGGAGTAGTACTCCGAGTCCTGCACCTGACAGAAGTACGGACCGTAGAACAACTCCTGGAAGCAGATGATCTGCGCGCCCTGCGCCGCGGCGTCACGGGCCGCCTGCTCGTGGACGTCGATCATCGACTCCTTGTCGCCGGTCCAGTCGGTTTGCAGGAGCGCTGCTCGCACCACGTTCGTCATGCCGGATGACTGTAGTGACGGAGTTCACGCACCGTAAACCCCCGGAGCGGACCGGGGGTCCGGTTCACACGATCTTCACGGCCGCCACCCGCGATCCCGGAGGGGTGCGCTCAGCGCCAGCCGGCGTCGCGACCGGCGCGATACCGCGTCGGCGACGCGGCACCGGGGGAGGACCACTGGCGTCGGCGGCCGGCGCCCGAGGCGGCGAGGAGCGCCAACACGCCGACGACCGCCAGCACGGCGCTCGTGCCGAGCACGACGCGCAGCGTCCGAAGTGCGAGTCGGGGCACGAGTCCCATCCAGGTCTGGTTGTCGATGGACGGGACGAGGTGCACCGGGAGGAAGTACCCGAACACGAGCATCGCAGCAGCCACGGCGAGCGCGGTCTCGCCGATGCCTCGGACGACGTCGCGCCGCTCCGGTCGTGTGACCAGCCCGGCCAGGATGCTCAACCCGGCGAGTGCGAGCGCGCCGAGCATCGACCAGGTGAGCGCGATCCGAATCGTGTTCAGCGTGCCGATCCGATCGACCGGCATGGTGATGCTCGGTGCGTCGGCAGCAGCCTGGTCCCGGACGATGTCGATCATCTGCGAGCCGGTGATCTGCACCGGTTCGTCGCGCACACCGATGACCCGCTCGTGGAGCGACTCGACGATCGGGCCCATCATCGCCGCACCGGCCCGGGTGCTGAGCACCGACACCTCGACCTCGGTGCTGACCTCGGTCACCGACCGGCCGATGGCGGGAGCCGATGCGGCGCTCACCAGCGAGTTGATGTCGAGGCGGATGTCCGGGTCGCTCAGGATCGCCGCTGCCGTCTCGCGGGTCGAGTCGGGCGTGAAGACGATCCGTTGCATCCACCAGGAACCCGCCGCGATGGCGATGGCGACCGCAGCGACCAGGAAGCACATCCCGGGCACGCTGCGTTCCATGGGCAGAGTCTGGCAAACCCGACGTGGCGCGAGCCACCTCGCGACCCGGAGCCACCGACACGGGCCACGAC
>JBMUCX010000079.1:0-12274 GCA_049458915.1 Ilumatobacteraceae bacterium
GTGTCGAACCGGGTCGTCACGTCCGGCCCGTAGTACCGCTCGCTGCCGATCTCGTAGAGCAACTGCGACGTCACCGTCCCCACCGACACCTGCCCACCGGTGCCGTCGTGCTTGCCGATCACGCATGACCCATCGGATGCGACCTCGGCCCACGGGAAGCCGGTGCGCTCCAGGCCCGGCACCTCGGTGAAGAACGAGTAGTTGCCACCGGTCGCCTGGGTTCCGCATTCGATCACGTGCCCAGCCACCACCGCGCCGGCCAGGGCGTCCCAGTCGTCGCGTGCCCAACCGTGATGCCACGCTGCCGGTCCGCACACGATCGCGGCGTCGGTTGCCCGACCGGTGATGACGATGTCGGCACCACGGTCGAGGGCTTCGACGATTCCCCAGCACCCGAAGTAGGCATTCGCCGAGATGAACCGGCTCACGTCGCCGACCGGTTCACCAGTCTCGAAATGCGCCAGATCGACCCCGGCCGCGACGAGCTCATCGAGCCGACCGAGGAGGTTGTCACCGTCCACGTACGCGATCTTCGGTGACAGGCCGAGGCGCTCAGCGACTTCGTGGACCGCCTCGGCACACCCGTCGGGATCGAGGCCACCGGCGTTCGTCACCACCTTGATGCCTCGGTCGAGACAGGTCCCCATCACCTGCTCCATCTGGGTCACGAAGGTGCGGGCGAACCCTCCGTTCGGGCGCTTCGCCTTGGTACGAGCGAGGATCAACATGGTGAGTTCGGCGAGCCAATCGCCGGTGAGCACATCGATCGGACCGCCCTCGACCATCTCGGCAGCTGCCGAGATCCGGTCCCCGTAGAAGCCCGAGCAGTTCGCGATCCGGATCGGATCAGCCACGAGCGCCACCCTCGGCACCGTCGGAGCCGTCCGGCCACACCGGTGCCCGCTTCTCGCGGAAGGCCGCCATCCCCTCTTGGCCTTCGGGTCCGAGGAACAACGACTCGCTGAGTCGACGCATCTCTTCGAACGCCGTGTCACGGTCGAGGCCTGGCACCCGCCGCAACATCGCCTTGGTGTGCGCGACCGCACCCGGTGCGCCTGCCGTCACACCAGCGACCAATGCGTCGACGGTGCTGTCGACGTCGTCGGAGACGTGGGAGATCAGGCCGATCTCCCGGGCGTACTCGGCATCGAAGGGTTCACCGGTGAGCATCGCGGC
Source organism: Ilumatobacteraceae bacterium (assembly GCA_049458915.1). Lineage (GTDB taxonomy): Bacteria > Actinomycetota > Acidimicrobiia > Acidimicrobiales > Ilumatobacteraceae > Ilumatobacter. The sequence goes on from JBMUCX010000079.1 coordinate 1,177, forward strand.
GGCGATCTTCCCGGCCGGGACACGACGCAGGATCGGGACGGAGATGATCGCGGCAGCCACGCCGATCCGGACCTCGGTCAACGCGAAGTTGACCGATCGATCGACGACCACCAGGTCACATGACGCCATCAGACCGATGCCGCCAGCCCGGACCGCCCCGTTGACCGCGGCGATCGTCGGGCAGGGGGCGTCCATCAGCCGTTCCATCACCGCGACCATCGGTCGTGAGTCCACGGCGCCGTCGTCACGCCGTTCCTTGAGATCGGCGCCGGAGCAGAACGCCGGCCCCTCATGTCGCAACACGATCACCCGTGATCGCGCCGCGGCCTCGAGTGCCTCGCTGAGCTCGGCGATCAACTGCTGCGACAGGGCGTTGCGGTTGTGCGGTGAGTCGAGCGTGATCGTCGATCGACCACCCGCACGTTCCAGTCGGACGAGATCTCCCATGGCCGGTCACCGTAGATGGCGGTCCGACCTCGGACCGAGGTGGGGCACTTGGTCCCTGTCGACCCCGTTCCGACGGGCGCACCATGGGGATCGCACTTCGAGGCGGACATCGAGGCACACATGACGGCGGAAGTCGGCGATCGCATCACCATTCTCGGACATCGCGTGGGAGAACACGATCGAACCGGGGAGATCCAGGAGGTCCGAGGGACCGCTGACGCACCGGCGTACGTCGTGGTGTGGCTCGACGACGGTCACGTGTCGACCCTGTATCCCGGCACGGACGCCGTGATACGTCACGTCATCCGCCCAGCCGGCTGATCGGACCGAGCCATGCGCCCGATCGCGACGGCCACTTGGAGCGTCTCACACCGCGCTCCTCGAACACCTCGCTCGAGGGCCCACGGACCGAGAGATCGCCTACGAGATGAACGGGGCCGACAAGACCGCCAGGAATGACGTGTCGAGCATCAATGACGTGTCGAGCATCATGGTGACGTTCGAGCATCATGGTGACGTTCGAGGTCGCCCACCGTGCCGCAGCGGCGACTCACCACGCCCGAGCCGAGGCGCAGTTGCCGTGCCCCGCACGTGCTGACACGGTGGGCGACAGCGTGATCCGGTACCGATGCGGAGGTGCGATCACCCGCGTCGAGCCGATCGGCGTTTGCGTCCCACCAGACCGCTCGTCGGCACCCATGGCTGATTCCGTCGACGTCGGACCCGCACCCGCCGTGGCGTCGCCTGGTCAGCCAGTCGGCGGCGGTGACGTTTGCCGGAGGCGTGCACCGGATCGTCTGCCGGCATGGCATGCCCCGGATCCACCACGAGCCAGAGCTCGTCGAACGAGGGTCCGTCGGATCGCTCTCGCCCATCGGACGCCAATCCGTCTGGCGACGAAGTGGTCGACATGGTGCACCTCCTCGGTTTCCCGGTCGAGGTCATCGAACACCGGTGACGACCCCGGCCACCAGTGCCATTCGGATCTCCCGCAGCTGTGCGACACGGTGTTGTCTGACGAGGTGGGAGATGTCGTCGACACCCCCGGTCCACGACGAGCACAGGAGGAATGGTGATGACCCTGATGAAGCGAATGCAGCATGAACTCGACTGGCCGACCTGGATGGCGCGTCGATTCGGCGATGCGCCGGTGTGGTTCGGTGACCTGTTCGAAGACGCTCCGATGCGCCTCGAAGAGTTCGAGGCCGACGGGCATCTCGTGGTCCGGGCAGAGATGCCCGGAATCGACCCGGATCGGGACGTCGAGGTCACCGTCGAAAACCACCGACTACACATCCGCGCAGAGCGGCGCAGTGAGACGAGCGAAGAAGATGTCGACGGCTGGCGTTCGGAGTTCCGGTACGGATCGTTCGAGCGGACCATGCCGCTCCCGGCCGATGCGACCGAGGACGACGTGACAGCGACCTACACCGACGGGATCCTCGAGATCCGGGTGCCGGTCGATCACGACGGCGAGATCGATCGGCGAGTTCCTGTCACCCGCGTACGGTGAGGCCTCGACGGGCCGTCTCGTCGGCTGTCGAGGTGACCACCGACTAGATTCTCGGGGGTGGAACGCCAGGGAACCAGACGGCCGACGCGAGAACTCCTGATCGCAGCAGCGATGGAGCAGATCGAAAGCGACGGCGAGGCTGGTGTCCGTGTCGACCAGGTGGCCCAGGCCGCCGGGGTGACGAAGGCATCGCTCTACCACTTCTTCGGTGATCGGGACGGGCTCGTGATCGCCGCCCAGGCGGAGCGGTACCGGCTCGCGCTGCGAGACGGCATGGACTCCCAGACGTCAGCGGTGCGTGCCTGCAAGACACGCGAGGATTTCGAAGCGCTGGTCCGGAGTTGGATGTCGTACACGTTCACCCCGGATGGCATGGAACGGCGACGGGTCCGTGTCGACGTCCTCGGCAGTTCCGTCTCGCGCCCCGAACTCCGTGAGCAACTCGCTGAAACCGACCGACAGGTGTGCCATGAACTGGCTGAACTCCTGCTGATCGCCCACGATCGCGGCTGGATCGACATGCCGTTCGACCTCGATGCGGCAGCGATGTGGTGGTTCGGCATGCTGAACGGCCGGTTCCTCGTCGAACACGAGCACGGTGCGGAACGACTCGCCGGATGGAACGTCGTCGCCACGGAAGCCACCGTCCGCATCGTATTCGGCAACCCCTGACCCGGCGCCCGACCAAGCCAGCCCTCCGACGACGATCGTTCTCGACCGACCGCAGACGTCGGGAGACGACCAGTCGGCTGTCTCCTCGATGCTGTCGGTGATCCGGGTGCGCCTGTCGGAGGTGCCCCCGCCGGGTCTGGGTCAGACTCGGACGGGGCGGCGACCGAGCAGCGCCAGGACGGTACCCAGGAGCAGCAGACCCAGCGCCAAGAACCACGGTGCGTTGTTGTTCCCGGTGGAGGGCAGTTCCTGGATCGCGACGAACGAGGCCGTCACGTCACCGGCCAGCGCGAGGCTCACGACGCACGGCCCAGTTCCCGAGCAGGGGCCGCTCCAGCCAGCGAACAGGTAACCAGCTCGTGGCTCTGCCGTCAGTGTCACGAGGTCGTCGCCGGACACCGACCCGGTGCACGACGCGTTGCAGATCCGCTCCCCGATACGGACCGAGCCACCCCCGTCGATCCGGACCTCGAACTCCCCGGTCACCGGTGATTCCGATGCTGCGGCGAAGGTCGCCGTCACAGAGTGCGCCTCGGTCATGGACACCGTGCAGCTACCGGTTCCGGAACAGGAGCCACTCCAGCCCTGGAAGGTTGCATCGCCGTCAGGCACCGCTGTGAGAACGACATCGGCGTCATCGGCGAAGTCGGCGACGCATGTGCTGGGACAATCGATTCCACCCGGGTCGCTGGACACAGCGCCTTCGCCGACGACCGTCACGTCGAGAGTCTGACGCTGTGGAGCCACAGTCGACTCCCTCGGGGCGTTCACGGTCACGACACCGGACTCGAAGACGAACTCGTAGTTCGTCGCCGCACCGCCGGTGCAGGTGATCTCGGGCGCCGGATCGGTGGAACGAGTCGCCGTCGTGTACGACGACGTGCACGTCGGCGCCACCCACCCCAATGGGGGCGTCGCCTCGTTCTCGTCGTTCACCCATCCGTCGTAGGAGAACGTGTACGACGCTGGCGCTGAATCGCCTTGTGTCACCGTCACCGGGTCGGGGGTGACCGTGAGCGGGGCCTTGGTCACGGTCAAGTATGCGAAGACGTAGCTGATGTTGTAGACGGACAGACCCGTTCCGGCGGCTGCTGACGGAACGATCGTGTAGGTGCCGGCGTTGGCCGCTGGAGCAGCGGCCGGGCCGGTGAGCGTCACGCTCGAGATGACGTCACCGTCCCGTAGGGCACCGGCAGTGATCTCCCAGTCAGTCGCCGGGTCGAGGACGAGGTCCGTGCCGTACGCCTTGCTCGTCGCCTTCGCCGAGATCGTGAGCGGGATCTTCGACACCGTGTACGACGAATCGAAGTAGTCGATCCGCTTGCCCAGTTGTGTGGTCGCATCGCCGGTGCACCTGATCGGGTAGGTCCCGGGGAGTGCTTCAGCGCTGAGTTCGGTGGTGAACGAGTCGTCGGCGTACGCCTTGCAGACGACCGGGTTGACGATCGAGTCGCCGGGATCGATCGTGTCGACGTCGGCGATGTTCTTCGTGTTGTAGGTCACGCTGACGAGCGGTTGTCCGTACTCGCTGTTGGCCGGCTCTGCGTGCACCTCGGTGCCACACTCGGAACTGTCGAGGGTGATGTCGGCGGTGATCTCGGTGATCTCGTCGTACGCGCTCGACCCAGCTGCTCCCCAGCCGACGACGTAACTCGCGAGGTGCAGGTGGCCGGCGGCGAGATCTGCGAGGGAGATCGCCGTCGGATCGATGTCGATCACCTGTGAGAACTCACCAGAGGCCGGGGTCGCCACGAACACGGCCACGGGGTAGTCGAGCGGGTCGGCCGTGTAGCCAGCGATACCGGGCTTCCTCGACCACTGGAAAAACGTGCCGTACACCGTGCCGTAGGTGGTGTCGGCCAACGGGAGCCGAGCGTTGGTCTTCGCGTTGTACGGGATGTTGATGTGTCCCGCAGCAGCGGGGGTACCGGTCAGCGTCACCGTGATCGCAGTGACGGTCGTACACCCGTCGTCGACGAGGCCGGTGTCGCCGAACTTGGCAACCGTGTGCTTGCTCGAATACGCCCCCTCCGGTGCCACGTATGCGCCACCCGTGCAGTTCACCAGCTTCGTGGTCGGAATCTGGTTCGGGACCGGCACAGGGAAGAGCGACGCAGTCGGTTGCGACTGGGTGAACGCCGACGGACACAGGGTCGTCGCGCTGGCGGTCCGGGCCAGGTCATCGGCGGGGGCTGCGGCCCGTCCGGTTGCCGTGGCGGCCGATGACGAACCGAGGAGTGTCATCACACCGATGATCGTGGCGATTCGGCTCCGCCGCGCGCTGTACATCTTGTCCGTCGTCATGATCCAACCGGATCTGTCGCTCACTTTTTTCCTGTCAGAGGTGAACGATAGTCTGCAAACGTCCGTGACCACAAGACTGTCTGGATAGTTGTCCGAGAAACGCGAACTTTTCTATAGCGACCTCGGCCAGCGATCAGGCGAAGACGCGACGAGCTGCGATCTCGCAGCCTTGTGCCAGTGCAGCCAACTTGGCGAACACCACGTCCGGGTCGATGTTCTTGATCCCCACGTGGACGGAGAAGCCACAGTCGACCCCGGCCATCAATCGCTCCGGGTCGACCACCTCGGCCCACCGCTCGAGGCGCTGGGCGACGAGACCTGGGTGTTCGATGTAGTTCGACTGGGGTTCGATCACACCGGGACAGATCACCTTGTCGTCCGGCACCCCGAGTTCGGCGAGAACCGCCCATTCGTGGGCGTGACGCGGGTTGGCCCCCTCGAACAAGACCGTGCGGGGCTTGGCCGTCCAGACGATGTCGATGATGTCGGAGATCGGGACATCGTGATGGTGAGGGCCGGGATAGTTCCCCCAACACAGGTGCATCCGCAGCTGTTCGGCAGGGATGTTCCGCACGGCGTGGTTGAGCGCCTCGACGTTGGTCGCGATCGTCCGCCGGAACTCGTCGAGGTCCTGCGCCGCGTATGCGGAGTGCCGGCCCATCGCCAGATCGGGACAGTCGAGTTGGACGGTCGCCCCGGCCTCGGCGATCGCCTCGTACTCGTGCCGCATCGCCTCGGCGATGGCGAACACGTACTCCTCCCGGGAGTCGTAGTACTCGTTGCCGAAGAACAACGACACGACGCCCGGTGACGCGGCGCTCGAGAAGATGTCGTCGTGCCCGCACTCACGGGCGGCTCGGACGAGTTCGACCATGTCGCGTCGGGCCGCATCCGGGTCGATCATCTCGATCGGGCCGGTACACGCCGGGGCGGTCCGCTTGCGACGTCCCGGGTTGGCGAGCACCTCCTCGGCCGACCGTGGGAAGTCGACGAGGTCCTGGAAGTGGTAGTCCTGCACCGAATCCCCGCCGAAGCCCGACAAGCGGTCCTTCACGTAGGTGGCGTACGAGGGCTTGGACATCTCGCCGTCGTTGACGACCGCGACCCCGGCATCGACCTGCCTCCGGACGATCTCCGTCGTCGCCGACGCGATGCGCTCGTCGAGCGCGACACGGTCGACCGGGATGCCGTCGCCGACGGCCCACATCAGCCGGATGAGATCATCGGGACGCGGCAGGCTGCCCGTGTGGGTGCTTCGAATTCGGTGATCGGGCACGTGGGACTCCATTCCCTCGGGATCGCACCTTGCGATGGCCCATCCTGACACGATCGCCCACGGACCGGACATCCGTCCGCCACCCCGGCCCCATCCGGAGTCGGTACGGTTCAGGATCGTGCAGCACCGCCGCGACATCGAGGGTCTCCGCGCGCTCGCCGTCGTGATGGTGGTGCTGTATCACGCCGGGGTCCCGGGGACCTCTGGCGGGTTCATCGGCGTCGACGTGTTCTTCGTCATCTCCGGGTTCCTGATCACCGGCTTGCTGCTCGCCGAGCACGAAGCGAACGGTCGGATCCGACTCGGCGCCTTCTACGCCCGACGCGCCCGGCGACTGCTGCCGATCTCCACCGTCGTGCTGGTGGCGACCGCGCTCACCGGCCTGCTCGTGCTCCCGCCCCCCGCCCTGCGGTCGCTCGGCACCGACGTCCTGGCCGCCGCCGGGTTCGCGACGAACCTCGTGCTCGCCGAACGGGGCGCCGACTACCTCGCCGGCGACACCGACCCGTCCGCCGTCCAGCACTTCTGGTCACTGGCGGTCGAGGAGCAGTTCTACCTGATCTGGCCCGGGTCGATCGTGGTGCTCGCGGCCGGAACCAGGCGGATCCGACGTCGGCTCGCTCCGGTACTCGCGGGCGTCATCGGCGTGTCGCTCACCCTCAGCATCGTCCTCACCGACCGGACGCCGACCTGGGCCTACTTCGGCCTGCACACCAGAGCCTTCGAGCTCGCCGTGGGCGCTGCACTGGCCGTCGGATGGCGTCGGGTGGATCGACTTCCGACGGCGATGCGAGCGGCGAGCGGGTGGGCGGGGCTGGTCGTCCTCGTCGTCGCCACGTCGACGATGGGGAGGGTCGATGCGTTCCCGGGCTGGGTCGCGCTGGCTCCCGTGCTCGCGACCGCCGCGGTCATCTCGTGCGGCGACGGCAACCGCCTCGGACCCGGGCGTCTGTTCGACGGCCGGATCGTGCAGTGGGCCGGTTCGCGGTCGTACTCGTCGTACCTGTGGCACTGGCCGGCGCTCGTACTGCTCCCCCACGTCATCGGCCGCGATCCGAACGCCATCGACACCTTCGCCGCCGTCGTGCTCGCACTCGCCCTCGCCGAACTCGGGTATCGACTCGTCGAGAACCCGGCTCGCCGCTCGGTTCGACTCGCCGCACGACCAGCAGCGACGTGGTCGATGGCGCTCGGACTGCTCGGCGTCACCGCCGCTGCGGGGGTCGCAGTGGGGTGGTATCGCCCCGAGATCCGCACCGGGGTCGTCGCCTCGGCACCCGAGCCGCAGTTCGCGGCAGCGGCGCCCGCTGGCACGACACCATCCACCAGACCGGGCGAGCAGTCGTCCGGCGCCCTGCCGACCTCGCGACCAGCGATCACGACCGTGACACCGACGACCGTCACGCCGACGACCGTGACACCGACGACCGTGACACCGACGACCGGGCCGGCGCTCATCGACACCCGCCTCGACGCTCCGCTGGCTGCGATCGTCGACGCCCTCGATCCGGCGATCCTTCCGGACAACGTGCGCCCCTCGGTCTACGAGGCGGTCGGCGACACCAACGTCCTCTACACGAACGGATGTCACCAATACCTGTCGGCGACCGTCGCGGACGGCTGCGTCTTCGGTGATCCCGAAGGTGCCGTGACGGTCGGACTCGTGGGGGACAGCCATGCCGCTCAGTGGTTCTCGGCGCTCCACGAGATCGCCGAGCGGCGAGGATGGCGACTCGTGGTCCACACCCAGGGCGGGTGTCCGGTGCTCGACGTCGTACCGTGGAACAACGGTGCCGACAGCAGGTTCGTCCACTGCGCGGCCTGGCTGGACGAGTCCTTGCGGGCGTTCGAGGAGGACGGGGTGTCGGTGGCGCTGCTGTCGCAGTACTGGGGCCTGATCGATGCCGACACCCGGCGACCGATCGACGCCTCGCTCTGGACGCGAGAGCTACCGACCTTCTTCGACCGACTCCGCGCCGCAGGGATCGAACCGATACTGCTGCTCGACACCCCGGACCCACCCGACCCGGTGCCGTCGTGCGCTGCGGCACGGCCCGACGACCTCCGCCGCTGCGAACCGGGCCCGCTCCGGACCAGCGAGGGACTCGTCAGGGACGCCGCCATCGCAGCAGCCGAGGATGCCGGGGTCGGCATCGTCGATCCGAGAGCCTGGCTCTGCGCTCCGGATCCCGGTTCGGGGTCGGTGCGGTGCCCCGTCACGGTGGGGGACATCCTCGTGTACCGCGACAGTCACCACCTGACGGACACGATGACGCGATGGCTGGCTCCCGTTCTCGACCGGGCGATCGGAGACTGGATTTCGGCTCGCGGTACCGCGAACGGCTGACCCCGCCGATGGTCCGACGGTGAGTGCAGCGGGTGCGGTCAGGCGATGACCGGCACCTCGGCCATCGCCGCAGCGATCGCCGCATCGCTCAGTTCGTGGTCGACCATCTCACCAGCGAGGAACTTCTCGTAGGCGGCGAGGTCGAGGTGCCCGTGACCGCACAGCGCCGTGAGGATCACTCGCTCCTCGCCGGACTCCCGACACGCCAAGGCCTCACGGACCGCAGCAGCGATGGCATGCGTCGGTTCCGGCGCCGGGACGATGCCCTCGGTCCGGGCGAACTTCAGCGCCGCGTCGAAGCACTCGATCTGCGGGATCGCGACCGCCTCGACGAGGCCGAGTTCATAGATGTGGCTGACGAGCGGCGACATCCCGTGGTAGCGCAATCCGCCGGCGTGGATCGGGTCGGGCACGAACGAGTGCCCCAGCGTGTGCATCTTCATCAACGGCGTCATGCCGGCCGTGTCGCCGAAGTCGTAGCGGTACTCACCCTTCGTCAGGCTCGGGCAGGCCGCCGGCTCCACGCACCGGATGGTCGGGTTCATCCGCCCGGCGAGCTTCTCGCGCAGGAACGGGAACGACAGACCGCCGAAGTTGGAGCCGCCTCCGGTGCAACCGACGAGCACGTCGGGCGTCTCGCCGATCTTCGCCAACTGCAGCAGGGCTTCCTCGCCGATGATCGTCTGGTGCATGAGCACGTGGTTGAGGACGCTGCCGAGGGCGTAGCGGGTGTTCGGATCGGCGACGGCCATCGCGACGGCCTCGGAGATCGCGATCCCGAGGCTGCCCGTGTGATCGGGGTTCTCGGCGAGCAGCGAACGTCCGTACTCGGTGACCTCGGAGGGGCTGGAGTGCACCGTCGCACCCCACACCTCCATCATCGTGCGGCGATACGGCTTCGATCGGTACGACGCGGCGACCTGCCACACCTCGCATTCCATGCCGTACTGAGCGGTCGCAAAGGCGAGCGACGAGCCCCATTGGCCGGCACCCGTCTCGGTCGTCAACTTCGTGACTCCCTCGGCGTTGTTGTAGTACGCCTGTGGCACGGCGGTGTTCGGCTTGTGCGAACCAGCGGGGCTGACGCCCTCGTACTTGTAGTAGATCCGAGCCGGGGTGTCGAGCAGTCGTTCGAGTCGGTGGGCCCGGAACAGCGGACTCGGACGCCACAACCGATAGATGTCGAGCACCCCGCCCGGGATGTCGACATAGCGCTCGGTCGTCACCTCCTGCTCGATGAGTGCCATCGGGAACAGCGGCGCGAAATCGTCCGGCCCGGCCGGTTCGAGCGTGCCGGGATGCAGCGGCGGGGGCGGCGGAGCCGGGAGGTCGGCCACGACGTTGTACCACTGCGTGGGCATCTCGTCTTCTGACAGCAGGATCTTGTTCGGAATGCGCTCGGCCATGACGAAACGGTAGGCCCGCCGGACCGAGCGAGCACAGCCGAGTGCGAATCCCACGATCGACCGCCACCTGGAACGACGAACCCCCGGGCTTGCGACCTGGGGGTTCCGGGGGTGGAGCTAAAGGGAATTGAACCCTTGACCTCTTCCATGCCATGGAAGCGCTCTGGCCGTTGTTCGGGCAACAAGCCCGAACAACCTGTGTGACCTGCGGCTTTCGCCTCGGTCACGCCAACTGAGCAACCAGGTGACCCCTGTTTGAGATCTTCTCTGAAGTCATGACGGGAAGGAACCGGCATGCAATTCAGCGACTACCTGGATGAGTTCGTCACCGATTGGCAACTGACAGGACGAGCGGCGTCCACAGCAGCCACATACCGGCGTCATCTGGAGCAGTTCGACACGTTCGCATCGTCACCAACGCTGCTCACGGCGAAAGAGTGGCTGTTGCCTTCAGCGTCGGCAGACACAGCCAGAGGGCGCGCACGGGCTCTCAGGGCGTTTGGTGCGTGGGCGGAACACAGCGACGGGCCGGAGTGGGTGTGGTGGCGTGATGTGCCGTTGGCAAACACGACACATCGCCCTCAGCCGACCGTTGATGAACGGACCTATGAGCAGGTGTCAGCGGCGTGCGGTTCCAACCGGGATCAGTTGGTGGTGGAGTTGTTGTGGTGCACCGGGTTGCGGGTGTCAGAACTGGCACGACTGGCACACACAGACATCGATCTAGCGGGCGGGTGCGCCGTGGTCCGCCAGTCCAAGACTGGTCGGCCACGTCTGGTGCCGTTGTCGGATCGTGCCTGTCGGCTGATCCGACGCCAAACGAACGATGACGGGTCGTTGTTGGGTATGTCAGCCCATGCGATCCAGTTGATGGTGCGCCGTCTTGGCGCACCATCAGCACATGCGTGGAGGCGGGGTTGGGCGGTGCACGCGTTGCGTAGCGGGGTGTCACAGACGTCGGTGCAAGCAGCAGCGGGTTGGTCGTCGGGGGCGATGGTGACCCGTTATACGGCGGCGGTGTCTGGTGAGTTAGCGATCAGCGAATTCCGGTGCCGGCAGAGACCGACGGCACCGGATCATCCGCTTACGTAATGCTCAGACCCACTCCCACAGATCCCACGTGGCGGTGCCGT
>JBMUCX010000080.1:0-12153 GCA_049458915.1 Ilumatobacteraceae bacterium
CCGGCAGAGCCGGGCCGACCCTCACGCATTCGGCGGGGTGGGGGCGCGGAGGACGACGGCGTCCCCGTGCTCGTCGACCACCAGCCCGAACGGCCCGACCGCTGCGCGGACGTCGTCGGGGGACCAGCACCGGTACGTCGACCGGGCGACGTGCTCGGCGACGAGGCTCCCACTCGCATCGAGCACGCGATACGTCATCGTCCACTCCATCTCTCGTTCCCCGACCGGGGTCCCGGCCTGCCACCCCTCGTAGACGAAGTCCCCGACCGGTCGGACGGCATACCTGACGGCTTCGACGATCTCGGGTCGATGCGGTGGCAGCACCTCGACGACGGCCGGCGCGCCGGGCGGCATCCGATCGGCGGCGAACCGCCACACGGTCGCGCACTCCTCGTCGTCGAGATGTCCCAGGACGGCCGACAGGACGAGCGCCGATGCCCGCTCCGGGAGCGACTCGCCGAGCGGGCGCGGATCGACCGTGACCCGTCCCGAGACCGTCGGGTCGAGCAGCAGCCTCGTGTGGAGTGCCACTCGCATCGCCCGACTCGGTTCGATCGCCAGCACCCGGGCCTCCGGAACCGCTGCGATCAGGTACGGCAGCGCGATGCCGCTCCCCGAACCGATGTCGACGACCGGGCCGGCGCCCGGATCGACCCCTGCCAGGAGGCCGACCAACTCGGGCCCGGTCCGCGCCCAGTGCGCCGTGGCGAGCAACTCGTAGAACTCGGCGGTCGCCGCACCGTACGGATCGTCGTCCACCGGGTCAGTATCCCCGACGCCCCGGTGTTCGCGTGAGGATCATCCGGCTCTACCGGGCCGATCCTCACGCATTCGGCGGGGGTGGGTAGGGTCGCGAGCGTGCGATCCCCGAAGGACTTCTTCAAGCCGCTCGCCGTCGGAGCACCGACACCACGCAGGGAGATCCCGTTCCGGCCGAGCCGGATGATCCACTTCTTCCCGCCGTCGAACGACAAGATGCGCGCCAAGGTGCCCGACATCGTGCCGACGGTCGACGTCCTCCTCGCGAACCTCGAGGACGGCGTCCCGGCGAGCGACAAGGAGGCCGCTCGAGCGGGCCTGATCGAGGTCGCCCGCACCACCGACTTCGGCGACACCCAGTTCTGGACCCGGGTGAACAGCCTCGACTCACCGTGGTGCCTGGACGACCTCACCGCTGCGGTGCTCGAAGCCGGCGAGGCCCTCGACGTCATCATGATCCCGAAGGTCGAGGGCCCCGAGGACATCCACTACGTCGACCGCCTCCTCGCCCAACTCGAGGCCAAGGCCGGCCTGTCCGAGCCGCTGATGATCCACGCCATCCTCGAAACCGCCCGAGGGGTCGCCAACGTCGAGGAGATCTGCCTCGCCTCGCCCCGCATGCAGGGCCTGTCGCTCGGCCCGGCCGACCTCGCCGCCAATCGCCGCATGAAGACCACCCGGGTCGGCGGCGGCCACCCCGACTACCTCGTCCGCCAGGACCCGGTCGACGGCGACATCGAGGGCGCCCGCACGATCTACCAGCAGGACTTGTGGCACTACACGATCGCCCGGATGGTCGATGCCTGTGGCACCGCCGGGATCCTCCCCTACTACGGCCCGTTCGGCGACATCGCCGACGTCGTCGCCTGCGAGGACCAGTTCCGCAACGCCTACCTGCTCGGCTGCGTCGGCGCCTGGTCGCTGCACCCCAAGCAGATCGACATCGCCAAGCGGGTGTTCTCCCCATCGCCGGACGCCGTCGCCCATGCCCGCCGCGTGGTCGAGGCGATGGGCGACGGAACCGGGGCGATCATGCTCGACGGCAAGATGGAAGACGACGCCTCGTGCAAGCAGTGCCAGGTCGTCCTGCAACTCGCCCGTGAGCTCGCCGACCGCGACCCGGACCTCGCCACCGCCTACGGATTCTGACCGACCGACACATCAGGAGACCCCCGATGAGCGATCTGCGCCCACGTCGATCCGTGCTCTACATGCCGTCGTCCAACGAGCGAGCCCTCGAGAAGGCCAAGTCGATCCCGTGTGATGCACTGATCCTCGACCTCGAGGACGCCGTCGCCACCGACGCCAAGGACCAGGCTCGGGTCAACGCCGTCGCCGCTGCCAGGTCAGGGGAGTACGGCCGACGCGAGATCACGATCCGGTGCAACGGCCTCGACACGCCCTGGGGAGCCGATGATCTCGACGCTGCCGCCACCTCAGGTGCCAGTTCGGTCGTGATCCCCAAGGTGAACTCGGTCGCGTACCTCGACCAGATCAGCGCCCGCCTCGATGCGGCAGGTGCCCCGTCGGCCATGACGATCTGGGCGATGGTCGAGACGCCGACGGCGATCCTCGACGTGCGGACGATCGCCGCCCACCCGCGCGTCAACGTGCTGGTGATGGGCAACAACGATCTCGCCAAGGAACTCCGCACCGGGGTGCTCCCCGAACGAACCCCGCTGCTCCCGGCGCTGTCGCTCGCCCTCCTCGCCGCCCGCGAGGCCGGCAAGGTGATCCTCGACGGCGTCTACAACGACGTGAAGGACGACGCCGGGTTCCTCGTCGAAGCCCGCCAGGGCAAGGCGATGGGCTTCGACGGCAAGACGCTCGTGCACCCGAGCCAGGTCGAGCCCGCCAACACGGTGTGGGCACCGAGCGACGACGAGATCGACTTCTCCCGTCGAGTGATCGCTGCGTTCGACGCAGCCCGGGCCGACGGCCGTGGGGTGGTCACCGTCGACGGGCGCATGGTCGAGCACCTCCACGTCCAGAACGCCGAACGGATCCTGGCCGTCGCCGAAGCGATCGCCGCGCTCAGCTGAGGCGACGCACCTCGGCGTCGCGGCCGGTGTTCCCATAGGCGATTCCGGCCATCCTCCGCAGGTGCGGCAGGTCGTGGTCGAGCAGCCTGGGCGCTGCCGCCATCAGCCCTCCGTCGGCGACGACCGCTTCCCCCGTCACGAATCGCGCCTCGTCACCCGCCAACCAGCAGGCGACGTCCGCGATCATCGCCGGCTCTCCACGATCCGGCCACGGCTGGATCTGCTCGCGCCAGACGTCGGTCTGCTCGGGGCGTCCGCGGTGCAGCAACTCGGTGTAGACCGCTCCCGGGCACACGGCGTTGACACGGATCCGGTGCTCGGCCAGTTCGACCGCGGTTGCCTTCGTCAGCCCGATGACGGCCGCCTTGGCCGCCGAATAGGCCTGCGGGCCGCCACCGCCCGTCAGGCCGGCGATCGACGCCGTGTTGACGATCGACCCACCCCCACCCTGAGCGATCATCTGCCGAGCGGCGTGTTTGGTCCCGAGGAACACGGACCGGACATCGATCGCGAAGGTCGTGTCCCACGCCTCGACCGTCTGCTCGGTGATGGGGCCGAAGGCACCCCCGACGCCGGCGTTGTTGAACATCACGTCGAGTCGACCGAACGAGTCGACCGCAGCGGCCACGATCTCGGCCACGTCCGATTCCTCGGCGACGTCGACACGCACGAACCGGGCCCGATCACCGAGCTCGGCCACGGCGTCGTTGCCGCGGGTCTCGTTGAGGTCGCCGATGACCACCGCGCCGCCCATCGCCACGATCCGCGCCGCGATCGCGAGCCCGATCCCTCCCCCGCCACCCGTCACCACTGCCACCTGCGCCATACGTCGATCGTACGTCGGGCCTACTGTTGGCACGTGTCCGACCAGGAGTTCGACGACCAGATCGAGATCGACGACGAGTTCGAGATCGGCGACGAGGAGCTCACCGAGCTGGCGCTGGCCGCCGACCCCGATGCGCCGATCCCCGATGACGCCGTGCCGTTCGGCGACGACCCGGCGACGTTCGCACTGCTCCCCCAGTGGTACATGCCGGCACCCGGCATCCGCCGCAGCAGGGGGCGAGCGGCAGTGATGATCGGATTCGCCGTGTCGCTCGTCATCATCAACATCGGTGGTTTCTGTGTGACGTTCGGGGTCCCCGAGTTCGTCTGGGGTTGACGGACCGAGTCGACGCAGCCGTCACGACACGCGAGCATGGAGCCGTGATCGCTGACCGGACCGACGAATGGAACCGCCTCCGGGACCGCCATCTGCGGCCCCACGACGAGCGCCCCGCCAGTTCGGCCGGGGGTGTGCACCACCAGGCGTTCCTCTGCTCCGACGTCGAACGGACGATCGGCTTCTACCAGGACCTCCTCGAGTTCCCGCTGACCGACCTGTTCGAGAACCGCGACTACCGCGGATCGACCCACTTCTTCTTCGACATCGGCAACGGCAACACGATCGCCTTCTTCGACTTCCCGGGTCTCGACCTCGGCCCGTACCAGGAAGTGCTCGGTGGACACCACCACCTCGCGATCTCGATGACCCCCGAGAACTGGCACCGGATCAAGGCGAAACTCGACGACGCCGGCGTCGACTACTGGGAGCACAAGACCTCGATCTACTTCACCGACCCGGACGGACTCCGTCTCGAACTGCTCGGCGAACCCCTCGGTCAGATGTACGGGGCGCGCGTGCTGTGACACTCTCGGCGTAGGGTGGAGCGACGGATCGACGCACCAGGCTGATCGACGGGACGGACGGCACACGAAGGGCACCATGACGAAGAACTCCAACTTCACGTTCGGCGACGTCGCGCTCGTGTCCCTCCGAGCCTGCGACCCACCGATCGTGGTCACATCGGCCGAAGTCGACGACCGTCTCGCCCCCTTCTACGAGCGCACCGACGGCAAGCCCGGCCTGCTCGAAAGTCTGGCCGGCATCCGGGAGCGTCGACAGTGGCCCGCCGAGGTGTCGTTCACCGATGCCGCAGCGCTCGCCGGCGAACAGGCGATCCAGGCGGCCGGCATCGATCGGAACCGGATCGGCCTCCTCGTCGACACGAGCGTCTGCCGGACCCGACTCGAACCGTCGAGCGCGGTCACCGTCCACGACGCCCTCGGCCTGCCCTCGACGTGTCTCAACTTCGATCTCGTCAACGCCTGCCTCGGCTTCATGAACGCGATGCACCTCGCCGGCGTGATGATCGATGCCGGCCAGATCGACTACGCGCTGATCGTCGATGGCGAGGGAACGCGAGAGATCTACGACAACACGATCGGATTCCTGAACGAGCGCGGTGAAGGTCTGGCCGACATCATCGCCAACTTCGCTTCGCTCACCCTCGGCTCGGGTTCGGTCGCCGCCGTCATCGGCCGTCACTCCGAGCACCCGGGGAGCCACCGGTTGGTACAGGGGTTCTTCCACGCCGCCACCCAGCACCACCAACTCTGTATCGGATCGCTCGACGGGATGATCACCGACACCCGCGGCCTGCTCGACGCAGGGACCGAACTCGCCAAGATCGCATGGGACGACGCCGGCGCCGGCGACGTCTGGGGCGGGCGCGACCACTACATCTTCCACCAGGTCTCCGAGGTCCACACGAATGCGATGATCGACGTGCTCGGCATCGACCCGGACCGCGTTCCGAAGATCTTCCCGACCCGCGGGAACATCGGACCGGCCGCCGTCCCGATCACACTGGCGTCCGTCGCCGACCGGATCGCACCGGGGGACAGCGTCTTGTGCATGGGGATCGGCTCCGGCCTGAACGCCGGGGTCATCGAACTCCTCTGGTGAACCCACCGTCGGGACTCCCCGGGCTCGACCCGACCTGGTCGAGGACCGTCACGGTCCCCGACCTCGACGGCATCGAGCGGTGTTTCCACGTCCTCGACCGGGGACCGCGCGACGCCGAACTCACCCTCCTGTGCGTCCATGGCAATCCGACCTGGTCGTACCTCTACCGCGACCTGATCGCTCGAGCCCCTGATGGAGTGCGCGTCGTCGCCGTCGACCACCTCGACATGGGGTTCTCCGAGCGCACGGGCACCGAGCGACGCCTCGCCACTCGGATCGACGACCTCACCGCCGTCGTCGACCGACTCGGGGTGCACGGCCCGACCGTCACCGTCGCCCACGACTGGGGCGGACCGATCTCGCTCGGCTGGGCCCTCCGACACCGGGACCGACTCGCCGGTGTCGTCCTCATGAACACCGCCGTGCACCAACCAGCGGGTTCACCCGCTCCAGCCGTCATCCGCCTGGCGAGATCACGCCTCGCACTGCGCCCACTCACCACGCGCACCGATGTGTTCGTTCGAGGGGCATTGGCCATGGTCGGCCACCGGATCCCCGACGCCGTGCGCACCGGCTTCCTCGCTCCGTACCGCACCCCGGACCGACGACGCGCGATCGGCGACTTCGTGGCGGACATTCCGCTCGACCCGAAGCATCCGAGTGCAGCCACGCTCGACGAGATCGCACGCGGACTCGACGAACTCGGCGAGATCCCGACGCTGCTCGTCTGGGGGGCCGCCGACCCGGTGTTCTCGGACCTCTACCTCCACGATCTCGAACGGCGACTTCCGCACGCCGTCGTCCACCGACACCCGCACGCCGGGCATCTGGTGTCGGAGGACGTCGATGCGTTCGGGGCGATCCTCGACTTCGTCCGGTTCGAGATCGACAGCGACCGGGCTCGCAGCCTCCCGAACACCGAGACGCCGACACGACCGGCCGTCTCCACGCTGGCCGTGACGACACCGCGCCCACCGGAGCGGATCGCCGTCGTCGAACCGGCTGGTCGTCGGAAGGGAGCACGTCGAACGACCTTCGCCGAACTCGATCAACGCACCGAGCGCGCCGCCCGACACCTCGCCGCTGGAGGCGTCCTCCCCGGTGACCGGGTCGCGCTGCTGATCCCCCCTGGCGTCGACCTGGCCACCATGCTCGGTGCCGTCTGGCGAATCGGCGGTGTCGTCGTCGTGGTCGACGCCGGCCTCGGGCCGCGCGGGATGAGTGCAGCGATGCGTTCAGCCGACCCGACGCACCTGATCGGGATCCCGAAGGCCCTGGTGGCGGCACGAGTGCTCCGCTGGCCGGGTCGGCGGCACGCCGTCGACCGGATCGTCGGACCGGCGGACATCGATGTCGAACCGCTGCCACCCACCTCGGACGCCGCTGCGGCCGTCGTGTTCACCTCCGGCGCGACCGGCCCGTCCAAGGGTGTCCGCTACACGCACGGCCAACTCGAGGCTCAGCGCGACGCCCTCGTCGCACAGTACGGCATCACCGGGAACGATCGCCTCGTCGCCGCCTTCGCCCCGTTCGCCCTCTACGGACCGGTCATGGGCATCACCTCCGTCGTCCCGCAGATGGACGTGACCGCGCCGGCGACACTCACCGCGACGGCGCTCGGCGACGCGGTCGACGCCATCGACGCGACGCTCGTGTTCGCGTCGCCGGCCGCACTGGCCAACGTCGTTCGGACCCGGGCATCGCTCACCGCCGACCACCGCCGGGCGTTCGCCGGGGTCAGGCTGCTGCTCTCGGCGGGTGCCCCGGTGCGGTCCGAGTTGCTCCGACGAGCGGCGGAACTGTTCCCCGGTGCCGAGGTCCACACCCCGTACGGGATGACCGAATGCCTGCCGGTGGCCGACATCGACCTCCCAGGAGTCACCGAAGCCGAACGAGGTGGACCAGGAGCGGGAGACGGAGTCTGCGTGGGGCGACCGGTCGCCGGCGTCGACGTGGCGGTGCGACCGATCGACGGATCGGACCGGCATCCACACCGCATCGGCGAGATCCTGGTCCGAGCACCGCATGCGCGCGCCGGCTACGACCGCCTCTGGCACACCGAGTTCGCAGCCAGCCCGGACGAGGGTTGGCACGCGACCGGCGACGTCGGTCACCTCGACGGGCTCGGCCGTCTCTGGATCGGCGGGCGACTCGGACACGTGATCACCACCGCCGCCGGACCGATCGCCCCCGTGGCGTCGGAGCAGGCGGTCGAGCGGATCGACGGGGTGGCAGCCGCCGCACTCGTCGGTGTCGGTCCGGCCGACGACCGCCAACTCGTCGTCGTCCTCGAACGCGAGCAGCCCGTCCGCCGGCCGGGTCCGGCCGACACCGCACTCGTCGATCGGGTGCGGTCCGCCGTACGCGACGCACTCGCGTCGATCGATGATGCACCGGAGGTGATCGCCGTCCTCGAGGTGCCCCACCTACCCGTCGACCGCCGTCACAACTCGAAAGTCGACCGCACCCGACTGGCGGAGTGGGCCGAGCGGGCGCTCACCGGAGCTCGGGCAGGATCCCCGTGAACGTGCTCGTGACGGGAGCGTCGAGCCTGCTCGGACGACACCTCGTCGAGCAGGCCATCGCCGCCGGCCACACGGTGACGGTGATGCAGCGGACTCCGGCCGGCATCGTGACGGCGGCGGGGACCACCCCGGTCGAGATCCTGGGGTCCGTGGACGACGCGACCAGGGCGACGGCAGCGTGTGCCGGTCAGGACGTCGTCGTCCACCTCGCCGCGCGCGTCGGGGTGGTCGGATCGTTCGGTCAGTTCAGATCGGTGAACGTCGACGGGACGTCCACGATGCTCGCCGCAGCCCGGACGGCGGGGGTCCGGGGATTCGTCCACGTCTCGTCACCATCGGTGGCGCACACCGGGGCGTCCCTCGTCGGTGCCGGCCCGACCCCTGCCGACCCGGACGGCGCACGCGGTCATTACTCGGTCACGAAGGCGATGGCCGAGGTCATGGCGCTGGCCGCCTCCAGCGACGACATGCCGGTCGTGGCGATCCGACCGCACCTCGTCTGGGGACCGGGCGACACCCAGCTCGTCGGGCGGATCGTCCAGCGTGCACGGTCGGGACGACTCGCCCTCGTCGGGCCCGGAACGGCGCTCGTCGACACGACGTACGTCGACAATGCCGCCGCTGCACTCACGGCGGCCATGGAGCGGATCGTCGACCCCGATGCGGAGCTCGGCGGACGGGCGCTGGTGGTCTCGAACGGCGAGCCGCGAACCGTGCACGAGCTCGTCAGTCGCATCGTCGCCGCAGCCGGGATCGAACTCGGGCGGCTCCCGCGGGTCCCGACACCGGTCGCCATCGGGCTCGGTGCGGTCGCAGAACGGCTCTGGTCGGTGACCCGGCGGACCACGGACCCGCCGATGACGGTGTTCCTCGCCGAGCAACTGTCGACCGCACACTGGTTCGAGCAGCGCTCGACCCGGCGGGCGCTGCGCTGGGTCCCGACGATCGGTCTCGACGAGGGATTCGAGCGGCTGACGGCCGCCTTCGCTGCCGACTCAGCCGACTGATCGTGACCGGCGCGCGGCGGATCGCCAGGCCAGCCATGCGACGATCGAGGAGACGACGAACCCGATCGCCAGTGGACGAACGGTCCCGTCGAACCGCCGATTGATGGCCTCACCGAGGACCGCACCCAGCAGTCCGGGAATCATGCCGAGCAGGGCGGCGCCCGTTCCGGCAACCGGTCCGAGCGGACGCATGGCAGCCGCGTTCAGGTTCGGGATCAACATCTGCTGGAAGAAGAGCACGACACCGACCATCGCGACCAGCACGCCGAACGGCGGTCGTCCATCGGCGACCAGTACCACCGCGGCGAGCACCACGACGGCTGCGCCGTTCGAAGCGAAGATGACCTGGAGCAAGCGTTCCAGACCCAGGCGCTCGACCAATCGGCCATTGAGCAGCATCCCACCGAGCATCGTGAGCGACAGCACGCCGAACACCATCGGGAACCACGTCCGCAACCCGTAGGTCTGGTCGACGATCAGTTCGAAACCCGACAGGTAGGCCATGAACACGCCGTACAGCGCCGTCAGCGACACGAGCGATGCCGGGGTGCCGGCGGTCGTCAGCACCATCCGGATGCTGCGACCAGCGGAGGCGACCGCCAGCGGTTGCCGAACCTCGAGGGTTTCCGGCAGTTGCCCGACGGCGACGGCGACGGCGAGACCGGCCGCCGCGCACATCCAGAACACGATCTGCCACGGACCGACCAGCAAGAGGCCGGCCGAGAGGCTCGGACCGACCGCCGGGACGATCAGGAACACCGCCATGATGAGCGACATCTGTCGTGCCATCCGCTCACCGGAGAACTCGTCACGGACCATCGCCAAGGTGGCGACACGGGGCCCGGCACCGCCGAGTCCCCAGACGAACCGGGCGATCAGCATCGTGCCGAGGGTCGGTGCGAGCACCGACCCGATCGCCCCGGCGACGTACAGCCCGAGCCCGCCCCACATCACCGGACGTCGGCCGAATCGGTCGGCCAGGAGGCCGGCCGGCAGCAATCCGAGCGCGTTCCCCATGAGGTAGAAGGTGATCAGACCGGTGATCTCCGAGGCGCCCTCGGCGAGTCCGAGCGACGACCGGATCGAGTCGTAGGCGGGCAGCACGGTGTCGACCCCGAGCGCCGTGACCGCCATGCACATCGACAGGACGGCGACGAAGCGTCGTGATCCCGGCCGGATCATCCCGCTGGGAACGGTCACGACGGACTGCACGGTCCTCCGATCCGGCACATCAGATCACTCGCCGGGGTGTGGTCGACCGGCTTGGCCGTCCACCACCCGTGCGGACCGTCGTTGGCGAACGCGTACGCATTGGTCCGGTTCGGGTCGCCGGCAACCGCGATCATGATCCGCTCGGGCCGGGTCGTGATCGGGACGAGTCGCTCCGGATCGTCCGATTCGGCATAGACGGCGGGCAACGCCCCCTCGGCGACGAGGTCGGTGAGTCGACGACGGCCGGCCGTGAGGTTGCTCCATTCACCGATGTACCGCTCGAACCGACTCGCCGGCAGTCGCGCTCGGAGCCACAGCGCCAGACGGAGGTCGTCCTTCGACCATCCGTGGCGGGCGACGGTGCGGGCGAGCACGGGCGACAGGACGAGCAAGGGGCTGAACTGGTCGTCGCCCAGGCCGTGGACGTGGGTGAGATCCCATGAAGCCACGCGGACGAGACCATCGGCCAGATAGGGCACGATCTCGTCGGGAGTGGCCCCGAACACGCTGCCGATGATCGTCCCGGAGTTCATCCGGGCCATCGCCACGGCGTCACCGTCGACACCGAGATCGACGGCGAGCGACGTCCAGCCGAGTTCCCCGAGGCACGCCATGTCCTCGGCGAGCACGACCCGCGACGGGTTACCGAACGTCGCCTTGTCGTGTTCATCGGCGGTGAACCCGAAGACGTTGCGGAGGTACAGCCGGAGCCACCGCCCGACCGTCGTGTTCGCATGCGCTCCTTCTCGCAGAGCTCCGGGGCCGTGGTGGAAGCCCAACGCCTCGGTGTTCGGTCCGTCGACGACGACCAGCGCGTCGGCGCCGGTGGTGTTGCCGGAGTGCTGGGCCCCGTACGTCGGATCGACGAGGATCTCGGCGAGGGCGAGGAGCACGGGCAGGTACTCCGAGCGGCAGCCCGCCATGACGGCGTTGACGGCGATCGACCAGACGGTGACGTCGCGTCCGGACGACGCCGCCTGACCGAGCACCTTCCAGGGGTCGTGCCCCGAATCGGCCAAGAACGCCTCGACCCGCTCGCGGGTGGGCGGCACGACCGGATGCCCGTCGGTCCAGCCACGCTCGACGAACGCCGCTTGGATCTCGTCGATCGTGCCCGTGGCCACCATGTCCAGTGCTGCCGGCTCGGCGTGCTCGGACTCGTCGACGAGGGCCGACTCGACGGTCAGCCCCGCCACCACGTCGTCGACGGTGACGGCGACGAAGTGCGTCACCATCTCGTCGTACGACTGGGCATCGACGTGACCGACCGTGACGGCGAGCGGGAGTCCGTCGAACCCGTGGCCGCGGGCCGTGGCGGCGGCCTGCCGCTCGAAGCCTTCACACACGAGCGAGACCGACGGGATGCCGACGGACTCGGCAGCGATCGATGCCCGCAGCACGGCGGGCGTACAACTCCCTCAACAGCCCATCCCGGACACCACGGCGTCGACCCCTCTGGTGCGCAGGTCATCGGGCAGCCGGTCGAGTCGGGCGGCCTCATCGGCACCGTGGAGGTTCCCGAACTCGGTGTGATCGACGATGTCGATGCCGGGGTGGCGGCGGCGGAGTTCGGCGGCGAGCACCGGGAACAGTTCGTCGCCCCGGAACAGGTGGTCCCACAAGAACGCGATCCGTCGGCCGTCGAGCGAGTCGAGCCGGAGGGCGCGTCGACGCCGTTGCACACCGCGCGGCGATCGGGGCCAGACGACGGAATAGTGAGGGTCGTCGGACGACCCGGCGTGGACGCTCGGTGGCACCGGGTCAGTCTGCCGGACGACCCGACCCGTCGACCCATCGGCCGACCGAGCCGGCGAGACGTG